>NZ_JAFBCN010000001.1:4200000-4500000 GCF_016907755.1 Cellulosimicrobium cellulans
TCGACCGGGCGGTCCGCGAGCAGCGCCGGGTCGATCGACCCCTCGCGCCGCAGGACGGTCCACCGGTCGGCGACGTCCGCGACACGGCGCTGCTCGACGCCGTCCCCGGTCACGACGACCTCGGCGAGGGCAGGGAGCGCGAGCAGGAGCGGGTCGCCCACGTCGGCGAGCTCCGCGCGGACCGCGGCGAGCGCGTCCGCGTCGCGCAGCTCGACCTCGACGACCGTGTCGTAGCCCGCCGGCACCTCGACGCGGGTCGGGAACGGGAGGCGCAGCACCGGGAGCCGGTCGCCGCGGCGCGCCACCTCGGCGGCGAGGTCGGGACGGTCGGCGACCACGTCGTCGACCGCGGCGCGCGTGCGCTCGAGCGACAGCTCGACGGCGCTCTCCCCCGCCCCGACCCGCACCCGGTCGGAGACCGACCGGACCGCCGCGAAGCCGACCCCGAAACGGCCGACCGTGGACGCCCGGCCGTCGGCGTCGCGCGTACCGCGCCCCGTCGCGGACGCGCGCAGCGCGACGAGCGACGCGACGCCCGAGGCGTCCAGCGGCTCGCCGGTGTTCGCCGCGCGCAGCACCCAGGGCTCGTCCGGGCCCGACGGCGCGTGCAGGCTCAGGCGCAGCCGCCCCGGGACCCCGGCGCGGGCCGCGGCGTCCGCGGCGTTCTGCGCGAGCTCGACGACGACCCGCCCCCGGTACGACCCGTGGGCGTGGTCCTCCTCGGTGTTCGCGTCCTCGCGCAGACGCGTCGGCGACGACCGCCACGCCTCCAGGACCGCACGGCGCAGCGCGGCCGTCCCGAAGACGTCGTCCGTCACTCCTGCGGCTCGTCCGCCGCCGGCTCGGAGGCCGGCTGGGCGTCGGCCGGCCGGGACTCCAGCGCGGCTCCCGGCTCCGGGGCGTCGGCCGTCGGCTCGGGGGCGACGGCGTCGGCCTCCGGCTCCGCCACCGTCTCCTCGGCGGGCTCTGCCGGCGGGGCGACGGACTCGAGCAGCGAGACGATCTCGACGTGCAGCTCGTCGACCAGGGGGTCGGCGTCCGGCCAGTCGCTCCGGTGCGGCTCGACGTCGGTCTCCGAGTGCGCGCCGCAGCCGTGGTCGAGGCTCACGACCTTGCCGTCGTCGGGCGACCACGCGTTCGCGCACACGCCGAACACCTGGCCGAGGCTGCCCTGGAGCGTGACGAGGAAGCCGCACGACCCGCACTCGGCGGCCGAGGCCACGGCGCCGCGCGCCGTCGGTCCGCGAGAGCCGCGGTACCAGCGCTCGGCGGCCTCGTCACGGCCCTGCGGGGACAGCACGCGGGCACGCGCGAGGGCGAGCTCGTCGATAGCGACCGCGTCCTGCTCCTCGTCGCCGGTGGGGACGTAGCCGGGCTCGAGACGCGGGTCGTCGGCGCGGAACGGGAGCACGTCGCCCGGCCCCACGTCGCCCGGCTGCAGGCGCTCGGACCACGGGAGCCACGACGGCGCGAGCAGCGCGCCGTCGCCCGGCAGCAGCTCGACCTCGCACACCGTGGCCGTCCGGCCGCGCGGCACGCGCGCGAGGGTGACGGTCCAGTGCCAGCCGCGGTAGCCGCGCATCGTGCACGCGAACCGGTGGGAGATGAGGCGGTCCGCCTCCGCGAACGTGCCGAGGTGCTCCCCGACGTCCTCGGGGCGCTCGGCGACCTCCTGGGCCGCGGCGCGCGCGAGCTCGACCGCGCCCGTGAGCACGGCGTCCCGCGCGGCACGCGCGGACACTCCCCGGGAACGCTCCTCGGCGGCAGCCACGGCGACCATGTCAGCCCTCGATCTCGTCGGCGACCACGCGCAGGACCTTGGCGACCATCGTGGCCTTGCCCTTCTCCGGGTAGCGGCCCTTGCCGAGCCCGTCGCGGATCCGGTCGAGCTCCTTGATGAGGTCCTCCACGATGACCGCCATCTCGTCCGCCGAGCGGCGCTTCGCCTTGACCACGGACGGGGCCGGGTCGAGGAGCGTGACCGCGAGCGCCTGCGGGCCGCGACGCCCGTCGGCGACGCCGAAGTCCACCCGGGCGCCCGGCTTGGGCGCGGGGGCGTCCGCGGGCAGCGCGGAGGCGTGCAGGAAGACCTCGCCGCCGTCGTCGTTGGCGATGAAGCCGAACCCGCGTTCGGTGTCGAACCACTTGACCTTGCCGGTGGGCACGTGGACCTCGTTCGTGCTCGTAGGAACCAGAACCCCCAGGCTACCGGCCGGACGGCGGCAAGGCCGCATCCGTCCCGCGTGGGACGACCCCGGCGTCGGCGCCGACGCGCAGGGCGACGGCGTCGAACCACTGCGCGTAGTCCGCGACGGTGCGGTGGAGGTGGCCGAACAGCTCGAAGGAGACCGTGCCGAACAGGGTCGTCCAGGCGACGAGCGTGCGTACGACGGCCTCCGCCGGGGCGTCGGCGCCGACGAGCCCGCGCGACGCGACGTACGCGACGGCGGGAGCGACGAGCGCGCCCGCGTCACCGGCCGACGGCGGGGCGGGCGCGGGGCCCTCGCCGTCCGCCCAGGAGTCGGCGACGACCCGGACGAGGGTCCGCACGACGCGCGTCGCCGGCTCGACGGTGTCCTGCGGCGCCGCGTACCCCGGGACGGGCGTGCCGTAGAGGAGGGCGAAGTCGCCGGGGCGCTGGACGCACCACGACCGCAGCGCCCGGCAGGCGGCGAGCCACCGGCCGGTCAGGTCGTCGCGCGCGACGGCGGCCTCCGCAGCCTCGACGGCGGCGCCGAGCTCGTCGTAGCACTCGACGAGGAGCGCGGTGAGCAGCGCGTCGCGGCTCGGGAAGTACCGGTAGACGGCGGACGACACCATGCCGACGTCGCGCGCGACGGCCCGCAGCGAGAGCGCGGCGGGGCCGTCGGCCACGAGGCGCGCGCGGGCGGCGTCGAGGATGTCGCGCGTCAGGGTCTCGCGCGCGAGGGCGCGTGCCGTGCGAGGAGCCGTCATCCCGTCAGGGTGGCAGACGAGAGCGCCGCCCACAAACGAGAGCACCGCTCTTGCGCAAGCGGACGGTGCGTGCCATGCTCCTCGACGAAGCGAGAGCACTGCTCTCGGAAAGGAGACCCCATGTCCAGCGCACCTTCCTCGGCCGACCGGCACGTCGTCGTCGGCGCCGGGCCCGTCGGCCGGCACGTCGCCGCGGAGCTCGCCACCCGCGGGTCGCACGTCACCGTCGTCACCCGTAGCGGCCGGGACACCGGCGTCGCGGGCGCCACGCACCTCGCTCTCGACGCCTCCGACGCGGACGCCCTCGCCCGTGTCGCCGAGGGCGCCGACGTGCTCTACAACTGCGCCAACCCCGGCGACTACACGCAGTGGGAGCGCGTGTGGCCGCCCCTCGCGACGGCGATGCTCACCGCCGTCGAGCGCACCGGCGCCGTCTACGCGATCACGGGCAACCTCTACCCGTACGGCCCCGTCGACGGGCCGATGACCGAAGACCTGCCCGACGTCGCGACCGACCACAAGGGCGTCCTGCGCGCCCGGCTGTGGGCCGACGCGCTCGCCGCGCACCGCGCCGGTCGCGCGCGCGTCGTCGAGGTGCGCAGCTCCGACTTCGTCGGGCCCGGGGTCGGGAGCAACGGGCACGTCTCGCGCGTCGTCCCGGCCGCCCTGCGCGGGCGTGCCGTGACCATGATCGGGCGCACCGACCTGCCGCACTCGTTCACCGACGTCCAGGACGCCGCCCGCACGCTGGTCGCGGCGGCGGCCGACCCCGACGCTCACGGCCGCACGTGGCACACGCCGAGCAACCCGCCCCGCACCCAGCGCGAGGCGCTCACCGACGTCCTCGCGAGCGCCGGGCACCCGCCCGTCCGGGTCCGCTCGCTGCGCGGCGCCGGCCTCGCCGCCGCCGGACTCTTCTCGCCGCTGCTGCGCGAGCTCCGCGACCTCGCCTACCAGTGGGACCGCCCCTACGTGCTCGACGACACGGCAGCGCGTGCCCGCTTCGGGATCGAGCCGACGCCCTGGGACGAGGTCTGCCGGCGCACCGCCCGCGGCTGAGCACCCGGACCGTCCGCCGGCCGTGGCCGAGCGGCGCGTAACATCGAACGGATGGCCACCTCCCGGCCCGAGCGGGCTCCGACGTACAGCGAGTCGCTGCGCCAGCGCGACGACGCCGCCCTGGTCGCGCTGCTCCGGCGGCGGCCCGACCTCGCGACCCCGTCGCCCTCGACACTCCTCTCGCTCGCCGCGCGCGCGATGAACCGGACAAGCCTGGAACGGGCGCTCGCGGGGCTGGACGAGCTCACGCTGCACGTCCTGGAGTCGGTGCTGGTCCTCGACTCGGTGGGGTCGTCCGCGACGGCGGCGACGGTCGCCCGCGCGACGGGCGTCGACCGGGCGCGTGTCACCGCGGCGCTCGCCCTTCTCGACGAGCTCGCGCTCGTGTGGACGCCGGGCGCGCGGGCGGCCGGGTCCCGCCCGGCGCCGGGTCTCGCCGAGGTCCTGGGTCCGCACCCCGCCGGCCTGGGCCCGGTCGCGACCGCGCCCGGCGCGTCGGCCGCCGGCCCTCCGTCCGACCTGCCCGACGACGCGCCGCCGGGCGCCCGGGCCATCCTCGACGCGCTGACGTGGGGACCGCCCGTCGGCGTCGCTCCCCGGTCGGACCCGTCGGCCCGGCGTGCGACGGACTGGCTCGTGGGCCACGGCTACCTGCGCGCGACCGACGAGCGCCACGTGGTGCTGCCGCGCGAGGTCGGGCTCGCCCTGCGCGGCGACCGCACCCACCGCGACGTCCGGACGGCGCCGCCCGTCCCGGACGTCCGCGAGCTCCCGACGGCGACGGTCGCCGCCGAGTCCGCGAGCGCCGGGCTCGAGGCCGTGCGGCTCGTCGCGCGGCTCGTGACGCACTGGACCGAGCACCCGCCGGGCGTGCTGCGCGCGGGCGGGCTCGGGGTGCGCGACCTGCGGCGGGCCGCCGTCGCGCTCGAGGTGGACGACCCGACGGCGGCCGCGGTCGTCGAGCTGGCGGCGGCGGCCGGGCTCGTGGCCGACGACGGCGACGACCCGCCCACGTTCACCCCGACCCTCGCGGCGGAGGACTGGCTCGACGACGACCTGGGCGACCGGTGGGCGACGCTCGCCCGCGGCTGGTGGCGTTCGCGCCGCACTCCCTGGCTCGTGGGCAGCCGCGACGAGAAGGGAGCCCTGCGCGCCGCGCTCGACCCGGAGCTGTGGCGCCCGTGGGTGCCCCGGCTCCGCCGGTCCGTCCTGGACGTCCTCGACCTCGCCCCCGGGCGCCCGCTCGCCGCGGCCGACGTCGTCGCCGTCCTGCGGTGGCGTACGCCGCGCGCGGTGCCGCCGGAGCAGGCGGTCGCGGGGCTGCTGCGCGAGGCCGCGCTGCTCGGGGTGACGGGGGCCGGCGCCCTCGCTCCCCCGGGCCGGGTCCTCCTCGGGGCCGACGACGCGGCGTCGCCGTCCGGGACCGGGCCGGCCGACCTCGGCGCCGCCTTCGAGGCGGTGCTCCCGACCGAGGTCGACGACCTGCTGCTCCAGGGCGACCTCACGGGCATCGTGCCGGGGCGGCCGTCGCGCACGCTCGAGCGGCTCGTGGAGGTCGCGGCCGACGTCGAGTCGCGCGGCGCCGCGACGACGGTCCGCTTCACCCCGGACTCCGTCCTGCGCGCGCTCGACCGGGGCGCGACGGCCGACGAGCTCCTGGGCGACCTCGCGGCGCACTCGCGCACGCCCGTGCCCCAGCCGCTGGAGTACCTGGTGCGGGACACGGCCCGCCGCCACGGTCGGGTCCGTGTGGGGACGGCGTCGTCGTACGTGCGCGCCGAGGACCCGGTGCTGCTCGCGGGGATCGCGGAGGACCCGGTCCTGCGCGGGCTGGGCCTCGTGCTCCTCGCGCCCACGGTCCTCGCGTCCTCGGCACCCGCCGGGGAGCTGCAGGAGGCGCTGCGCGCGCGCGGCGTCCCGGCCGTCGTGGAGGGCCCGGACGGGCGCGTGCTCGTCGCGGACCGGGCGGCACGTCGGGGCGGGCCCGACGACGTCGCACCGCCCCGGCGCGGACGGCTCGCCACCGCGGGCCGACGCGGACGGGCGCGGACGGGAGTCGTCCCGGGGTCCGGTGCGCGCGTCGACGAACCCGGTTCTGGCCCCGACCGGGGGGAAGCGCGCTTCGCGGACCTCGTGGCGCGGCTGCGCGCCGCCGACTCCCGCGCCGCCGCGCAGGCCGACGGCGGCACGGGCCGGGCCACGGGTGACCGCAGCGTGTCGAGCGGGGGCGACCGGGCGCCGTCGGGCACGAACGGGCACAGCGGGTCCAGCGGGTACGACCTCGGGGAGGGAACATCCGACCCGGTGGCCGCGTTGGGTCTGCTGCGCGAGGCCATCGCGGACGGGGCGATGGTCTGGCTCGAGGTGGTGGGGCCGACCGGAGGGCAGGACCGCCGCCGCGTCCGACCCCTCACCCTCGACGCGGGACGGCTGCGCGCGCAGGACCCGGCGCGCGACGCCGAGCTCACGGTCGCGGTCCACCGCATCGCCTCCGTCACCCCGGACGCCCCGCCGAGGTAGAGCCCTGGTCACGACCACGCCTCCACCTCGCGGCACCACGGTTCTACCTCGGCAAGGAGACACATGACCGACGGACCCCTCATCGTCCAGAGCGACAAGTCGCTGCTGCTCGAGGTCGACCACCCCCGCGCCGACGACGCGCGGCGGGCCATCGCGCCGTTCGCCGAGCTCGAGCGCGCCCCCGAGCACGTCCACACCTACCGGCTCACGCCGCTCGGCCTGTGGAACGCGCGCGCGGCCGGGCACGACGCCGAGCAGGTCGTCAACACGCTCATCGAGTACTCGCGCTACCCGGTGCCGCACGCGCTGCTCGTCGACGTCGCGGAGACCATGTCGCGGTACGGGCGGCTCACGCTCGCGCAGCACCCGACGCACGGGCTCGTGCTCGAGGCGACGGACCGCGCCGTCCTCGCCGAGGTCCTCAAGTCCAAGCGCACCGCCGGGCTGGTGGGCGACCGGATCGACGACACGACCGTCGTCGTGCACCCGTCCGAGCGCGGCCACCTCAAGCAGGTCCTCGTGAAGCTCGGCTGGCCCGCCGAGGACCTCGCGGGGTACGTCGACGGCGAGAAGCACGCCATCGCGCTCAGCCCGACGACGCCGCCGCGCGTCGAGGGCGAGGAGCCGAAGCCCTGGGAGATGCGCCCGTACCAGGCCCAGGCCGTGGACGGGTTCTGGCACGGCGGCAGCGGCGTCGTCGTGCTGCCGTGCGGCGCGGGCAAGACGATCGTCGGCGCGGGCGCCATGGCGAAGTCCGGGACGACGACGCTCATCCTCGTGACGAACACCGTGAGCGCGCGGCAGTGGCGCGACGAGCTCGTGCGGCGCACGACGCTCACCGAGGACGAGATCGGCGAGTACTCCGGTGCGCGCAAGGAGATCAAGCCCGTCACGATCGCGACCTACCAGGTGCTGACGACCAAGCGGAAGGGCGTGTACACGCACCTCGAGCTGCTCGACGCGCGCGACTGGGGCCTCGTGGTCTACGACGAGGTGCACCTGCTGCCCGCGCCGATCTTCCGCATGACGGCGGACCTCCAGGCGCGCCGCCGCCTCGGGCTCACCGCGACGCTCGTGCGCGAGGACGGCCGCGAGGACGAGGTGTTCTCGCTCATCGGGCCCAAGCGGTACGACGCCCCGTGGAAGGACATCGAGGCGCAGGGGTACATCGCGCCCGCGGACTGCGTGGAGGTGCGCCTCACGCTGCCCGAGTCCGACCGCATGACGTACGCCGTCGCTGAACCGGAGGACAAGTACCGGCTCGCCGCCACCGCCGCGGGCAAGAACCGGGTCGTGGAGCAGATCGTCGCGCAGCACCCGGACGACCAGGTGCTCGTGATCGGCCAGTACCTGGACCAGCTCGAGGAGCTGAGCAACCACCTCGACGCGCCGCTCATCACGGGTGCGACGACGGTCCGCGAGCGCCAGCGCCTCTTCGAGGCGTTCCGCTCGGGCGAGATCTCGCGGCTGGTCGTGTCGAAGGTCGCGAACTTCTCCATCGACCTGCCCGAGGCGTCCGTCGCGATCCAGGTCTCGGGGTCGTTCGGGTCCCGCCAGGAGGAGGCCCAGCGCCTCGGCCGCGTCATGCGCCCCAAGTCCGACGGCCGCACCGCGCATTTCTACGCCGTCGTCGCCCGCGACACGGTCGACCAGGACTTCGCCGCCCACCGCCAGCGCTTCCTGGCGGAGCAGGGGTACGCCTACCGCATCGTCGACGCGGAGGACCTGGGCGTCGTGCAGTGACGGGTGGGGGTCCCGCGACGCAGGAGCGCGGCACCCGCCCGGCACGGAACGACGCCCAGGGCCGACCGAAAACACCGGGACCTGGGCGTCGTGCAGTGACCGCTCCCCGTCGAGTGCGTGAAATCTGTCGTCCCGAACCGGTTCGGGGCGACATTTTTCCTGCACTCACGGGTTCGTCCCACGATGTGAGAGCGCTCCCAGCGAGTTACTGACAAGACAGTCAGTTGTGCCCTAGGCTCCCCGCATCGGCGCGACGTCGCGCCGGCGTCGGTGCGCTGCGCCGACCCCCCGTTCGAAGGAGAACACCCACCGTGACCCTCTCGACGACCATCCCCGGCGCGAGCAGGCCGGCCCGTCGTGCCCGTGCCGCAGGCGCGGGCGTGGCGGCGCTCGCCGTGGCCGCGACGGGCGTGGCTCTCGGCGCGCCCGCGACGGCCGCCCCCGCCACCGACCCCGACCTCGGACCCAACGTCGTCTTCATCGACGACTCGTGGTCGGTGGACCAGATCAACACCTATCTCGCGTCGATCAACGACGAGGCGGAGTTCAGCCAGGACCGGCACGCCGTGTTCTTCGAGCCCGGCGTCTACGGCGACGCGTCCGGCGCGAACGACCCGGCGACGGCGACGGGCATCGTCAACGCCGAGGTCGGCTACTACACCGCGATCGCCGGTCTCGGCGCGCAGCCGGACGACGTGCTCATCAACGGCGCGCTGAGCGTGCAGCCGGTCGTGAGCTGCCCGAACAACCCGTGGAGCTGCCAGGACCCGGGCTCGCTCACGCGCTTCTGGCGCTCGCTGAGCAACGTCGCGATCAACCCGATCCAGCGCCCGGTCGACGAGGACGTGAACCGCCCGTTCCCGGCGGGGATCACCGACCCGCACCAGCTCCGGTTCGCGGTGTCGCAGGCCGCGCCGCTGCGTCGCGTCGACATCCAGGGCGACCTCACGGTGTTCGGCCGGTTCGGCGAGTACGCGAGCGGTGGCTACCTCGCCAACTCGCGCGTCTCCGGCCGCCTCGTGACCGGCTCGCAGCAGCAGTGGTACACGCGCAACTCCGAGGTCGGCACCTGGGACGGCGGCGTGTGGAACATGGTCTTCTCCGGCGTCGAGGGCGCCCCCGCCACGGACTTCGGCCCCCAGCCCGACGGCACCGCGGGCAACAAGACGACGCTCGACACGACCCCGCTGAGCCGGGAGGCGCCGTTCCTCTTCCGCGACGGCGAGGACCTCGCCGTGTTCGTGCCGAACGCGCGGACCGAGACGCGCGGCGTCGACTGGTCGACCGACGCCGACGCGGGCCAGAAGCTGTCCCTCGACAGCTTCTTCGTCGCCCACGAGGGCGACTCGGCGGCGGAGATCAACGCGGCCCTCGCGACCGGCAAGAACCTCCTGCTCACCCCCGGCGTCTACCACCTCGACGAGGCGATCCAGGTCGAGAACCCCGACACGGTCGTGCTGGGCCTCGGCTACGCGTCCCTCGCGCCGACGTCGGGCACCGCGGCGCTGGAGATCGGCGACGTCGCGGGCGTGAAGGTCGCGGGCATCACGGTCGACGCCGGACCGGTCGAGTCGGACGTCCTCGTGCGCGTCGGTCCGGCGGACGCGCACGTGGCGGACGCCGCCGACCCGACCACGCTCACCGACGTGTTCGTCCGCGTCGGCGGACCGTGGGTCGGCAAGGCGACGACGAGCATCGAGGTCAACAGCGACCACGTGCTCCTGGACCACATCTGGGCCTGGCGCGGCGACCACGGCGCCGGCATCGGGTGGGACCAGAACACCGGTGACCACGGCGTCGTCGTGAACGGCGACGACGTGACCGCCACGGGCCTGTTCGTCGAGCACTACCAGAAGAACCAGACGATCTGGAACGGCGAGCGCGGCCGCACGGTCTTCTACCAGAGCGAGATCCCCTACGACGTGCCGAGCCAGGCCGCGTTCATGGACGGCGACCGCAAGGGGTACGCGTCGTACCGGGTGGGCGACCACGTCCAGCGGCACGACGCCGTCGGCCTGGGCGTGTACTCGTTCTTCAACCAGGGCGTCGACGTACGCGTCGCGAGCGGCGTCCAGACGCCGGTCCGCGCGGGCGTGACGTTCCGGTCGATGACGAGCGTCTTCCTCAACGGCTCGGGCGGCATCGACCACGTCGTCAACGACACGGGCGCGCCCGCCGTCGGCTCGTTCGCCTCCCCGCAGGTCGTCGCGTACCCGACCGACCTCCCCGCGGAGGCGGACGTCACGGTCGAGGCCTCGACCCGCTGCCTCGCGGGCAAGGCGTACGTCGCGGTCCGGGCGACCAACGGGGGCGCGGCGCCGCTCGCGGTGACGCTCTCGACGCCGTTCGGGTCGCGCACCGTCGCGAGCGTCACCCCGGGCGCGAACGCGTACCAGTCGTTCGCGGTGCGCGCCGCCTCGGTGGCGGCGGGCGACGCCGTCGTCAGCGCGGTCGTCGGAGGGGTCACGAGCGAGGTCAGCGCGCCGTACGCGGCGCTGACGTGCGGCTGACCGACAGCGTCTCCTGAGCGCGAGGCCCGTCTCCCGAGGGGGAGGCGGGCCTCGCCGTCGTCTGCGGATGACGACGGCACGCGAGCAGCCACCGGTAGCGATTGCGGGACCCCGGGGGCTGGGAAAGGATCGGCGCGTGAGCACGGCCCACCGTCCCTCGCTCCCCCGCGCCGCCGCGGACCGTGGCGCCCGCGCGCTCCGCGCCCTCGTCGCGACGCGCCTCGCTCTGACGGCGGTCGCGCTGCTGACCGGGCTCGCGCTGCTGGCTCCCGCCGGGACCGCGCACGCCGTCCCTCCGATGGACGTCGCCGGCGAGATCACGGACCCCGACGGCGTCCTGGGCGACCGGACCGACGAGGTCCAGGACGCGCTCGACCGCCTCGCGCAGGACACCGACCTCCAGCTCTTCGTCGTGTACGTGCCGAGCTTCGACGGCATGGACGGCGTCGACTGGGCGAACGCCACGGCCAACACGTCCGGGCTCGGGGTGGACGACCTGCTCCTCGCCGTCGCGACCGAGGACCGCCGCTACGGGCTCTCCTACGACAACAACGTGTCGCTCACCGACGCAGAGCTCGACCGGATCTCCGCCGCCGTGGAGGACGAGCTGCGGGACGACGACTGGCCGGGTGCCGCGATCGCCGCCGCCGAGGTCGCGCGCGGCGCGAGCCAGGGCTCCGGGGGCGTGTCCTGGTTCTGGGTCCTGCTCGGCCTCGGCGTGCTCGTCCTCGTGGTCGTGCTGGTCGTGCGAGCGGTCGCCAGGCGCCGCCGCGCCGCCCCGGGCGGGGCTCCCGCGGAGGGTGGCCTCGCGGCCCTGCCCACCGACGAGCTCAACCGGCGCGCGAGCGCCGCGCTCGTCGCGATCGACGACGCCGTGAAGACCTCGGAGCAGGAGCTCGGCTTCGCCCAGGCCCAGTTCGGGCTCGAAGCGACGCAGCAGTTCTCCGCGGTGCTCGCCGAGGCCAAGCAGAAGGTGTCCGAGGCGTTCGCGCTGCGCCAGCAGCTCGACGACGACCGGCCCGAGACCGAGCCTCAGGCCCGGGACGCGATGGCCCGCATCGTCGCACTGTGCGACGACGTCGCGGAGTCCCTCGACGCTCAGTCGCGCACGTTCGACGAGCTGCGCGACCTCCAGGCGCGCGCGCCGCAGGTGCTCGACGAGACCGACCAGCGCGCGAGCGAGGTGCTCGCCCGCGTCGAGCCTGCACGCGCGACCGTCGAGGGTCTCGCCCGCACGTACCCCCCGACGTCGCTCGCCTCCGTCGCGCAGAACCCCGACCAGGCGCAGGCGCTCGTCGCGAACGCGCGCGAGTCTGTCGCGCGCGGCCGTGAGGCGCTCGCCGGCAAGGACCGGGCGGCGGCCGTCGCCCTCGCCCGGGCCGCGCAGAACGCCGTCGGGCAGGCGGTCACGCTGCTCGACGCCGTCGACCGGGCCGGCACGGACCTCGCCGAGTCGGGCCCGCGCCTCGACCGGGGCCTCGCCTCGATCACGTCCGACATCGCCGACGCCGGCCGGCTCGCCCCCGCGGACCCTTCCGTGGCCCCGGCCCTCGCGGAGGCGCAGGCCGCCGCGGCCGCGGCCGGAGCAGCGCGCGACGGCGGAGACCCCCTCGCCGCACTACGGCGCCTCACCGAGGCCGAGGCCGCGCTCGACGCCACGCTCGCCCCCTTCCGCGAGCGTGCCGAGCAGGCAGCGCGCGCGAACGCGCTCCTGCGCGACACGCTCGCGCGCGTCGACTCGCAGGTCCGCGCGACGAACGACTTCATCGAGACCCGGCGCGGCGCCGTCGGGCCCGAGGCGCGCACCCGGCTCTCGGAGGCCATCCGCCTGCTCGGCGAGGCCCGCGCCCTCCAGCCGACCGATCCCGTCGCCGCGCTCGACCGCGCGCAGCAGGCCGACGCCCAGGCCCAGTCCGCCGCGCAGCGCGCCCAGCAGGACGCGTCGAGCTGGCAGTCGTCGCAGGGCGGCGGGATGTTCGGCGGTGGTGGCGGCGGCGGGAGCAACGTCGGGGGCATGGTGCTCGGCGGCATCCTGCTCGACTCGATCCTGCGCGGCGGCGGGGGCGGCGGCCGGTCCGGCGGGTTCGGTGGCGGAAGCTTCGGCGGCGGGTCCGGGGGCGGCGGCTTCGGCGGCGGCCGGTCGGGCGGGCGCTCCGGCGGCCGCTCGTCGGGCGGGCGCTCGGGCCGCGGCGGGCGCTTCTGACGAGACGGACGAACGACCAGCACACAGCACCGACCAGCACGAGACGGCTCACCAGAGAGGGACGACCATGGCGGAGAAGCAGAGCATCTTCGGACGGATCGCGCAGCTCGCCCGCGCGAACATCAACGCGCTCCTGGACAACGCGGAGGACCCGCAGAAGATGCTGGACCAGCTCGTGCGCGACTACACGAACAACATCGCCGACGCCGAGCAGGCCGTGGCGCAGACCATCGGCAACCTGCGCCTCGCCGAGCAGGACTACAACGAGGACGTCGCCGCCGTCCAGGAGTGGGGCCAGAAGGCCGTCGCCGCCTCCGCGCAGGCCGACCGCTACCGGCAGCAGGGCGACACGGCCAACGCCGACAAGTTCGACAACCTCGCCAAGGTCGCGCTCGGCAAGCAGATCTCCGCCGAGGGCGAGGTCCGCCAGGCCGAGCCGCTCATCGCCTCGCAGCGCGAGTCGGTGGAGAAGCTCAAGTCCGGCCTCGCGATGATGAAGGACAAGCTCGGCGAGCTGAAGTCCCGGCGCGACACGCTCGTCGCCCGCCAGAAGAGCGCCCAGGCGCAGCAGACCGTCCAGGGCGCCATCAGCTCGATCAACGTGCTCGACCCCACGAGCGAGATCTCCCGCTACGAGGAGATCGTGCGCCGCGAGGAGGCGCAGGCGATCGGCCAGGCCGAGGTCGCGGCGTCGAGCATCGACTCCCAGTTCGCCGAGCTCGAGACGTCCGGCGAGGCCGTCGAGATCGAGGCACGCCTCGCCGCCCTCAAGCAGGGCTCGTCGCCCGCACCGCAGGTGTCACCCACGCAGGTCACGCCCGCGATCGAGTCCGGCACCACCACCCAGGACGCCCCGACCTCCGACTGGTAGGTGACCGTGGCGAGGTAGGACCCAGGTCCGCCGAGGTAGAGGCCGGCGACGTCAGGCCGGGACGCTCTGCCCGACCGTCGTGCGGACCTCGGCGACGAAGGCCTCGGCGAGGCGACGCCCGCCGTCGAGGATCTCCGCCGCGTGCTCGTCGAACCCGGCCAGGGCTGCCGCGGTGTCGACGTCGTCGTACGCGTCGCACCACGCCTCGAAGCCCGCGCGCGTCGTCTCGGGGTGGAACTGGACACCGAGCGCCGAGCCGAGGCGGAACGCCTGGTACGGGTACATGTTGGACGACCCGAGCCAGACGGCGCCGCGCGGGAGGTCGACGATCGCGTCGGCGTGCATGCTCGTCACGTACCGCACGGGCGCGTCCCCCGCGACGGGCCCCGCGAGCGCGGAGAGCACGGGGTCGGTCTCGGCGTCGGCCCGCCAGAAGACGCGGGTCGCGCCGGCCTCGCGCCCCGGAGGCGCGCTCACCTGGACGTGGCCGCCCCCGGCGACGGCGAGGAGCTGGGCACCGAGGCAGATGCCGAGCGTCGGGACGCCGGTCGTCGCGGCGGCGAGCAGGGTCTCGCGCAGCGCGGGCAGCCAGGTTGCACGCACGTCGTCGTGCGCGGACATGTGTCCGCCGAGGACGACGAGGCCGTCGCCGAGCGCGTCCGCCGGGGGTATCGCGTCACCCTCGAACGCGCGCACGACCCGCAGGTCGGCGGCGAGCAGGTCGGCGTAGGCGTCCAGCCGGACGTCCGGGGAGTTCTGGACGACCGTGATCCGGACGGTTCCGGTTGCGGCCGTGGCGTCGGTGTCGTACGTGGTCACGAGGTCCGACGGTACCCACTCCGGGGTACCCCGACGCAAACACCCACGTCGTGGACATGGCAGGCGACCGTCGCGCGGATAGGCTGACCAGCATGTCCGACCTCCAGACCCCCGACGGCCGAACGCTGACGACGCCGCGCCGCACCTACCTCGTCGTCGACGGCGAGAACATCGACGCGACGCTCGGCATGAACGTCCTCGGGCACCGGCCCGCGCCGGAGGAGCGGCCACGGTGGGACCGCATCGTGGAGTTCGCCCGCCAGGCCTGGGGCCAGGACGTCACGCCGCTGTTCTTCCTCAACGCGTCGTCGGGCCAGATGCCGATGTCGTTCGTGCAGGCGTTGCTCGCGATGGGCTACCGGCCGATCCCGCTCGCCGGCTCGAGCAGCGAGAAGGTCGTGGACATCGGCATCCAGCGCATGCTGGACGCGATCGTCGACCAGCCGGGCGACGTGCTCCTCGCGAGCCACGACGGCGACTTCCTGCCGCAGGTCGAGACGCTGCTCGACGACCCCGACCGCCGCGTCGGCGTCCTCGCCTTCCGTGAGTTCGTCAACGTGCGGCTCACGGAGCTCACGGGGCGCGGGCTGCAGGTGTTCGACCTGGAGGACCACGCGGGGGCGTTCACGACCGTCCTGCCGCGCGTGCGCATCATCCCGCTCGACGAGTTCGACCCGCTGCGCTACCTCTGACCGACCTGCTGAGTACGGGGTGTTCGTCGTCGCGGCTCCCGTCGACGACGAATACCCAGCACTCAGCCGGGGCTCCGCGGTCAGGCGTGGAGCTCGCGGTACAGGGGCGTCGGGAACGACGCCGTCACGCCGTCGCCGCCGAGGAGCGCCGCGATCCGCTCGGCCTCCGCGGCGACGGCGCGCTCGGCGTCCGACCCCACGTCCTCGAGGAGCCGGAACGCGGGCTCCCCGCCGGGGCGCACGACCCACGCCCCGACGATCCGGCCCTCCCACCAGACCGTCGCGCCGGCGTTGCCGATCGTGTCGAAGACCGCGGCCTTGTGGGGGCCGAGGTACCAGTCGCGCGCGGCCCAGCCCATCGTCGTCGGGTCGAGCGACGGCAGGAGCGCGACGCTCCCCTCCAGCGGCGACTCCGCGACGCCGGGCAGGTCCGTCCCGGCGAGCATGACGCCGGGCTGCGGGGCCGGGTCGTCCGGCGCACCCGTCTCGACCTCCACGTCGACGACGTCGAGCTCCGCGAGCGCGGCGCGCGTGTCCCGCTGGTTCCAGCCGGTCCACCACGCGAGGTCCTTGACCGTCGCGGGGCCGAACACCTCGAGCCAGGATCCGGCGAGCGCCACGCGCGCGGCCGGCTCCTCCATCGCGGGGATGCCGCCCGGGAACCAGTCCTCGACCGGTGACCAGACGTGCCGGTTGGACGACCACGACCCGCGCGGCTCGCCCCGCACGACGGCGCCCTCCGCGGAGAGCAGCGCCGTGAGCTGGGACGTCATGGTGCGACGCACGTCCCACGTCTTGGCGGTGGTGGGCAGGAACGCGGTGCGCAGCAAGGGCGCGGCCCTCGACAGGCTCGCGCCGTCCATCGGTCCGTGCTCGGCGAGCGCGCCGTGCACCTGGGCCTCGACGGCGGCGAGGAAGGTCGCCGCGTCGTCGACGGGCGGGTCCGTGGGCAGCGTCGCGAGCTCCTTGAGCAGGCGGGCGCGCAGCCGTCGGGCGACCGCGAGCGCCGCGGCGGCGTGCACGACGGGCACGGTCTCGCGGCGCACGACGAACATCGTGCGCCGCATGGCGAGCACCTTGACCAGGGTGCGCCGCCGGAACACGGCGTCCCGGACGTCGTCGAGCACGAGGCCGGGGACGCGCGCGAGGACGGAGAGGTAGACGCTCGGGGCGTCGGTGGCGTGCAGCGCGAGCAGCCGGTCGACGACGTCCTCGGGGGTGCGGGCCGCCGGACGTCCGGGCAGGTCCGTCGCGAGCGCGAGCTGTTGCGCGACGAGCCGCCGTCGCCTCTGGTCCACCGTGATCCGCACGCCGCCATCCTGCCTGACGCCGCCCACGCGCACCGCGCGAGAACCGGCCCGGGAGCGGGCCGCGGGTGGAGCCCGTTCCCAGGCGACTCCCAGACCGCGGGAGGACACTGGAGGGCATGAGCACCACCCCTGAGGCACGCCTCGTCGTCGTCGACGACGAGCCGAACATCCGCGAGCTGCTGGCCACGTCCCTGCGCTTCGCCGGGTTCGAGGTCCACGCCGCCGCGGACGGGCAGAGCGCCCTGCGGCTCGTGCGCGACGTCGAGCCCGACCTCGTCGTGCTCGACGTCATGCTGCCGGACATGGACGGGTTCACCGTCACGCGCCGCCTGCGCGAGAAGGGGCAGCACACGCCCGTCGTCTTCCTCACCGCGAAGGACGACACGCGCGACAAGATCACCGGCCTCACCGTCGGCGGCGACGACTACGTGACGAAGCCGTTCAGCCTGGAGGAGGTCGTGGCGCGCATCCGCGCGGTCCTGCGCCGCACGCACGCCGAGCCCGTCGAGGACGCGGTGCTGCGCTTCGCCGACCTGGAGATGGACGAGGACTCGCACGAGGTCCGCCGCGCGGGCATCGACGTCGACCTCTCCCCCACGGAGTTCAAGCTCCTGCGCTACCTCATGCTCAACGCGGGCCGCGTGCTGTCGAAGGCGCAGATCCTCGACCACGTGTGGCAGTACGACTGGGGCGGCGACGCGAACATCGTCGAGTCGTACATCTCCTACCTGCGCCGCAAGATCGACAACCTCACGGTGCCCGGCCCGGACGGCGAGCCCGTCGCGCTCCCGCCGCTCATCCACACCAAGCGCGGCGTGGGCTACCTGCTGCGTCAGCCCCCCGGCGCGTCGACGACATGACGGCCGGCCCCGACCGCGCGGAGGCGGGCGCCCGCCCTGTCCCGCCGCCTCCCCCGGGGCGCCGCGCCCTCTCGGCCGACATCTCGGCCGGCACCGCGACGTCGGGACCGGGCGGTCCTCCCTCCGAGGCGTCGTCGTCCGGGGGACCGGGCGAGGCGGGCCCGACGGCGGAGCGCCCCTACGGCCGGCCCGTCCCCACCGAGGGGTGGAGCTGGTTCGCGCGCGTGCCGCTGCGCGCCCGGCTCGTCGCGATCACGGTGCTCCTGCTGGCCGCGGGGCTCGGGCTCGCGTCGGCGGTCACGACGACGGTCGTGTCGAGCTACCTGGTCGGCCAGGTCGACTCGCAGCTCGAGCGTTCGGCCGAGGACGTCGCCAGCTCGACGATCCGGCAGACTCCCGCGGCGGCGACGTCGCTCCCGAGCGACTACTACGTGCTCGTGCGCTACCTCGACGGCAACAGCAGCACTCTGGGCTGGCCCCAGACGACCTCGCGCTACGGCACCCCCGACATCCCGGCGATGTCGAACCCCGAGGTCGCCGACGCGGTCGGGACGCAGTTCACCGTCGGCTCCGTGGGCGGCACCGACCCCGCCGAGTGGCGGGTCACGCCGTTCTTCTTCTACGACAGGTTCAGCGGCGAGCTCCGCGGCACCGCGTTCGTCGCCCTTCCCCTCACCGGCATCCACGAGACGGTCAAGGTGCTGGGGCGCGCGCTCGCGCTCTCGGCGCTGGGGATCGCGCTCGTCGGCGGCGCCGTGGCCTACCTCGCGGTCCACCGCGCGCTGCGCCCGCTGCGGGAGATCGAGGAGACGGCGGCGGACATCGCCGCGGGCGACCTGTCCCGGCGCGTGCGTCCGGCCCCGCCGACGACCGAGGTGGGTTCGCTGGCCGCGTCGCTCAACGCGATGCTCACCCAGATCGAGGAGGCGTTCGCGGTCCAGGAGGCGTCGGAGGAGCGGATGCGGCGGTTCGTGTCCGACGCGAGCCACGAGCTGCGCACGCCGCTCGCGACGATCCGCGGCTACGGCGAGCTGTACCGGATGGGGGCGCTCGACACCCCGGACAAGGTCGACGACACGATGGGGCGCATCGAGGACTCGGCGACCCGCATGGGCACGCTCGTGAACGACCTGCTCGCGCTCGCACGGCTGGACGAGGGCCGGCCCCTGCGACACGAGCCCGTCGACCTCGTGTCGCTCGCGCGCGACTCCGCGCAGGACCTGCACGCGCTCGACCCGACCCGGGACGTCCGGCTCGTAGGCCTGGGGTCCGGCGCGAAGGCGCCCGCGGCGCTGCGCGTCGTGGGTGACGAGGACCGGCTGCGGCAGGTGCTGGCGAACCTCGTCGGGAACGTCGCGCGCCACACGCCCGCGGGGACGCCGGTCGAGATCGCGCTGGGCGCCGTGCGCCCCGCGACGCCGCCCGACGACGCGCCGGGCGGCCCCCGCGACGCGGTCGCCGTGCTCGAGGTGCGCGACCACGGACCGGGCGTCCCCGGCGAGCAGCGCAGCCGGGTGTTCGAGCGGTTCTACCGCGCGGACTCCTCGCGCAACCGTGCGTCGGGCGGCTCGGGCCTGGGCCTGGCGATCGTCGCCGCGATCGTGGGTGCGCACCAGGGTCGGGTGTCGGTCCGTGAGACGACGGGCGGCGGGCTCACCGTCCGCGTGGACCTCCCGCTCGCACCCTGACCTGCCCGCACCCCGCCTCACCTGCGGGTCTGCTCCGGCGCGCCCGACGTGACGCGCGGAGGCCGTCACCACGGTCCCGAGGCACCGCCGACTGCGGCTACGATGGCGGGTCGTCCCGCGAGACCTAGGCTGGTGGTGAGGCCGCGCGGCGACGCGGGGGCCTCCGTGCCAGGCACCACGCCTGGTGACGACCACCCCCGTCATCTCCTCGTGTCCGTCGAAGTGTCCGTCGAAGAAGGCGAAAGTTCATGGGCGTCAACAGCGCCGACGCACCGCAGTGGTTCCTCTCCTCGTTCGTCCGCAGCGCCCGCGGCGCCGGGGCGACCGCCCCGGACGACGAGGTCCGCGCCGTCGGGCAGGGGCTGCTCGACCGCTGGGACCTGCCGGACCGCCACTTCCACAACCTGCGCCACCTCGCCGACGTGCTCGGCCGGGTCGACGAGCTCTCCCAGGAGACGCACGACCCCGACCTGGTGCGCCTCGCAGCCTGGTACCACGGCGCGATCTTCGACGCGAAGGGCCGCGCGACCTACGCGAACAAGGGCGGCGAGGACGAGTCCGCGAGCGCCGCGCTCGCGACCACCGAGCTCACGAGCCTGGGGGTCCCCGAGCCGGCGGTCCGCCGCGTCGCGTACCTCGTGAACGCGCTCGTGCGGCACGCGCCGGACGCCTCGGACTTCGACTGCGCGGTGCTGTGCGACGCCGACCTCGCGATGCTCGCCGCGGAGCCGCAGCGCTACAAGGAGTACCTCAAGGACGTGCGCGACGAGTACGCGCACATCCCGAAGCCGGACTACGTGCGGGCGCGCATCGCGATCCTCACGAAGCTGCTCGACCGCCGCTCGCTCTTCTCGAGCCCGCTCGGGGCGGCGTGGGAGGAGCCCGCGCGACAGAACCTCGACGCGGAGCTGCAGCGGCTGCGTAAGGAGCAGGTCAAGCTGGCAGAGGCGTCGACGCCGTCCACAGGTCCCACCTCCTGATCCGTCGTCCACAGGGACGCCGTCGCTGCCCGCAGCGCCGCGCGTCTCGTGGCTAGCGTCGTCGTCGCACCGGCACCTGCCGTGTGCAGGGCGGTCTGCGGGCCGACGAGACGACGGAGGACGACATGAGCCGTTACGAGGTCGACAGCGCACGCGTGGCTCAGGCGAGCGCGGCGGTGAACGGGTCGGTCACGGCGATCCGGGCCGAGGTCGGGGCCATGATGCGCCACCTCACGGACCTGCAGGCGTCGTGGCGCGGCGGTGCGGCGACGTCGTTCACGGGCGTGATGACGCAGTGGCAGACCACGCAGCACCAGGTCGAGCTCGCGCTCGACGACATCACGGCGGCGCTCGGCGCGGCCGCCCAGACCTATGCGGACGCCGAGTCGCAGGCCTCGCGACTGTTCACGACGCGCTAGGGCACACAGACCGCGGGCGCTCCGCGCGTCACGCCTCGAGGTGCACGACGGCGAGCCCGTCGCCGGCGCGCACGTGGTCGCCCGGGCGCACGCGGACGTCGACGACGGTGCCGTCGGACGGCGCCAGGACGGGCAGCTCGAGCTTCATCGCCTCGAGCACGACCACGGGTGCCCCCTCCGTGACGGACCGTCCCGGCCGCGCCTCCACGCGCCACACGACACCACCCAGCGGGGCGCGCAGCACGACGCGCGCCGGGTCGTCGAGGTCGGCGGGGTCCTCGTCGGTGTCGTGCGCACCGCCGTCGGGTCCGCCGCGCGCGGTCGCGCGCGCGGCCGACCCGACGAGCTCGCCCGCCTCCGCCCAGGCCGCGGCTTCGCGCCCGAACGCGGCGCGGCGCGCCGCCGCCACCGCCGCGATGTCGTCCGCCTCCCGCGCGAGGAGCGCGGCGTGCTCCCGGCCGGAGAACACGCCGTCCTCGACCGGGACCTCCAGGACCCCCGCCCGGGCGGCCGCGCGGCGCTCGGAGAGCTCGTCCGGGTCGACCGGCTCCCACACGATCCGGTCGAAGTACCGGAACAGCCACGGGACGCCCGGGCGGAACGGCGGGCGCTGCGCGTGCGCCGACCAGACCGGGACGGTCCGGCCCACGAGCTGGTAGCCCCCGGGACTCGCCATGCCGTACACGCAGAGGAACGCCCCGCCGAGCCCGACGGCGTCCGACGGCGTCCAGGTGCGCGCCGGGGTGTACTTCGTGGTGAGCAGGCGGTGTCGCGGGTCCACCGGCACGGCGAGCGGCGCGCCCAGGTACACGTCCCCGAGCCCGAGCACGAGGTACTCGGCGTCGAGGACGGTGCGCCGCACGTCCTCGACGCTCGCGAGCCCGTTGGCCCGCCGGACGAAGTCGACGTTGGACGGCAGCCACGGCGCGTCGGAACGGACCCCGGCCGCGTACCGCTCGACGGCCTCCCGGATCGCGGGGTCGTCCCAGCTCAGCGGCAGGCGGAGCACGCGGCTCGGCACCTCGATCTCGTCGCTCGCCGGCAGGTCCTCCTCCAGCTCGCGCAGCAGCCCGACGAGCCGTGTCACGGGCAGGGTCTCGGGGTCGACGTGCAGGTGGAGCGTGCGGACGCCCGGAGTCACGTCGAGCACGCCCCGCGGGGCCGCGGCCCCGAGACCGCTCGCCAGGGCGTGCACGCGCAGCCGGTCGTGCAGGTCGATCCCCGCTCCGCCGTCGTACTCCACGAGCACCGCGTCGTCGCCGCCGCGCAGGTAGCGGACCGCGGGCCGGCGGACGGCACGCGACGTCGGCCCGTCCGCCGGGCGAAGGTCGTCGCCGGCGAACGCCCCGGTGTCACGGCGCCGGACGGCGCGCACCTCGGTGGGGACGCGCGCGGCCGCCCGGGCGGCGTCGTCGCGACGCAGCCGGTCGGCGCCGTCGTCGTGGACGGTCACGAACCGCACGACGTCGCCCGGCCGCATCTGCCCGAGCTTCCACCGGGAGCCGGCGACGACGGTGAGCGCGCACACGAAGCCGCCGAGGCTCGGCCCGTCCGGTCCGAGCAGGATCGGCATGTCTCCGCTGACGTTCAGCGCCCCCACCGAGTACGGGTTGTCGAGCACGTTGGACGGGTGCAGCCCCGCGTCCCCGCCGTCGGGCCGCACCCACGTCAGCGGCGGCCCGGCGAGCCGCACCCCGGTGCGGTCCGCGTGCGGCAGCACCCGCCACCACGACGTCCGCAGCCGCCCGAGCGCGGCGGCGGTGAGCGCCGCGGACTGCGGTCCCGTCGTCACGGCGAGCTCCCACGAGTGCCCCATCCGGGGTCGGGCATCGGATGGCACGGCACCCGCCGCGCCGAGCCCGGGAGGCACCGGCTCGCCCGGCCGACCCCCCGACCCGGGACCGAGGTCACGAGGGTGCAGCGCGTCGCCCGCGACGAGCGCGCGCCCGGCCGGGCCGCCGACGGCACCGAGGACGAAGGTCGACGCCGACCCCAGGTACGCCGGGACGTCCAGACCGCCGGCCACGAGCACGTACGTCCGCAGCCCGACGGCGTGCGGCGCACCCACGGCGAGCACGCCGCCCGCGGGGACGGTGACGGGCTCCCACTGCCGCACGGGCCCGCCGTCGACCGTCACGGGCGCCGGCGCCCCCGTGACGCACACCGTCGCCGCGTGCGAGAAGCGCAGGGTCGGGCCGGTGAGGGTGCACTCGAGCCCCGCCGCGCCCTCGGGGTTGCCGAGCGCGCGGTTGCCGGTGCGGAACGACAGGTCGTCCATGGGGCCAGACGGCGGGATGCCCACGCCCCAGTACCCGGTGCGTCCCGGCCAGTCCTGCACCGTCGTGAGGACGCCCGGGTCGAGCACGTCGACCCAGGGCTCGGGGTCACGCACCGTGGCGAGCGTGGTGGTCGTCGCCGAGCCCGCGACGACGGCAGCGTCGTCGAGCGCCGCGCGCAGCAGCGAGACGTTCGTGGGGACGCCGTCGACGCGCACGTCACCCAGCGCGGTGCGCAGCCCCGCGACCGCGCGCTCGTGCGACGCCGCGGGCACGACGACCTTCGCGAGCAGCGGGTCGGCGTCGGGACCGAGCTCGTCGCCCGCGGCAGCACCGGTCTCGACGCGGACGTCCGTCCCGGCGCCCGCGCTCGGAAGGTCGAGCCGCGCGAGCGTGCCCGCGACGGGTCGGCCGTGGCGCACGTCCTCGGCGTAGACGCGCGCCTGCGCCGCCACCCCCCGGACGGCGGGGCCCGACGGCGGCACCTCGTCGAGCACGGTCGCGTCGCCGAGCGCGAGGCGCAGCATCCAGGCCACCAGGTCGACACCGGTGACCTCCTCGGTCACCGTGTGCTCGACCTGGATCCGCGGGTTCACCTCGAGGAACGTGACCTCACCGGAACCGACGTCGAGGAGCGCCTCCAGCGTCGCGGCCGAACGGAGCCCGACCCGCGCCGCGAGGCGACGGGCGCCGTCGTGCAGGGCCGCCCGGACGCCGGGGTCGATGCCGGGCGCGGGCGCGACCTCGACGACCTTCTGGTGACGGCGCTGGAGCGAGCAGTCCCGGTCCCCGAGCGAGACGACCCGGCCCGCACCGTCACCGAAGAGCTGCACCTCGAGGTGTCGCGCCGTGTCGACGTGCCGCTCGACGAACAACCGCCCCGAGGAGCCGGGGCGCGACGACTCCCGCCGCCACGCCGCGGCGAGGCCCGCCGCGTCGCGGCACACGTGCACGCCGGTCCCGCCCCCGCCACCGGCGTCCTTGAGCACGAGCGGGAAGCCGATCTCCTCCGCCCACCCGAGCGCGTCCTCGAGGCCGCCGAGCACCGGCGACCCCGGCAGCACCCGCAGTCCGCACTCCTGCGCGAGCGCGCGGGCGCGGGCCTTGTCACCGAGCACGCGGAGCTGCTCGGGCGTCGGGCCGGCGAACGCGACGCCCGCGGCCTCGACGGCTGCGGCGAAGGCGGCGTCCTCCGCACGGAAGCCGTAGCCCGGGTGCAGGACGTCCGCGCCCGAGGCGAGCGCCGCGTCGAGGAGCCGCCGCCCGTCGTCGTACGACGCGGCGACCGGCGCCGGGCCGATCCGCACCGCCTCGTCGGCGAGCCGGACGTGCCGCGCTCCACGGTCCGGGTCGGAGTGCACCGCGACCGTGCGCAGCCCGAGCTCCCGCGCGCTGCGGAGCACGCGGCAGGCGATCTCGCCGCGGTTCGCGACGAGCAGCGTGGCAGCCATCGCCCTCCCCGGGCCGGTGCGCGGACGAGGCCGCGCCTCGCCGTCGGACAGAACGGCCCCAGCCTAGGACCCGTCCGAGCCCAGACCACCTGTTCGGCGCAGGACCCCTGTCAGCCGGCGAGGGCCATGCGGGAGAGCGCGCGTGCCGCGCGTTCCATGACGACGGCGAGCGACTCGCCGACGTGCAGGTGGAGCGCGGCGCGGGCCTCGGGGAGGCGGTCGGCGAGCGCGAGCTCGAGGATCTCGATGTGCTCGTCGATGGTGATGCGGATGCGCTCGGACTCGACGAAGTCGTACATGCGCACGGCGCGCACCTTCTCGTTGACCTCGACGAGCGCCTCGGTCAGTCGCTCGTTGCCCGCGGCGCGGGACAGCACGGTGTGGAAGCGCTCGTCGAGGAGCACGAAGCTCGGGTCGGGCTCCGGCGGTGCGCCGCGGAGCTCGACCCACCGGCCGAGCTCGTCGCGCAGGGCGTCGGTGTCGTAGTGCAGCTCGGTGTTCTCGATGATGCGCTCGACGCCGCGCAGCTCGAGGGTCACGCGCAGCTCGTACAGGTCGCGCAGCTCGGCGAGGCTCGGCACGACGACCGCGTACCCGAAGTCGGTGCGCTGGATGAGCCCGTCGGACAGGAGCCGGGACAGCGCCTCGCGCACGGGCGTGCGCGACACCTCGAACCGCCGGCTCAGCTTGGGCTCGGTGAGCCGCTCGCGCGGGTCCACCCGGCCGTTGAGGATCTCGGCGCGCAACCGCGTGTAGACGGCGTCGCGCAGCGAGGTCGCGGCGGGTTCCGGCGCGGTCACGATGTCCATGCGGGGTCTCCTGCTCGTCCGGCCCGTGCGTCGTGGTCCTGTCCTGCCATCATCCCGCACGACGCACCCCGCCTACACGGCCATCGCCGCACGGACGCTCTCCTCGGCCGCCTCGCCGCCCGACCCGCGGCTCGTCACGCGCCCGGACTGCAGGACGACGTAGTCGCGCGCGGCGCCGAGCGCGAACCCGACGTGCTGCTCGACGAGCAGCACCGAGAG
The DNA here is from genome assembly GCF_016907755.1 of Cellulosimicrobium cellulans. Classification (NCBI taxonomy): domain Bacteria; kingdom Bacillati; phylum Actinomycetota; class Actinomycetes; order Micrococcales; family Promicromonosporaceae; genus Cellulosimicrobium; species Cellulosimicrobium cellulans. Next base: position 4,225,385 of record NZ_JAFBCN010000001.1, read on the forward strand.
CCCGCCGGCGTCGGTGAGGGTGAGGATCGCGTCCTCGATCTCCGTGACGACGGACGGCTGGATGCCTTCCGTCGGCTCGTCGAGGACGAGCACGCGCGGTCCGGTGATGAGGGCGCGCGCGATGGCGAGCTGCTGGCGCTGCCCGCCGGACAGCAGTCCGGCGCGCCGCCCGAGCAGCCCGCGCAGGGCCGGGAACAGGTCGAGCGCCTCGTCGAGGCGCCGCGGCCCCTCGCGCGACGTGTCGGCGACGAGCTGGAGGTTCTCGCGTGCCGTGAGGTCGCCGAACGACTGCTGCCCCTGCGGCACGTACGCGAGGCCGCGCCGCACCCGCTGGTGGGTCGGCAGCCGGGTGACGTCCTCGCCGTCGAGCACGACGCTCCCCGACCGGGCCCTGAGCAGCCCGAGCGCGGTCCGCAGGAGCGTCGTCTTGCCGGCGCCGTTGTGCCCCAGCACGGCGGCGACGCCGCCCGCCGGGACGGTGAGGTCGACGCCGTGCAGCACCATGGTCCGGCCGTAGCCCGCGTGCAGTCCGGTGAGCTCGAGCATCATGCCTCCTCGGCGTTCGTGGTGGCGCGCCGCCGTGCGCCGCGGGTCGCGCCGGCGCTGCCCAGGTAGACCTCCTGGACGCGCGGGTCGGCCTGGACCTCGGCGTACGTGCCCTCGGCGAGCACCTGGCCCAGGTGCAGCACGGTCACCGAGGACGCGAACGCCCGCAGGAACTCCATGTCGTGCTCGACGACGACGACCGTCCGCTGGGCGCCGATACGCTGGAGCAGCTCGCCCGTCTGCTCGCGCTCGGCCTGGCTCATGCCCGCGACGGGCTCGTCGAGCAGCAGCAGCCGGGCGTCCTGGACGAGCAGCATCCCGATCTCGAGCCACTGCTTCTGCCCGTGCGCGAGGATGCCCGCCTGGACGTCGCGCAGGTGCGCGAGCCCGACGGTCTCGAGCGCCTGCTCGACGGCCTCGGGTGTCCCGCTGCGCCGCCGGAGCAGCGTGAGCGGACCGCGCCGTGCACCCGCCGCGATGTCGAGGTTCTGCAGGACGCTGAGCTCCTCGAACACGCTCGCCGTCTGGAACGTGCGCCCGACGCCCGCGCGGGCGATGCGGTGCGTCTTCCTGCCGAGCAGGTCGACCCCGCCGAACTGCACCGATCCCGACGCCTTGGCGAGACCCGTGATCGCGTCCACGATCGTCGTCTTGCCCGCCCCGTTGGGCCCGATGAGGAACCGGAGGTCCCCTGCGGTGACGGTGAGGTCGACGCCCTGGACGGCGACGAACCCGTCGAACTCGACGCGCAGGCCGCGGACCTCGAGGTAGTCGTGCCGGAAGCGCGAGTCGTCGACGCCGAGGACGGACTGCGCGGCCTCCAGGTCGAGCCCGTCGCCCGCGACGCCGGTCTCGAGGACGGCGGCACCCGCCGCCTCGGGGCCCGAGCCGGACGCCGGTCCCGTGGGTTGCGTGGTCATGCGGTCCTCCCGGTGGTCGCGGGGTCGTGGTCGACGGCGGTCGGCGCCTCGGTGGTCGGGTCGCCGGTGCCCGGCTCGCCCGTGCGCGTCGCGCCCGGGTGGCTCCCGTCCGAGGCTCCTCCACCCGCCGGGGCGGGTGCGCCGCCGTCGGGCACCGCACCCGGGCGCGAGCGACGCCACCGCGTGAACAGCTCGGCGAGCCCGCCGGGCAGGAACGCGACGACGAGGATGAAGAGCGCGCCCTGCGCGTAGATCCAGCCGGACGGGAACGTCTCGGACAGGCTCGTCTGCGCCCAGCTCACCGCGATCGAGCCCAGCACGGGACCGAGCAGGGTGGCCCGGCCGCCGATCGCAACGCCGATGAGGAACCCGATCGACGGCACGACGCCCACGTCCGCCGGCGAGATGATCCCGACGATCGGCACGAACAGCGCGCCGCCCACCGCCGCCATGAACGCCGCGACGGCGTACGCGACGACCTTGACCTTCGCCGGGTCGTAGCCGAGGAACCGCACGCGGTTCTCCTGGTCGCGCACGGCGACGAGCAGCTCGCCGAACCGGGACACCATGAGCTGGCGCGCGATCGCGACCATGACGAGCAGGGCGCCGGCGGCGATGAAGAAGAGCATGCGCTTGTTCACGGGGTCGGCGAGGTCGTACCCGAAGAACGACCGGAACCCGTTGAGCCCGTTGGTGCCGCCCGTCGTCGCCTGCTGCCCGATGAGCAGGATGGCGAACGCCGCGGCGAGCGCCTGCGAGAGGATCGCGAAGTACGCGCCGCGCACGCGCCGCGTGAAGACGGCGAACCCGAGCAGCGCGGCGAGGCCCGCGGGCACGACCGCGATGGCGAGGATCGTCACGACCGGCGACCGGAACGGCTCCCACCAGCCCGGCACCTCGCCCGAGCCGTACAGCATCATGAAGTCCGGTACGCCGTCCGGTCCGGCGTCCGCGAGCTTGAGGTGCATCGCCATGATGTACGCGCCGAGGCCGAAGAACACGCCCTGCCCGAGCGTGAGCATCCCACCCCGGCCCCACGCGAGGCCGATGCCGACCGCGACCATCGCGAGGCACAGGAACTTGCCGAGCAGGCCGAGGCGGAACGTGGAGAGCGTCGCGGGCGCGACGGCGAACAGCAGGACCGCCGCGACGGCGAACCCGACGATCACGCGGGCGCGCGAGGAACGGTACAGGGCGGTGAGCCGGGACGTGCTCCCGGTGGTGACGGCGCTCATGCAAGGCTCCTCGTCCGGACCGACACGAGGCCCTGGGGTCGCACCTGGAGGAAGACGACGATGACGACGAACACGAGCACCTTGGCGATGCTCGCCGTCGTGGAGTACTCGAACGTCGCCTGCAGCAGCCCGAGCGCGAACGCCGCGATGACCGTGCCCTTGATCTGCCCGATGCCGCCCGCGACGACGACGAGGAACGCGTCGACGATGTAGCTCGTGCCGAGCGTCGGGCCGACGGACCCGAGGAGCGTGAGCGCGACGCCCGCGATCCCGGCGAGGCCCGAGCCGATGAAGAAGGTCAGGCGGTCCGTGGTCCGCGTGGAGACGCCGCTGGCCTCCGCGAGGTCACGGTTCTGCACGACGGCGCGGATCCGCCGCCCGAGCGGCGTCACCTTGAGCACGACCGCCAGCGCGACGACCGCGACGACGGCGAGCGCGAGGATGAACACGCGTGTCTTCGGCACGGCCAGGCCGAACAGGTCGACGGCACCGCTCAGCCAGGCCGGCGCGCGGACGTCCACGTTCGGGGCGCCGAACACGTCGCGCGCGACCTGCTGCAGCACGAGCGCGACGCCCCACGTGACGAGGAGCGTGTCGAGCGGCCGCTTGTACATGCGGTGGATGAGCGTCGCCTCGAGGAGCAGGCCGAGCAGGCCGCCGACGAGGAACCCGAGCGGCAGCGACACGAGCAGCGAGACGCCGGCGTTCCCGACGACCCCCTGCACGACGAACGCCGTGTAGGCGCCCGCCATCATGAACTCGCCGTGCGCCATGTTGATGACGCCCATCTGGCCGAACGTGAGCGCCAGCCCGAGGGCGGCGAGGAGCAGGACGGAGCCGAGGCTCAGTCCCGCGAAGAGCTGCGAGAACAGCACATCCATGGGCGTCGTGCCTTCCGGTGAGTGCGAACAGGGCCCCGCTCGAGTGCTGGGCATCTGTCGTCCCGACGGCGCGGCGGCGACAGATACCCAGCACTCACGGGGTCAGGAGAGGCCCTCGGCCCAGTCGTAGCCCTCGAGGTACGGGTCGGGCTCGATCGGCTCGCCCGAGCTCCACTCGGTGTAGATGAGGCCGTCGGGGCCGATCTTGCCGATGAGCGCGGTCTTGGCGATGTGGTGGTTGTCGCCGTTCACGGTGACGGAGCCCTCCGGCGCGTCGAAGGTCACGCCGTCGGCGGCCTCCTGGACGTCGGCGACGTCGAACGACTCGGCCTTCTCGACCATGCCCTTCCACAGGTACAGCGACGTGTACGCGGCCTCCATCGGGTCCGACGTCACGCGGTCGGCGCCGTACTTCGCCTGGAACGCCTCGACGAACGTGGCGTTCTCCGGGCTGTCGATGGTCTGGTAGTAGTTCCAGGCGGTGAGCTGGCCCTCGACGTTCTCGACGCCGACGCCGCCCACCTCCTCCTCCGCGATCGACACCGACACGACGGGCATGGTGTCCGGGCCGAGCCCGGCGTTCTTGTACTCCTTGAAGAACGCGACGTTGGAGTCGCCGTTGAGCGTGTTGAACACGGCGTCGGCACCGGCGGACTTCACCTTGTTGACGATCGTGGAGAAGTCGGTGTGGCCGAGCGGCGCGTACTCCTCGCCGAGGACCTCGATGCCGTTCGCCTCCGCGTAGGCGTTGATGATCTTGTTCGCCGTGCGCGGGAAGACGTAGTCGGACCCGACGAGGAAGATCGACTCGACGCCCTGCTCCTTGAGGTAGTCGAGCGCGGGGACGATCTGCTGGTTGGTCGTCGCGCCGGTGTAGAAGATGTTGGGCGACGACTCCAGGCCCTCGTACTGGACCGGGTAGAACAGCAGCGAGTCCTGGGCCTCGAAGACGGGGAGCATCGCCTTGCGCGACGCGGAGGTCCAGCCGCCGAACACCGCGGCGACGCAGTCGCTCGTGATGAGCTTCTCCGCCTTCTCGGCGAAGACGGTGGGCTCGGACTGGCCGTCCTCCTGGACGATCTCGAGCTGCTTGCCGAGCACGCCGCCGTCGGCGTTGATCTCCTCCGCCGCGAGGGCGAGCGAGTCGGCGACGGTCTGCTCGGAGATCGCCATGGTGCCGGAGAGCGAGTTGAGGAAGCCGATCTTGACGGTGTCGCCGGACGTGTCGACGCAGCTCTCGGCGGCGCTGGTCGCGGCGCCCGCGCCGTCGCCGGTCTCCGTCTTCGCGCCGCACGCGGTGAGCGTGAGCGCGAGGGCGACGAGAGCGGCAGCCGGGGCGAGACGGGTCGTGGCGCGTGTAGGTGTCACGAGAGTCCTTTCAGCGAGGTTCGCACAGCGGAGTTCTCCGCAGGTTTCTCAGCAGGAGGCCGGCGGCCGCCGGGCAGGCGGTCGCTCGCCGCAGACACCGTGTACAGCCATGTATACGTACATGTGCCCGTGGTGGTGCCCACTGGTGTCGACGCTAGTGACGCCGTGTTTCGGCCGATCTGCCCGTCCTGTTAACGGCACGTGTCACGCGGTCACGATCCGGTCACGCGGCCGGTGCGGTCGCCGCGCGGCGGCGGGCGGTTGCGCGCAGGGCGGCGGTGAGGAGCCCGGCCGTGAGCGCGACGACGAGGGCCACGCCCACGAGGCCCGCGACGCCGACGAAGATCCCGCCGGCCTCGCCGTAGTCGGCGAGCGGCATCCCCGCGAACGCGTGGTCGCGCGCCGCGTCGGCGAAGCCGACCGACTCGGCCGTCGCCTCGAGGCCGTCCGGGGTCGCCGCAGCGAACGACGAGACGACGACCGCGGCGAGCAGCGCGCCCGTCCCGAGCGCGAGCACGGCGCGACGCACCGCACCGACCGGCGCTGCCGCGAGCGACCCGACAGCACGGGGCGAGGCGGCCGCAGCGTGCGAGGCCACGGCGTCGGGCGCGACGGCGCGGCTCGCAGCGGAGCGTGCCGCGCCGTCGACCGCCGCGACGCCCGGGGCCACGGCCACCACGAGACCGACGACGCCCGCCGTGACGAGCGCCTCGCCGAGCCCGATGACCGCGTGCACGGAGAGCATCTGGCCGACGAGCTCGCCCACCGGCACCGGCACGGTCCCGCCGACGGCGAACAGCCCGGCGAACACCGCCGCGGACGCGGGCACGCTCGCGAGCGCCCCCGCCCCGGCGGCCGCCGCAGCACCCCGTCCGCGCGTCAGCCGCAGCACCCCGCGGGTCACCGCCCAGCCGACGAGCGTCCCGATCACCGCCATGAGCAGCACGTTCGTGCCCAGCGCGGTGATCCCGCCGTCGGCGAAGACGAGCGCCTGGACGAGCAGCACGAGCGTCACGGACAGCACGCCGAGCCACGGCCCGACGAGCGCGGCGGCGAGCGCCCCGCCCATGAGGTGCCCGCTCGTGCCCGCCGCGACGGGGTAGTTGAGCATCTGGACGGCGAAGACGAACCCGGTCGTCGCGGCCGTCAGCGCGACGCGGCGCGGGGTGAGGTCCTCGCGCGCCCGGTACGCGGCGTAGCCGACGGCGGCGAGGGAGACGACGGCGGTCGTCGCCGAGGTGGGGTCGTTGAGGAAGTGGTCGGGGACGTGCATGTCAGGCTCCTGTCGTCAGCAGTGTCGTGCGGCGGTCGGTGTGGTCGGTGGTCGACGGCGCGCCCCGGACGGGCGGCGGCGCGTCACCAGGTCGGTCGGCGGCTCGGGCGGCGTGCGCGCGACGCACCGCCGTCGTCCAGGCCGCCACGACGGCGTCGATCCCGGCGTCGTGGGTGCTCGCGCCGAGGTGGCGGCCGATCGCGCCGGGTCCGTCGAGGTCGAGCCGCAGCGGCCCGACAGGAGCGGACGTCCGGAGCGGCGGGCGGCGAGGCGCGGTGGTCGCGTCGGAGAGCGGGGCGGACGCGGGCGGCCGGGTGCCGAGGCACAGCACCGAGTCGACGACGCGCAGGTCGCCGAGGATTCCGGGCAGGGTGCGGTCGTCGCCGAGGTCGAGGTCCTCGACGAAGAGCTCGCGCACGTGCTCCGGCCGTGCCGGGTCGCTCCGCCATGGGGGTCCCGACCCGTCCGGCGCCGCGGACTCACCGGTCCCACCGGCACCGCGGGACGTCCGGGTGGCACCGGGTGGCGACAGGTCGACGCGCGTGCTCGTCCGCAGCCGGCCGCCCGCCTCTCCCGAGCGCCCCAGGACGAGCGTCTCGCGCAGCAGCACGGCGCCCCGCTCGCCCCGCGCTCCGCCGTCGGCGAGCGAGACGCGTGTGGCGCGCTCGACGTCGGCCCCGTCCGCCACGACGAACGGCAGCGCGTCCCACACGAGGAGCCCGCCGGCGTCGACCCGGACGTCCACGTCCCACGAGGCCGACCGGCCGCGCCCGGCGTACGCGACGGTGCCCGACACCTCGACGAGCTCGAGCTCGACGCCCTCCCCCACGTGCACCTCGACGCGCACGCGGTCGCCGCCGAGGAGCAGCGCACGCGTGGCCACGAGCGCCACCCGCGCGGTCCCCGGACCGGTGGACAGGACGCGCGGGCTCAGCGCGCCGGGGCGCAGGTCGCACCGCACGCGTCCCGCCTCCCGGTACGCGCCGACGCGCGTCACGTCGTCCATCAGCGCCCCGTCGCCCTCAGTCGCGCCCGACGGCGGCCACCGGCTCCGCGGGCACGTCGCCGTGCGCGTGGTCGTGCAGGTGGGAGTGCGCGGCGTCGCCGTCGTCGTGCGTGTGGAGGACACCGTTGCCGTCCTCGTCCGCGTGGAAGTGCGGCGCCATCGGTCCCGGGTCCTGCGGCACGTGGGCGCCCGCGCGGTGCGCCACGAGGAGGGTCTGCACCCACGTGGTGAGCGCGTCGATCGACTCGCGGTCGAGGCGTGAGAGAGCGAGCACCGGGGCGCCGTCGCGCGCGGCGGTCGCGTCGAGGACCATCCGCGGCACGTCGACGCCCACGTACGGCGCGAGGTCCGTCTTGTTGACGACGAGCAGGTCCGCCCGGGCGATCCCCGGCCCGCCCTTGCGCGCGACGTCCCCGCCGCCCGCGACGTCGAGCACGAAGATCTGCGCGTCGACGAGCGCCGGTGAGAACGTCGCCGTGAGGTTGTCGCCGCCCGACTCGACGAGCACGACGTCGAGCGGCGCGAAGTCCTCCTCGAGGTCCTCGACGGCGAGCAGGTTGGCGGTCACGTCGTCACGGATGGCGGTGTGCGGGCAGGCGCCGGTCTCGACCGCGCGGATGCGCTCGGGGTCGAGCACGCCCGCGGAGCGCAGGAACCGCGCGTCCTCGTCGGTGTAGATGTCGTTGGTGATGACGCCGAGCTGCAGCACGCCGGACAGCTCGCGGCACAGCAGCGCGATGAGCGAGCTCTTGCCCGTGCCGACGGGTCCGGCGACGCCGAGGCGCAGCGATCGGGTGGTCGTGTTCTCAGGCAGGTTGTCAGGCACTGAACAGCCTCTCGGTGGTACGGGCGTGGATCTCGGCCCACTGCTCGACGAGCGGTGCGCCGTGCGCAGGGATCGCGCGGGGGTCGGTCAGGTGGGCGACGTCGTGGGCGAGCGCGTCGATCGCGGGCTGGGCCGCGACCACCCAGCCCGTCGCGACGACCGGATCGACGGGCTCGAGCTTGAGCGTCGCCGCGGCGACGGTCTGCACGTCCTCATACCCGACGAGGCGTGCGACCTGCAGCGCGGACAGCCCCGCGCACGCGGCCGTCACGCCCAGCACGAGCGGTCGCGGTGGCTGCGGCGCCCGTCGCGCCCGGCCGCCCTGGGCGCTCCCGGGGCCCGACGACGCGCGGTCGCCCGGCGTGGCCAGGGAGCCGGGATCGGGGGGCGCCTGCTCCGCGCGGCGCTCGCCGGCGACGACCGACGCCGCCTCGTCCAGCGCGACGACGGCGGGATGCCCCGCCCACAGGCGGCGCAGCAGCCGAAGGTAGCCGCGGCCGAGCCGCTGCGACGTCTCCCGGAGCGCGGGCGAGGGCGTCCGGGCCGCCCACGCGTGCCACGTGTCGGCGAGCGCGCGCGCCGCGGGCGACGAGCCACCGTCGAGCACCCCAGCCGACGGCGCGCCACCCGCGGGAGGCGACCCCGCGCCGTCGGGCACGGGACCGGCCGCGAGCGCGACATGCCGCGCGACGACCGCCGTCGCCGCCTCGGTCCGGGTGACGGTGGCCAGCCGGGCACGCACGTAGTCGGGCACGCGTGCCGCCGTCATCCCCGCCCGCAGCGCCGGCTCGAGGCCCGCGGACTGCGTGTGCCCGCCGGTCGGCAGGCGCGCGTCCGCAAGCAGCGCGAGCATGAGCTCCGCGCGTCCCTCCGCGTCGACCTCCCACGTCTCGCTCATGGCTCAGAACAGCGAGTAGAGCTGTGCGAGCGGCAGCCGGTCGGCGGGGGCGGGGACGACGAGCTCGCCGTCGACCTCGATCGCGAAGGACTCCGGGTCGATGTCGATCTGCGGGAGGTAGTCGTTGTTCCTCATCTGCGCCTTGCCGACGCCGCGGGTGTCCGCGACCGGGAGGAGCTGCCGGGCGAGCCCGAGCCGCTCCTCCAGGCCGTCGTCGAGCGCGGCGGGCGACACGAACGACATGGACACGTCCGCGCCGATCGCGTCGGCGAGCGCCGGGCGCATGAGCACGGGCTGCGGTGACGGGATGGACGCGTTGGGGTCGCCGAGCGCGCCCCACACGAGCGCGCCGCCCTTCATGACGACGCTCGGCCGGACCCCGAAGAACTTGGGCTCCCACAGCACGAGGTCGGCGACCTTGCCCGGCTCGACCGACCCGACGTACGCGTCGATCCCGTGCGCGACCGCCGGGTTGATCGTGTACTTCGCGACGTACCGGCGCGCGCGCAGGTTGTCCGCCGGCAGCTCCGGCCCGCGCGCGCCGCCGGGGTGCGCGCCGCGCCGCGCCTTCATGACGTGCGCGACCTGCCACGTGCGCGTGACGACCTCGCCGATGCGGCCCATGGCCTGCGCGTCGGACGACGTGATGGACATGGCACCGAGGTCGTGGAGCACGTCCTCGGCGGCGATCGTCGTGCCGCGGATGCGCGACTCCGCGAACGCGAGGTCCTCCGCGACCTGCGGGTTGAGGTGGTGGCACACCATGAGCATGTCGAGGTGCTCGGCGACGGTGTTGACCGTGTGCGGGAGGGTCGGGTTGGTCGACCCCGGGATGACGTTCGGGTGGCTCGCGACGGTGAGGATGTCGGGCGCGTGGCCACCGCCTGCGCCCTCGGCGTGGAACGCGTGGATCGAGCGGCCGCCGATCGCGCGCAGCGTCGACTCGACGAACCCGGCCTCGTTGAGCGAGTCGGAGTGCAGCGCGACCTGGAGACCCCAGTCCTCGGCAGCCTTCAGGGCCGCGTCGATCGCGGCCGGCGTCGACCCCCAGTCCTCGTGGACCTTGTAGCCGCCCGCGCCCGCCAAGGCCTGCTCGCGCAGCCCCTCCGCGCTCACGGTGTTGCCCTTGCCGAGCAGCAGCACGTTCACGGGGAGGCGGTCGAGCGAGCGGTGGATCGCCTCGAGGTGCCACGCCCCGGGCGTGACGGTCGTGGCCTTGGTGCCCTCGCTCGGTCCGGTACCGCCGCCCGCGACGGTCGTGATGCCCGTCGCGAGCGCCTCGACCACCTGTGACGGCGAGATGAGGTGCACGTGCGAGTCGATGCCGCCCGCGGTGAGGATCTTGCCCTCCCCGCTCACGACGTCCGTGCTCGGCCCGATGTGCAGGTCCGGGTGCACCCCGTCCGCGACGTCGGGGTTGCCCGCGCGCCCGAGCGCGACGATCCGCCCGTCCCGGATCCCGACGTCCGCCTTGACGATCCCCCACCAGTCCAGCACGACGGCGTTCGTGACCACCGTGTCGAGCGCGCCCTCGGCGCGGGTCGTCGACCCCTGCGCCATCGACTCGCGGATCGACTTGCCGCCGCCGAAGACCACCTCCTCGCCCCCGAACGTGCGGTCCTCCTCGACCTCGATCCACAGGTCGGTGTCGCCGAGGCGCACCTGGTCGCCCGCCGTCGGGCCGTACAGCGCGACGTAGCGCTCGCGCGAGATCGCGACCATGCGTCAGTCCTCCTCGGTGGTGGTCCGGACCTGCGTGCCGAGCCCTGGGTCGGTCCCCACGTCCGGCCGCCGCTGGGGAGCGACCCCGGGTTCGGCAGGCTCGGTCGCGCGGTCCAGCGCCCCGCCGTCGGGCTTGCCGCGCTGGAGGCCCGGAACACGGCGTCGTCCCCGGAGGGCGACGGCCTCGACCTCCGCGGAGGCGCCCGGCTCGAAGCGGCGCGACGTGCCGGACGGGACGTCGAGCCGGAACCCGTGCGCGGCGGTGCGGTCGAACGCGAGCGCGGCGTTGGCGTCGGGCAGGTGGAGGTGGGATCCGATCTGGACCGGGCGGTCCCCGGTGTTCGTCACGACCAGCGTCACGCGCTCGTCGTCGGTGCGGTCGGCGTTGAGGACGACGGGCACGTCCTCGGTGCCGCGCTTCAGCCGGACCGCGCCCGGACCGCTCGTGCTGATGCCTGCCATGTGTCGCCTCGCTCTCGCTGAGCCTCGTGCGTGCGCCGGACCGGGCCGGGTCAGGCGATCGGCTGGTGGATGGTGACGAGCTTGCGCCCGTCGGGGAACGTCGCCTCGACCTGGACGTCGGGCAGCATCTCCGCGACCCCGTCCATCACGTCGTCGCGGCCGAGCACCGCGCGCCCGGAGACCATGAGCTCCTCGACGCTCGCTCCCTCGCGCGCCCGCTCGATCACCCACGTCGTGAGCAGGGCGACCGTCTCGGGGTAGTTGAGCAGCACGCCGCGCTCGCGCCGGTCGCGCGCGACCATGCCCGCGACGGCGAGCAGCAGCTTCTCGGTGTCCGCGGGCGTCAGGTGCATGGCCGCGATCCTGCCGCGCGTTCGTTTCCGGCGTGTATACACCGCGTTATACGTCCGTGTACCGCGACGATCCCCGGGCGCGACGTCCGTCAGGACGACCACCCGCGGGCACGACGAAGGCCGCCGACCGGGCGAACCCGGCCGACGGCCTTCGATGTCCTGCGACCTCCCGGCCAGGCCGGGAGAGGGTCAGGCGTGGATCAGAAGTCCATGCCGCCCATGCCACCGTCGCCACCCGGCATGGCCGGGGTCTTCTCCGGCTTGTCGGCGACGACGGCCTCGGTCGTGAGGAAGAGCGCCGCGATGGAGGCGGCGTTCTGGAGCGCGGAGCGCGTGACCTTGACCGGGTCGTTCACGCCGGCGGCGAGGAGGTCCTCGTACACACCGGTCGCGGCGTTGAGGCCCTGGCCGGCGGGGAGGTTGCGCACCTTCTCCGCGACGACGCCACCCTCGAGGCCCGCGTTGACGGCGATCTGCTTGAGCGGGGCGTCGATCGCGGCGCGCACGATCTGCGCACCGGTCGCCTCGTCGCCCTCGAGCTCGAGCTTCTCGAACGCCACGGCACCGGCCTGGATGAGCGCGACGCCACCACCGGCGACGATGCCCTCCTCGACGGCCGCCTTCGCGTTGCGCACGGCGTCCTCGATGCGGTGCTTGCGCTCCTTGAGCTCGACCTCCGTCGCGGCACCCGCCTTGATGACGGCGACGCCGCCGGCGAGCTTCGCGAGGCGCTCCTGGAGCTTCTCGCGGTCGTAGTCGGAGTCCGACTTCTCGATCTCGCCACGGATCTGGTTGACGCGACCCTGGATCAGGTCGGCGTCGCCCGCACCTTCGACGATCGTGGTCTCGTCCTTGGTGACGACGACCTTGCGCGCCTGGCCGAGCAGGTCCAGCGTCGCGTTCTCGAGCTTGAGGCCCACCGTCTCGGTGATGACCTGGCCGCCGGTGAGGATCGCGATGTCCTGGAGCATGGCCTTGCGACGGTCGCCGAAGCCCGGGGCCTTGACGGCGACGGACTTGAACGTGCCACGGATCTTGTTGAGCACCAGGGTCGCGAGCGCCTCGCCCTCGACGTCCTCGGCGATGATGAGGAGCGAGCGGCCGGCCTTCATGACCTGGTCGAGGACCGGGAGCAGGTCCTTCACGTTCGCGATCTTGGACTCGACGATGAGGACGTACGGGTCCTCGAGCACGGCCTCCTGGCGCTCGGGGTCCGTCTCGAAGTAGCGCGCGAGGAAGCCCTTGTCGAAGCGCATGCCCTCGGTGAGCTCGAGCTCGAGGCCGAACGTGTTCGACTCCTCGACCGTGATGACGCCCTCCTTGCCCACCTTGTCGAGGGCCTCGGCGATGAGCTCGCCGATCGCGGGGTCGCCGGCGGAGATGGCGGCCGTGGCGGCGATCTCCTCCTTGGTCTCGATCTCCTTGGCGGCGTTGAGCAGCTGCTCGGTCACCGCGTCGACGGCCTTCTCGATGCCGCGCTTGACGGCGATCGGGTTGGCGCCGGCCGCGACGACGCGCAGGCCCTCGCGCACGAGCGCCTGGGCGAGCACGGTCGCGGTGGTGGTGCCGTCACCCGCGACGTCGTCGGTCTTCTTGGCGACCTCCTTGACGAGCTCCGCACCGATCTTCTCGTACGGGTCCTCGAGCTCGATCTCCTTGGCGATGGAGACGCCGTCGTTGGTGATGGTCGGCGCGCCCCACTTCTTGTCGAGCACGACGTTGCGGCCCTTGGGGCCGAGGGTGACCTTGACGGTGTCGGCGAGGATGTTGAGCCCTCGCTCCATGCTCCGACGAGCCTCCTCGTCGAAGGCGATGATCTTGGCCATGGGGAATGATCCTCCGCTGGTGGCGTGTGGCGGTCGGCCGGCGCCCGCGACGGACGGCCCGCGACGGGCGGCGTTCATGTCACGCCGCCGGGGCGGGCCTCACCTGTCGACCTGGTGGGTTGCGCCGCACCCGCGGTGAGCGGCTGCCTGCGCTGGTCACTTCTGTCACTCTCATGACGAGAGTGCTAACGCCATTATTGGCACTCTCAGGGTGCGAGTGCAAGACAGCCCCTCGCGGCCCTGCCCCGTATCGCGACGGGCGAAACCCGCCGTGCCGCGCGGCCCCCTTAGGATGCGCGGTGTGATCCGCGCAACACCGTCGTGGCGCCTCGCAGCAGCCCTGGCCGGCTTCGTGCTGGTCCCTGCCCTCGGCCTCACCGCCGCGACCGCCGTCGCCGCCCCCACGGGCGAGCACATCGACCTGTACCAGGACGGCGTCGCCGTCTCGACCGGGCCCGACGGCGGCACCGCGGTCCTGCGCCTCGCCCCCGGGGCCGCGGCGACGTACCTCCCCGGCAGCCGCGTGCTCGACCCCGCGGCGCTCAACCCGGCCGCGCTCGCAGACGGCGTCGACCCCGCGGACGGCGAGGCCGACCGGCTCGCGCAGGTCGCCGGCGCCCGGCTCGACGCGTCGGCGCTCCTCGACACCGGGCGGGCGCAGGACGCCGCCGCCGCGTCGCGCGCGTGGCTCGCGTCCGGCGTCGTCCCCGGCGCGGACGGGCCGTTCGCCGCGCTCGGCGAGGCCGCGCTCCTCGACCTGCGCGCCCTCACCCTCGACGACGGTGCCGCGCTCGCCGCCGCCTCGCCCAAGTGGCGCTACGTGTGGCCGCGCGACGCGTCGTTCGCCGCCGCGGCGTTCGCGCGCACCGGGCACGTCGACGACGCCCGCGACGTCCTCGGGTTCCTCTCCCGCGTCCAGGAGGAGGACGGGTCGTTCCACGCGCGCTACCTGCCCGACGGCTCGGGCGTGCCCGACGACCGCGGCCTCCAGTCCGACGGCGTCGGCTGGGTCCTGTGGGCGGCCGACGTCGTGCTTGAGGAGACGCCCCCCGCCGAGCAGCGCGAGGTCACCGCGGAGCTGCGACCCCTCGTCGACGCCGCGACCGACCACGCGCTCTCCCTGGTTGACGGCGAGGACCCGCTGCCCCCGCCGTCGAGCGACTACTGGGAGGTCGAGCCGACGGCGCTCACCCTCGGCACCGCCGGCCCCCTGCTCGCCGGGCTCGAGGCCGCGGCCGACGTCTACTCCGCGTCGGGCGAGGACGACCGCGCCACCGACGCGACGGTGGCCGCCGCACGGCTGCGCATGGCCGTCGAGCGGTCGTTCGGGTCGCAGGGCTACCCGCGCCACGTGACCGGCGGCGCGCGCGACGCGTCGACCGCGTTCATGCTGCCACCGTTCCAGCCGGAGCCGCTCGCGGGGGCCGACGTCGCGTGGCGCGCGTCCGTCACCGAGATGCTGCGCCCTGCCGGAGGGCTCGCGCCCGGGGCGGGCTGGCGCGAGGACGGCATCTCCTGGACGCCGCAGACGACGCTCTACGCGCTCACCGCGGCGGCGTCGTCGGACCCGGAGGACCGGGCCGACGCCCAGGAGTGGCTCCGCTGGGTCGACGACCACCGCACCGCGTCCGGCGCGATCCCGGAGAAGGTCCTCGCGGACGGGTCCCCGGCGGCCGTCGCACCGCTCTCCTGGAGCTCGGCCCTCGTCGTCCTCGCTCTCGTGGAGCTCGACACGACCACCGCCGACCCGGCGAGGTAGAGGCGCGGTCGCCTGAGGTAGAGGCGTGGACGCGGACCGCGAGCGCTACCTGGCGCCCACGTCCGACGTCGGCGCCAGATCGGGCTCCGCGCGGACGTCGAACTCCCGGCGCAGCACGCGCCGCGCGGCGTTCCAGCCGCCGAGCCCGTGCACGCCCGGCCCGGGCGGCGTCGACGCCGAGCACAGGTACACGCCCTCCAGCCCGACGGCGTACGGGTCGAGCCGGGGCGTCGGGCGCGCGACCATCTGCCACATGCTCACCGCGCCGCCCGCGATGTCGCCGCCGACGTAGCTCTCGTCGTGCGCGGCCATCTCGGCGGCGGGCACGCAACGGGACGCCACGACGAGGTCCCGGACCCCCGGGGCGAACCGTTCGAGCTGCCCGAGGACGTCCTCGGTCAGGTCGCGCGTCGAGCCGGCGGGCACGTGCGCGTACGTCCACAGCGGCCGCAGGCCGCCCACGGCACGCCCCGGGTCGACGACGGTCGGGTCGCTCGCGAGGACCATCGGCCGCACCGCGTGCCGACCGGCCGCGACGACCGACTCCGCGCGCGCCATCTCGGCGCGCGTGCCGCCGACGTGCACCGTCCCGGCCCGCCCCACCTCCGGGTCCGCCCACGGGACCGGCCCGGAGAGCACCAGGTCGACCTTCGCGGCCGCGTCGCCGTGCCGGAACCGCCGCAAGGCCCACTCCGCCCGCGGCGACAGGCGGTCGCCGAACACGTCCGCGACGACGCCGGGCACGGTGTCGAAGACGTACGCCCGCGCACGCGGCAGGTCGGCGAGCGCACCGACCCGGTGGCCGGTGACGACCTCGCCGCCGTGCGCGCGCAGGTCGTCCAGGAGTGCCGCGACGATCGCGCCCGACCCGCCTCGCGGCAGCGGCCAGCCGCCCGGCGCGTGGCCGAGCGAGGCGAGCAGGAGCGCCGTCCCCGCGGCAGCCAGAGACGGCAGACGGGAGATCGCGTGGGCCGCGACGCCCGTGAGCAGCGCCCCCGCCTCCTCGGTCCGGAAGCGTCGGCCCCAGGCCGCGCTCCCCTGCTCGAGGACGGCGGCGCCGAACCGCGCGGCGACCGCGGCACCGCCGGGCGTCAGCGCACGCCCGGGGACCGAGCGCTTGTCCCCGAGGGCGAGCGCGACGACGTCGCGCCAGCCCGCCGCCAGCGGGCCGAGCAGCCCACGCCAGGCGGCGCCGTCGACGCCCAGCCGCTCCGCCGTGCGATCGAGGTCGTGGTACGCGATGCCCGCGCGGCCCCCGTCGAGGGGCTGCGCGTACGACACCCCGGGCACGAGCAGCTCCACTCCCCGCGCGCGCAGGTCGAACGCCTCGAAGAACGGCGACGCCCACGCCATCGGGTGCACGGCCGAGCACACGTCGTGCACGACCCCGTCCGCCAGACCGAGATCGAGCGTGCGGGAGCCGCCACCGATCGTCGGCTGCGCCTCGAGGACGCGCACGGCCAGACCGGCACGTGCGAGAGTCACGGCGGCGGCCAGCCCGTTGGGGCCCGAACCGACGACGACGGCGTCGAGGTTCTCCGTCACGCGACCCTCACCGGCGGCGTCAGAGGGGCCGCACCTGCTCGGCCTGCGGGCCCTTGGTGCCCTGGCCGAGCTCGAACTCGACCGCCTGACCCTCCTCGAGTGTGCGGTAGCCGTCGGTCTGGATCGCGCTGAAGTGCACGAAGAGGTCCTGCCCGCCGGACTCGGGCGTGATGAACCCGTAGCCCTTCTCGGAGTTGAACCACTTCACGGTGCCCTGAGCCATTGACGTTCTCCTCGTGCATCGTCGCCCGCGAGGCGACCCCCGCCCCGTGGTAGCCCGAGCCTAGCCCGACCGTGGCGTCCGCGGAAGGTCGAACACGTGTCTGCGACGGGCAGGCGGCGAAGCGAACGAGCAGGTCACACCGGTGCCACCACGATTCGCCGCGAGCGGACCACGCCGTCGTCAGCCGACGGGCGTGAGCTCCGACTTGACGATGACCACCACGTCACCGGCTCGGAGAGTCTGCTGACTCACCTGCTCGGCCGGGATCCCGAGGATCGCCGCCACGGCTGCGGCGCTGTCGCTGCGGTCCTCGCCGTACCAGACCGTGGTCGCCGCGACCTCGTCCGGGTCGCCCTCGTAGTCCGCGGCCTCGACGTTCGTGAAACCCTGGCTCGTGAGCGCGTCGCGGCCCTTGCCTGCCTCGCCGCCGATGCCGCTGGCGTTGAGGACGCGGACGCTGGCCGACGTGTCGGCGGCTGCCATGAGCGTGGCGAGGTCGGGCGCCGCGGGGGTCTCGTCGACGGGCGGCTCCTCGGCCGCCGGGGGCTCCTCGGTCGCCGGAGACTCCTCGGTCTCGTCGGCGGGCGGCGCCTCGGTCTCCTCCGCGGCGGGGTCCGTGGACTGCGCCTGCGGCGGGTTCTCGGTCGCGCCGTTGTCCGACAGCAGCGCGACGCCCCCGTACGCGAGCCCGGCGAAGACGACGGCGACCAGCAGGAACGGCCACGTCTTGCTCCACCCGCTGCGCGGCGTGCGGTGCACCCCCACGGGGGAGCCCTGCTGCGCGGGCGCGTCGAACTCGTCGGGCGCGTAGGGGTAGCGGCTCTTCGTCACGGCGACAGGGTAGCCCGGTCAGGCCCGTTGGATAAACGCCCAGTTCGCCCGGACTTCACGGGCGAGGGCGGCCAGCACGTCAGAGACCTTCGAGCCGGCGGGCCGTGCGAGCCCGCTGCCTGGTCGAACGCATCCGGCGCAGCCGCTTGACGAGCATGGGGTCGTGCGCGAGCGCCGCCGGGGAGTCGATGAGCGCGTTGAGCACCTGGTAGTAGCGCGTCGCGGTCATGTCGAACAGCTCGCGCACCGCCTGCTCCTTGGCGCCCGAGTACTTCCACCACTGCCGCTCGAACGCCAGGATCTCCTGGTCCCGCTCGCTCAGGCCCGACGACGGGTCCTCCTGGACGGTCGGGTCGCCGACCGCGTCGGGTCCGTCGAGCACGTACGCCGCCTCGCTCATCGTTCCCTCCCTGCACTCTCTCGTCACCAGACCTGCGCACCCCGGCGCACGGCCACCTCTCAGCGTACGCACGAACCACACGCGTGTCATTCGTCTCCGCCGACGTCTTCCGAGAGTCTCCCGAGTGCCTGCCGAGGCGCTCCGCGGGCCGGTTAGGCTCGGGGTCGTGGAGAGCGCACCCGCCCAGCCCGTCGACGTCGACCCGGCGAGCACCCCGGCCGTCACCCCTCCGACGCCGAGCCCCCGCCCCCCGCTCGCGAGCATCATGGCGCCCGACTGGGCCGAGGCCCTCGCGCCCGTCGAGCCGCAGCTCCACGCGACCGGGGACTTCCTGCGTGCGGAGGTCGCGGCCGGACGCGAGTACCTGCCCGCGCCGTCGGCGATCCTCAACGCGTTCTCGCGGCCGCTCGCGGACGTGCGCGTGCTCGTGGTGGGGCAGGACCCCTACCCCACCCCGGGGCACCCCATGGGGCTGTCGTTCTCGGTGCAGCCGCACGTGCGGCCCGTGCCGCGCTCGCTCCAGAACATCTTCGCCGAGCTCGCGGACGACGTCGGCGCACCGACGCCCGCCAACGGCGACCTCACCGCGTGGAGCGACCAGGGCGTCATGCTCCTCAACAGGGTGCTCACGGTCCGCCCGGGCGAGCCCGGCTCGCACCGCGGCCAGGGCTGGGAGGCCGTCACGGAGGCCGCGATCCGCGCGCTCGTCGCCCGCGACGCCCCGCTCGTCGCGATCCTGTGGGGCCGCGACGCCGCGACGCTGCGCCCGATGCTCGGCGACACCCCCGTCGTCGCGAGCGCCCACCCCAGCCCGCTCTCGGCCCGCCGGGGCTTCTTCGGCTCCCGCCCGTTCTCCCGCGTCAACGAGCTCCTCGTCGCCCAGGGCGCCACCCCCGTCGACTGGACCCTCCCGACGGCGTAGCCCAGAACCGTCTCGACGCCGAGCGTGCGGTGGCATCGCGTCCCCGCCGTGCGTCGGGCCATGACCACGTGCTCGGCGGGCAGCGATCGCATGATCGTGGCCCGGCGCGGTCCCCTGGGGCACGGTCCGGGAGGAGCAGAATGGGCGGGTGACGACGCAGAACCCGACGACCACTCCCCTGGCCGGTGACGCCTCCGACGACTCCCGCCCCGACGCCGCACCGCCCCGTTGGACGAGCTACCTCGCGATCGGCGACTCGTTCACCGAAGGCCTGTGGGACCCGTACCCCGGGGAGGACGACCACCAGCGCGGCTGGGCCGACCTCCTCGCCCAGCACCTGGCCCTCCGGCGGGTCGAGGCGGGCGCCGACCCGCTGCGCTACGGCAACCTGGCGATCCGCGGGCGCAAGCTCCGCTCCATCCTCACCGAGCAGGTCCCGACGGCGCTCGAGCTGCGGCCCGACCTCGTGAGCCTCATCGGTGGCGGCAACGACATCCTCCGGCCGGGCGCCGACGTCGACCGCCTCGCGCGCAACCTCGAGCACGCCGTCGCCCGGCTGCGCGCAGCGGGGATCGACGTGCTCCTCGGCACGGGCTTCGACGCCTCCAGCTCGCCGCTCGTCGGCCTCACGCGCCCGCGCGTGGGGGTGTTCAACGCGCACGTCTGGTCGATCGCGCGCCGACAGGGCGCGCACGTGCTCGACCTGTGGGGCATGCGCGCGCTGCAGGACTGGCGCATGTGGTCCGAGGACCGCATCCACCTCACGCCCGAGGGCCACCGGCGCGTCGCGCAGGCCGCGCTCGTCGGGCTGGGCCTCGCGCCCGACGACGCGGCGTGGGACGACCCGCTCACCCCGCTCCCGCCGTCGCCGGTCATCGACCGCGCGCGCCAGAACGCGCAGTGGCTGCGCGCGCACGTCGTGCCGTGGGCGCAGCGTCGCCTCACGGGGACGTCGTCGGGCGACGGGCGGCTCCCCAAGGCCCCCGACCTCCTGCCCGTCCCGCTCGCGGAGGACTGAGCGCGGTCGGGCCGACGGGTCGAGGAGACCCGTCGGCCCGACCGAGGGCGTCGTCAGCAGGTCCGCGCGGGGAACGCCACCTCCTGCGTGACGCGCGGGCCGCCGCCGGACGGGACGGCCGTCACGGTGACGCTGCCCGCCTCGACGGCGTTCCCCCGGGAGGAGAACGACTGGTAGCCGTTCGCGCCGCCGGCGACCCCGGCGAACGACTTCTCGCCGAACGGGGTCGTGACGCCGATGTCGAGCGGCCCGGCGCCCTGGTTGTGGGCGCGGACGGCGACGTACGCCGTGCCGGCGAGGCACCGGACCTGCGCCTCGACCCGGACCTGCGGCGCCTGCGGCGTCGCGGCGACCAGGGCGCTCAGCGCGCTCGCCTGGGTGCGCCAGTCGACCACGTTCGGGTGCTGCGCCGACTCGCCTCCGGCCCACCGGACGCCGAGGCGGTCGCCCGCCGCGCGGTCCTGCGCCCAGATCGTCGCTGCTTGCCGGTCCACGAACTCCTGGTACCGCGTCTCGCCCGTGGCGTCGTTGAGGTCCATGAGGTACCGCATGAAGATGCCCTTGAACTGCTTGCCGTTGTCGTCACAGGTCCGGTCGAGGGCGTCGCAGCTCTCGGTGAGGACCCCGTCCACGACGAGCGCGTCCGAGGACAGCGCGGCGTCCGCGAGGCGCTCCGCGGTCGCCAGGGCGTCCGCGTCTCCCGTGGCCCGGTGGAGCTCGAGGCCCGCACCGATCGCGAGGCCCTGGTTGTAGCTCCAGACGGTGCCGCCGTTGTTGCGGCAGTCGCCCGTGAGCCCGTCGTTGACGAGGCCCTCCTCGTTGATCATCCCGCTGGCGAGGAGCCAGTCCCAGCCGGTCTGCGCGCGGTCCAGCCACACCGTGTCGCCGTCGATGCGGTGGTGGAGCTCGGCGGCCAGCCGGACGTACAGCCCGTTGGTCACGGCGTTCTTGTACGTCTTCTCGGCGTCCCACCACACGCCGCCGTCGCACGTGCCCGTGTCCCAGTAGCCGTGCACGTACTCGGCGATCGTGACCGACATGTCGAGGTACTTCGGGTCTCCCGTCAGGTCGTACGCGGCGGCCCAGGTGAGGCCCCACCACGCGGCGTCGTCGATCGCGCGGCTCGTGAAGCTGCCGAGGATCTCGTCGCTCGACATCTCGCCAGCGGGGAACGGGGCCTTGTTCCGCTCGAACGTACGGTCGACCTGGGCCAGATAGCTCCGGTCGCCCGTGCGCTCCATGTAGTCGATCACCGTGTTCGTCGCGACGGCGGAGTTCCACCAGCTCGACGGCCACCACGCCTTCTCGGGGTCGTAGTCGTCCATGAGCGTGCGGACGGCGCTCGCCGCGCGCTGCGTGGCGGGCGGGTTCTCGATCAGGGCGACGACCAGCGGCAGGAGCACCGTGCGGGCGTCCTCGGTCACCGCCTCGGGGGACGCGCCCGTGATCGCGTCCCGCAGCCCGGTCAGCGCCTGCGCGACACCCGCCGCGTGGGCGCCGTCGAGCTGCGCGGCCGCGTCGTCGACGAGGCCGACGAGCGCCTCCGCCGTCGCGGGGTCCACGTCACCGCTGCGCTGCAGGGCTCCGACCTGGGCGCGGATCTCGTCCAGGCCGGTGCTCGGCGCGAGCCACTGCGAGACGAGCAGCGTGAGCTCGTCGCGCGTCCGGTCGTCGAGGAGCTCGGTCGCGGTCGTGTCGACGGCGGCACGCAGCAGGCGGACCTGCTCCAGCACCCCGGCCGCGTCGTTCGCGTCCTCGGCCTCCTGCGCCGCCGCCACGACGGCCCCCAGCCGTTCCGCCGTGCTCGCCGGGATGCGGCCGTCGTCGAGCGCCGCGGCGACGGCGTCGGCGAGCTCGCGCACCTTCGGGGTGTGCGCGAGGAGCTCGACCTCCGCGAGCGCCGTCGTCGCGCCCGTCGAGGCCGTGACGCGCAGCCGGTACTGGCGGTACACGCCCGGGTCGGCGATCGCGAAGGCCCGCGTCTCGAGGCGGGACGCGAACGACTGGTCCGCGCGCTCGTCGAGCGTCGTCCACTCCTCCCCGTCCGTCGACCCCTCGAGGGTCCAGGCGCTCGGGTCCGTCCCGTCGCCCGCGGCCGACGTGAGCGTGTACATCGCCGCCCGCGCCGTCGTCCCCGTCGCCTCGAACGTCACGCTCGGCGTGGCCGAGCCGAAGGCGACCTCCGCGGCGGCGGTGTCGTCGACGAGGTCGTCGCCGGAGGTGCCGTCCTCGTCGGTCGTGACCGTCCACGTGCTCGTCACGTCCGCGAGCGGGTCGGGCAGGTCGTCGCCCTGCGTGATCGACGGCGGGGCGTCGTCCGCGCCGGTGCCCCACGCGGACGGCGTCGGGCCCATGTCGAACTCGATCGTGCCGCCGTCGGCGAGCTGGTCGTGCGTGAGGTACGTCGCGGACTGCGCGACGCCGTCCACCGTCACGCCCTGCACGTAGACGTTCTCCGCGCTGTTGTCCGGCGCGTCGATGACGAGGTCCTCGCCGTTCTCGAGGTGGATCGTCGCGCGCGTGAACAGCGGGGAGCCGATCGCGTACGTCGGGCTGCCGACCTGCAGCGGGTAGAACCCGAGCGCGCTGAACAGCCACCAGGCCGACATCTCGCCGTTGTCCTCGTCGCCGGGGTAGCCCTGGCCCATGTCGTTGCCCGTGAACGAGCGGGCCAGCGCGGTCCGCACGACCTCGGCCGTCTTGGACGGCTCGCCCGCGAAGGCGTACATGTACGGGATGTGGTGCGAGACCTGGTTGCTCAGGCCCCACTGGCCCTGGCGCACCGCCTTGGCCTCGCGCATCTCGTGGATGACGCCGCCGTACGACCCGGGCTTGGACGCCGTCTCCGGCGTGGCGAAGAACTCGTCGAGCTTGGCGCCGAGAGCGTCGGTGCCGCCGAGGAGGTTGGCCAGGCCCCGGCCGTCCTGCACGGCGTGGAACGCGAAGTTCCAGCCGTCGGTCTCGGTGAACTCGTTGCCCCAGACCTCGGGGTCGAAGTCGGCCGCCGACCGTGCCCACGAGCCGTCCTCGGTCCGGCCCCGCAGGAAGCGCGTCGTGGGGTCGAACAGCGTCGCATAGTTGAGGGCGCGGTTCAGGTAGTACTCGTAGTTGTCCGCGTACTCCTGGTGGCGCAGGTCGTCGTCGTCGCTCGTGTCGAGCAGCTTCTTCGACATCGTCGCGATGCCGTAGTCGTTGAGGTAGTCCTCGAGCGACCACGACGCGCTCTCGTGCGTCGACGTCGGCGTGTAGCCGAGGAACGTCGCGGGGTCGAGGCCCTTGCGCCCCACGCTCGCGTCCGGCGGCACGGTCGACGCGTTCTTGAGCGCGGCGTCGTACGCGGCCTGCACGTCGATCCCGGGCACGTCCTTGAGGTAGGCGTCGGCGAACGCGACGTCCGAGCTCGTGCCGGTCATGCTGTCCGCGTAGCCCGGGGCGGACCACCGCGAGATCCAGCCGCCGTCCTCGTACTGCTGCACGAAGCCGTTGACGAGCTCGCCCGCCGTGCTCGGGTAGAGCAGCGAGTACGCGGGCCACGCGGTGCGGTAGGTGTCCCAGAAGCCGTTGTTGACGTAGACCGTGCCGTCCACGACGGGTGCCCCGGTCCGGGTCGCCGTCGTGCCCTCGGGCGCGGGGTTGCCGGAGGCCGAGGACTGCACCACGTGCTGGTAGACCGGGTCCTCCGCCGTGCCCGTGTTCTCGTGGCCCGAGTTCGGGTAGAGGCTCAGGCGGTAGAGGTTCGAGTAGAGCGAGACGAGCTGGTCGTGGCTCGCGCCCTCGACCTCGATCACGCCGAGCGTGTCGTCCCAGAGCTCCTGCGCGCGCTCCTTCACCGTGTCGAACGTGTCGTCCGCGGAGATCTCGAGGTCGAGGTTGTGCTTCGCCTGGTCCACGCTCATGAGCGACGTCGCGAGGCGCAGCGTCACGACCTTCTCGTCGGACGTGTCGAACGACAGGTAGCCCGTCACGTCGCCGCCGCCCCCACCCGTGAGGCGGCCGCTGCCGGTCACCGGACGGTCGACCGTGCCGTAGACGAACATGCGCGTCATGCCCGCCGAGCTGCCGGGCGTGCTCACGTCCGTGTAGCCCGAGACGACGCCGTCCTCGGCGTCGAGGGTCAGGCCGCCGGCGCTGGTCACGTTGTCGAAGACCAGGTGCGACTCGTCGCCGGTGAACGTGAACCGGAACATCGCCGCGTGGTCGGTCGGCGCGATCTCGGTGCGCAGGCCGTCGTCGAACGTCACGCCGTAGTAGTGGGCGCGCGCGACCTCGTCGTCGTGGCTGAACGTCAGGGCGCGCTCGGACCGGTTCGCCGTGGGCGTCCCGGCGGCCCCGGACGGCATGACCTGGAACGTCTGCCGGTCGCCCATCCACGGGCTCGGCTCGTGGCTCAGCGAGAACGCCTGGATCGCCGTCCGGTTCTGGTCGTCGTTGCCGTTCTGGTACTCGTACAGCCAGCGGTTCGTGCCGGCGTTCGTCACCGGGGTCCAGAAGTTGAACCCGTGCGGCACCGCGGTCGCGGGGATCGTGTTCCCGCGCGAGAAGTCGCCGTTCGCGTTGGTCCCGCGGGTCGTGACCACGTAGTCGGACGGGTGCTCCGCGCTCGGCTGCTCGGGCTCGCCGGTCACGGCGACGTCGTCGATCCAGCCGCTGAAGTCACCCGGGCCGTCGGGGTTGTCGTAGCCGACGAGCACGCGGTCGATGGTCCGGCCGGCCGCGACCTCGCCGATCCGGGAGACCACGGAGTTCCACTGGTTCGCGTACAGCGTCTTCGCCGCGCCCTGGCCCTGCGGGCTCAGGCCGCCGCCGTGCTGGTCGACGGCGCCGAGCTCGCTGAGGTACGTCCCGTCGGTGAACGCGAGGTCGACGGCGGCGTACGTGCTCGCGTAGGCGAGGTCGTTCTCCGCCGCCTCGGGGAAGATCGTGTAGGAGAGCTCGGTGTCCTCGCCGACGGGGACGTGGACGTCGAGCACCTTCGCGTACGCGTACCCGCGGCCGTCCGTCGTCTGGCTGCCGCCATAGTGGAGCGCACCGACACCGGTCCAGCCGACCTCCGACGGCGCGGTGTACGCGCTGCTCGGGCCGGACCCGACCTCGGCGGTCATGTCCGTCGCGGCGAGCGGCTCGGTCGCGAGCTGCAGCTCGGCGAGCTGCGTGCCGTCGCTCCCGCTGTTGGACGTGATGTCGAGCCGGTAGAACCGGTACTCCCCGGGCGAGGCGACCGTGTAGCCACGCGTCTGGAACCGCTCGGAGAAGGTCTGGTTCGTCCGTGCGTCCAGCGCGGTCCAGCTCGTGCCGTCCGGAGAGCCCTGGAGCGTCCAGGCGCGCGGGTCGCGGCCCGGCGCGTCGTTCGCGGAGGACAGCGCGTACGCCGTGACCGTGGTCGCCACGTCGAGCTCGTACGTGACCCGGGCGGTCCGGGCGCCGGCGAGCCACTTCGTCGCGACGTCGCCGTCCGCCAGCTTGTCCGCGGTCTCGTTCGGCGCGTTCTCCGCGCTCGCGGTGACGTGCGCGACGCGGTCCGTCACGTCGCCCGGGAAGTCCACGCTCCCGGGGACGAGGCGCCGGACCGAGGTCCCCGAGATCACGGCGTCCACGGCCGCGGTGTCGTGCGTGCGGATCTGGAACTGCGGCGTGCCGCCGCCGGAGGAGGGACGTGTGAAGTCCACGACGACCGTCCGCGGC
Organism: Cellulosimicrobium cellulans; assembly: GCF_016907755.1. Classification (NCBI taxonomy): domain Bacteria; kingdom Bacillati; phylum Actinomycetota; class Actinomycetes; order Micrococcales; family Promicromonosporaceae; genus Cellulosimicrobium; species Cellulosimicrobium cellulans. Next base: position 4,251,081 of record NZ_JAFBCN010000001.1, read on the forward strand.
TCGGCGGAGAGCGTCACGTACGTGCCGCCGACGTCGGAGCTCCCGCTGTAGACGTTGAGGAAGACCTTGCCCGACCCCGACAGGGTCGCCTGGGCGCGCATCGTCACGCCGCGCTCGAGCGCGGGCATCGGCACCTGCACCCACGTCTCACCCTTCGCGTCCATCGCCCAGCGCTGGGCGGGGTCGCCACCCGGGGTGGTGGTCGCCTCGAGCGTCCCGGGCACCGAACCCACCCCGTTCTGGAACGGGCCCTCCCACCCGAGCTCGTCGGTCGGGCCGCCCAGCACGTCGTCACCGCTGGGGGTGCTCGGGCTGCGCTCGAGGACCGCGGTGCCGACGACGCCGTCGACCCGCGGGCCGCCCGCCGTCTCCTCGGGCGTGCTCGTCCAGTCGAGGGGCTGGTCGTCGGACTCGAACGACGTCGCGAAGTCGCCGGCAGCGGCCTGCGCCGCGGGCACGGCCTGGGCGACGACCGAGCCGGTCACGAGCGTGGTGCCGCTGAGCAGCAGGCTCAGCGCGACGGTCGCGGCGACGCCTCGGCCCGCCGTCTCCCGGAGCAGGGGTGGGTGCGTTCGGTGAAGTGACATCGATGTCCTTCGGGGAGGGCGAGCGACGGTGCTCGCGGATGACAGCGCTGGCAGCGCCGACGCTGCCAGACGACGCCGCCACGGTCAACCCCTGGATGTCGCCGACGGCACGGCGTCGGCCCGTGCGGTCGTTCGTGGAGCCGCCTGTCGGGTTCGAACCGACGACCTTTCGCTTACAAGGCGAGTGCTCTACCAGCTGAGCTAAGGCGGCGTGCCCGGGCTGCCGGGCGAGCGAACAGACTACCTGCTCGCCCGACGGCCAGGGACCGGGGCCGACGCCGCTCGCGGCGCCGGCCCGCGAGGTCAGCCCTGCGCGGCCGTGACGGCGGCGGAGAGAGCGTTCGGGTCGCTCCAGTTGCCGTCCCAGCGCTCGCCGTCGATCGTGATCGTCGGCGTCCCGAAGCCGCCCGACTGCGGGTTCGCGAGCGCCTCGTCCTGGGTGACGAGGCTCGTCGCGGTGGCGGCCCAGTCGCCGAACGTCTCGACCGCGGTCCCGTCGGCGATGCCCGCCGCGACATCGGCCGGGACGCCCGCCTGCTCGGCCAGGTCCGCGATCTGCTCGTCGGTGAGCGTCTCCTTGTTCTCCTCGGGCTGGTTCTGGAACATGATCGCGTTGAACGCGTTCATCTGCTCCGGCGCACGGTCCGCGACCCACGCCGCGGCCGCCGCGGAGCGGGTCGAGAACTGCTGGGCGTTCGCCATGCGGTCGAGGATCGCGACCGGGTGCAGCACGACGGTGACGTCGCCCGACTCGCGGAGCTGGTCGAGCGTCGGGCCGTTCGTCTCCTCGAACTGGCCGCAGATGGGGCACATGTAGTCGAGGTACACGCCGACCTCGACCGCGCCGTCGCTCTCCGTCCCCGCGGCGCCGTCGACGCCCATGGGGATGCCGCCGTCGTCGCGCGCGGTGGACGGGCCGGTCACGTCGGCGAGGTTGCCCGCCGCGACGGCGTCGACCGTCTTGTTCTGGTCCTTCATGGCCGGGATCCACACGGCGAGGAACACGCCGACGAGGACGAGGACGCCCGCGACGAGCGCTCCGATCGTGATGAGGCGGTTCCGCTTGTCGCGCTTGGCCTGCGCCTCGCGCAGCGCGAGGGCCTCCGCGCGCGCGGCCTCGCGGCGCTGGGCCTTGGTCTGGGCTTCGTTGCTGGGCATGGTCGTCCTCCGAGGGAGTTCCGAGAGCTGGGGATGTGTCGGGGTGCGCGCCGACAGGGGTCGCGCGGGGCCGTGCGTCCGACGGCGTCGTCAGACGAGCGCGAGCCGCGGCGGCCCGCGCCGCGTGCGCACCACCGCGTCCGCGAGGTGGTGCAGTGCGGCGGGGACGGCGTCGGACACCGGGCGGACGACCCGCCGGGCACCCGCCACGAGCGCGCCCGCCGGGCGGCCCGCGCCCCGCAGGACCGTCCGCAGCGCCCGCGCCGCGCCGGTCACGACCGCCCGGGAGCGGTCGTGGGCGCGCCGCGCCCACGCCGACACGCCCCACGCGACGGCCGCGGCCACCGCGTGCGCGACCACCACGGGGAGCGCGAGCACGCCCACCACGGTGACCATGGCGGCGGGGTCGCCGCCGAGCGCGGTGCCGGACGGGCAGTCGGGGGTCTCGTGGACGAGCGCGAGGTGCATCCCCGCGACGCCCCACGCGCCCGGCACCGTGACGCACTGGTGCACGACGGCGTACCCGCGGTCGGCGAGCTGCGTCACCAGGGCGGCGAGGAGCGTGAGGAGCAGGAGAGCGGGGCCGAGGAGGCGGCCGGTCACGGGCACGACGGACGTGCGCGTCACGCCGCGCGACCACGCGCGCGGCACCGTCGTCCGGGGCACGGCGCCCATCCTACGCATGCGTGCTGGTAGCGGGCTGGGAACGCCCCCGGGACAGGTCCACGAGCAGGTCGCCGGAGCCGGGCGTCACGCTCAGCGCAGCGACGGGGGCCCGGGGAAGGGCCACCACGTGACCTCGGGGTCGCCCGCGAGGAGGACGACGCACAGGACCGTGAGGGCGAGCCCGACCCCCGCGAGCACGAGGGTCCCGGTCCGGCCCGGGGCGAGCCGCGCGAGCGCGGTCCGCGTCCCGTAGCGCGTGAGGTGGGTCAGCGGCCCGGCCCACGCGAGCACGACGGCCGCGAGCGACGCGAGGCCCAGGATCACGGTCGTGACGACCGGCGAGTTCCCGCCGTCCGCGCCCTCGACGACGACCCAGCGGTCGGACTCCAGCAGCCACCACCCGGCCACGACGACGAGCACGCCGGCGCACGCCGCGACGAGCAGCGACGGGAGCGCCCCGACGGCGGCGCGCACGACGTACCAGGGCGAGGCCGCGACGGCCCGCACCGTGTCCCGGGGGGAGACGCCGCGCCGCTCGCGCCGCGCGTGCAGCGACTCCGTCGTCACCCCGACGACGCGCGCGAGGACGACGAGGACGGACAGGACGACGAACGCGACGCCCGGGTGGAGCATGCCGAGCAGGACGAGCGGGGCCGCGAGGAGGAGCAGCGCGGTACGGCGCGCGGCGGGCGCGGGCCGCACGTAGAGCGGTTCGCCGTCCTCCCCCACGGGCGGCGCCCCGAGGTCGTCCATGAGGTCGTGCCCCGCCGGGACGGCCATGGTGCGGCCGTCGTTGACCTGGGACTGCGACGTGGGCAGGGGCGGCGGCACGACCTGCGCCTGGCCCGCCCAGGCCTGCGCGCCCGTGCCTCCCGGCACGACGGCGACGGGCGGCACGACCTGCGTGGGGCCTGTCGGCGGGCCGACGACCTGGGTCGCGGGGGCGACGTCGCCCGTGTCGGCCGCGTGCCGCAGCGCGGCGACGACCTCGGTCGGGCCGAGCCGCTGGGCGGGGTCGGCGTGCAGGGCCCCGGCGAGCACGCGCGCCGTGACGGGCCCGAGGCCGGCGAGGTCGGGCCGCCCGCTGCGGGCACGGGCCAGGACGACGTCGGTCGGCCGCACCCCGAACGGGGCCCGGCCGGTCGCGGCGTAGGCGAGGAGCGCGGCCCAGCCCCACCAGTCGCTCCCGACGCTCGGGGCGGCGCCCTCGAGCAGCTCGGGCGCGAGGTAGCCCGGCGTCCCCATGACGAGCCCGGTGGACGTGACGCGCGCGTCCTCGAGGCCCTGCGCGATGCCGAAGTCGATGAGCACGGGCCCGCGCGAGGAGACCATGACGTTGCTCGGCTTGAGGTCGCGGTGCACGACGCCCGCCGCGTGCACGGACTCGAGCGCGGCCGCGAGCTGGTCGGCGAGCTCGTAGAGGTCCCACGCGTCGAGCGGGCCGCCCTCGGCGACCTCGTCCTCGAGGGTCGGGCCGTCGACGAGCTCGGTGACGATGAACGCGTCGGGGCCGTCGAGCTCGACGTCGAGGATCTGCGCGACGGCGGGGTGCCGCAGCCGCTGGAGGGCGAGCGCCTCGCGGCGCAGCCGCTCACGTCCCTGGGCCGCGGCGTCGAGGTCGACGTGCGCGTGCAGGAGCTTGATCGCGACGAGGTTCCCGCCGCCGTCGTGCGCGCTGTGGACGGTGCCCATGGCGCCCGACCCGAGCCGCGCGCCGATGAGGTAGCCCCCGACCTCGTTGCCCGGTGCGGGCCCCAGCGCGTGCCCGCGCGCCGGGCCGCCGAGGGCGGTCCGCGCGTCGACGCGCTGCGTGGGCTCCTCCATGGTGACAAGGTAGCGGCAGCGGGCCGGTCGTCGCCTTCCGGACGGGCGTTCCGGACGGGCGCTGCGGGCCCGGTGGGCGGGTCGGCCCGGGACGGACGTCCCGTCCGCACGGCGGGCGAGGCGACTACCCTGGGCTGCCCAGGCGCGATCCATCGAAGCTCAAGGAGAAGTCCATTGACAGGCAAAGACGGATTCGATCTCGTCGTGGTGGCCAACCGGCTGCCCGTGGACTTCACGGTCGGACCCGGCGGCGACGTCGAGTGGAACCGCTCGCCGGGCGGCCTCGTCACGGCTCTCGAGCCCGTCATGCAGGCGTCCGACGGCGCGTGGGTCGGCTGGTCCGGCGCGCCCGACCTCGCGAGCGAGCCGTTCGACGCGGACGACATGCGCCTCGTGCCCGTCACCCTCTCCGCCGACGAGATCGAGCGCTACTACGAGGGCTTCTCCAACGACACGCTCTGGCCGCTCTACCACGACGTCATCTCGCCGCCCACGTACCACCGCACGTGGTGGGAGGCGTACCGCCGCGTCAACCAGCGCTTCGCCGACGCTGCCGTCGCGCAGGTCTCGCCGGGCGGCGTCGTGTGGGTGCACGACTACCAGCTCCAGCTCGTGCCGCAGATGATCCGCGCCCAGCGCCCCGACGTGCGGATCGGGTTCTTCAACCACATCCCCTTCCCGCCGCTCGAGCTGTTCCAGCAGCTCCCGTGGCGCCGGCAGGTGCTCGACGGCCTCCTGGGGGCCGACCTCGTGGGCTTCCAGCGCGCGAGCGACGCGGCGAACTTCATCCGCGCGGTGCGCCGCCTGCGCGCCCACACGACCCGCGGGCCCATGATCACGGTGCCGGGCGAGGGCGGTCACGACCGCCACGTGCGCGCCGCCGCCTTCCCCATCTCGATCGACTCGCGCCGCTTCGACGAGCTCGCGCGCACCCCCGAGGTGCAGCAGAGGGCGCGCGAGATCCGCGCCGACCTGGGCGACCCGGACATCATGATGCTCGGCGTCGACCGGCTGGACTACACCAAGGGCATCCGGCACCGCATCAAGGCGTACGGCGAGCTCCTGCAAGACGGGCGACTCGACGTCGAGCACGCGACCCTCGTGCAGGTCGCGAGCCCGAGCCGCGAGAACGTGGACGCCTACCAGGAGCTGCGCGAGCACGTCGAGGGGCTGGTCGGTCGGATCAACGGCGAGTACGCCGAGATCGGGCACGCCGCGATCCACTACCTGCACCACTCCTACCCGGCCGAGGAGATGGCCGCGCTGTACCTGGCGGCGGACGTCATGCTCGTGACCGCGCTGCGCGACGGCATGAACCTCGTCGCGAAGGAGTACGTCGCCGCCCGTTCCGACGACCGCGGGGTGCTCGTGCTCTCGGAGTTCACGGGCGCCGCGGACGAGCTCTCGTCCGGTGCGCTGCTCGTCAACCCGCACGACATCGACGGGATGAAGGACATCATCGTGGCGGCCGCGCACATGGACCACCGCGAGCAGCGCAAGCGCATGCGCCGTCTGCGCCGCAAGGTCCTCAACGACGACGTCGCGAAGTGGTCGGAGTCGTTCCTCGGCGTCCTCACGGCCATGCCGTCGCGCGTGCCGCACCGCCGGCCGGGCGACGCGCGCCAGGACGGGGCGCAGGCCGACGTCGCCGCGGAGGTCGGCGCGTGACCCGGCCCGACGGCGGCGCCCTGCTGCCGGGGAGCCTGCCCGGGCCCGTCGCCGACGCCGTCCGGGCGTTCGCGGCGGACGGCGCCGACGCCCCGCACCCGCGGCTCGTCGCGCTCGACTTCGACGGGACGCTCGCGCCGCTCGTCGACGACCCGCACGCGGCGCGCATGGCGCCGGCGGCGCGGGCGGCCGTCGACCGCCTCGGGGCCGCGTGCGCCGGGACGACGACGCGCCTCGCCCTGGTCTCCGGGCGCCACCTCGCGGACCTGGCGGAGCGCAGCCTGCCGCCCGCCGGGACGTTCCTCGTGGGCAGCCACGGCGCGGAGACGGGCGTCGTCACGCCCGCCGGGCTCGAGGCCGTCGCGCTCGAGCTGACCCCGGAGCAGGCGGACCGGCTCGACGCGCTGCGCGCGGGGCTCGCGGACGCCGTGGCGGGGCGCGAGGGAGCCTGGGTCCAGGAGAAGCCGAGCGCCGCCGTCCTGCACACGCGCCTCGCGTCCGTGGCGGACACGCGCGCCGCCGAGGACGAGGCGGACGCGGTCGCCGAGCGCCTCGGGCTGCACGCGATGCACGGCAAGGACGTGGTCGAGGTCGCCGTCGTCGAGACCTCGAAGGGCGAGGCGGTCGACCGGCTGCGGGACGTCGTCGGGCACCACACGGGCCTCCCGGCCGCGCGGACGCGCGTGCTGTACGCCGGGGACGACACGACGGACGAGACCGCGTTCGCCGTGCTCGGCCCGGGCGACCTCGGGGTCAAGGTGGGCGACGGCACGACGCTCGCCGCGCAGCGGGTGCCGGACGCGGACGCGCTGGCCGCGGTGCTCGACCTGCTCGCCGACCTGCTGGAGCGCCCGCGCTCCTGACGGGCGGCCGGCGGGCACAGCCCCGGGGCCCCACGGAACCGCTACCCGATCGTGACCGGCTCTGTGACGAAGCACTCAGGACCGGGAGTAGTATCGGGACCACGATGACGTCGGGTCCCCTGCTCGGGATAGGGGGGGTCCGACTTCTTCTGTGTCGTCGAAGACACGCTCGTCCGCCATCGCGAACAGCTACGTCGACGTGGCACGTCACTGCACAACGGATCGTCCGGCACGTACCTGCCGGTGGAGGGATGTACCAGTCATGGCTACGGTCACCTACGACCACGCAACCCGCGTCTACCCCGGGACCGAGCGCCCCGCCGTGGACCAGCTCAACCTGCACATCGAGGACGGCGAGTTCCTCGTCCTCGTCGGCCCCTCGGGCTGCGGCAAGTCGACCTCGCTCCGCATGCTCGCGGGCCTCGAGGACGTCAACGGCGGTCACATCTACATCGGCGACCGCGACGTCACGGACGTCCAGCCGAAGGACCGCGACATCGCGATGGTGTTCCAGAACTACGCGCTGTACCCGCACATGTCCGTCGCGGACAACATGGGCTTCGCGCTGAAGATCGCCGGCACGCCGAAGGCGGAGATCCGCCAGCGCGTCGAGGAGGCCGCGAAGATCCTCGACCTCACCGAGTACCTCGACCGCAAGCCGAAGGCGCTCTCCGGTGGTCAGCGTCAGCGTGTCGCCATGGGCCGCGCGATCGTCCGTCAGCCGCAGGTGTTCCTCATGGACGAGCCGCTGTCGAACCTCGACGCCAAGCTCCGCGTCCAGACCCGTACGCAGATCGCGTCGCTCCAGCGTCGCCTCGGCGTCACGACGGTCTACGTCACGCACGACCAGACCGAGGCCCTCACCATGGGTGACCGCATCGCGGTCCTCAAGGACGGTCTGCTCCAGCAGGTCGGCACGCCGCGCGAGATGTACGACACCCCGGCCAACGTCTTCGTCGCGGGCTTCATCGGCTCGCCCGCGATGAACATCGGCACGTTCGTGGTCAAGAACGGCGTCGCCGAGGTGGGCCCGGCCCGCATCTCGCTCGAGCGCGAGACGGCCGCGAAGATCACCGAGGCGGACAACGGCAAGGTCACCATCGGCTTCCGCCCCGAGTCGCTCGACGTCGTGTCGCAGGCGAACGAGGCCGCGTTCCCGGTCGAGGTGAACATCGTCGAGGAGCTCGGCTCCGACGCGTTCGTCTACGGCACGCTCAAGGGCGACCTGGCCGCGCAGGCCGACGTCCACTCGGGCGCCGGCGACAACCAGGTCATCGTCCGCGTCGACCCGCGCAACGTCCCGGCCAAGGGCGAGCGCATCTACGTGACGATCCGTCCGGGTCACTCGCACGTCTTCGGTGCGGCGTCGGGTCTGCGCATCAGCTGACACCGTCACGCACCGCCGCAGGGCGGGTCCTCCCGGTCGGGAGGGCCCGCCCTTCGTCGTCTCCCGGGTGGAGCGTTCCACGAGGGCGGTGCTGGTGGCGGGTGGCACGGCTCGCCCTTGACAGTGTCATGGTCGACCACGAGACTACTTTTGCACACGTGACATCAGAAGTCGCATGTTCGTCAGCCAAATCGACAACGCTGTCAATTGGAGCCTCATGCAGATCTCGCACCATTCGTCCCGCGCGCGACGCCTCGGCGCGGCCCTGACGGGCGGCGCGCTCGTCGCGGGGACGTTCGCCGCGGCCCCCGCCGTCGCGGCCTCGTCAGCCGAGACCAGCCCACCGACCACCCTCGCCGCGGCCGAGACGTGCGGCCCGGACGACGGGCTCCCCGACTCCAAGATCTCCATCCAGCTCTACACGCACGTGGGTGAGCTCGGCGGCTCGGGGACACCGTCCGCCGAGACGATCGACCGCGTGCTGGGCGAGGTGGCCAACGCCGGGTTCACCAACGTGGAGCCGTACAACCAGCCCTACTCGATGCCGGTCGAGGAGTACCAGGCGATCCTCGACAAGCACGGCCTCGCGGTGTCGTCCAGCCACGGCAGCACGGACTGGGGCTCGTGGCCCCAGACCGTCGCGTACGCCGTCGCGCTGGGCCAGGACTACATCGGGACCGGCGGGATGGCAGGGGGCTACGGCACCTACGCGGAGGCGGTCGCGACCGCCCGGTACGTGAACCAGCTCGGCCAGTACGCGCACGAGAACGGCGCGAACAAGATCGTCCTGCACAACCACCAGAGCGAGTTCACCACGCGGTACCCCGACCCGGTCACCGGCGAGATGGTCAGCGCCTGGGAGGTCATCGAGGAGAACACCGACCCGCGCTACGTCACGTTCGAGCTCGACGTCGGCTGGGCCGCCGACGCCGGCCTCGACGTCCCCGCGTGGATCGAGGAGCACGGGGACCGCATCGAGCTGCTGCACATCAAGGACGCCGTGAACGTCAACGCGCCCGGCGACATGCGGCAGGTCGCCCTCGGCCGGGGCGACCTGGACCTCCCGGCGATCATCGCCGCGGCCGAGCCGTACGTGCAGTACTACACCTACGAGTGGGACTGGGCGCCGTCGTTCGAGACGTCAGCGCAGTCCTACCGGTACCTCCGCTGCTTCGAGTCCGACGGCGGGGGCGGGAACGAGGGCGACGAGTCGCTCGCCCTGGGCCGTCCGGTGACGGCCTCCAGCATCGACGAGGCCGGTCACGAGCCCGAGATGGCGGTCGACGGCAACGCCGGCACCCGCTGGAGCAGCGCGTGGAACGACCCGGAGTGGATCGCGGTGGACCTCGGCGCGAGCTACGACCTCAGCCAGGTCGTGATCGACTGGGAGACCGCGTACGGGTCGGGCTACGAGGTCCAGACCTCGCCGGACGGCGAGACCTGGACGACGGTGCACACCGTCACCGACGGTGACGGCGGGTACGACGAGCTGGACGTCGCCGCCACGGGCCGGTACGTGCGCCTCTACCTCACCGAGCGCGCGACGCAGTGGGGCTTCTCGCTCTACGAGCTCGAGGTCTACGGCACGCCCAGCGGGCAGCTCGACCTCGACGTCGAGGTGCAGGCGCGGTGCCTCGCCGGCCAGGCGTACCTCGCGGTCCGCGCGGCGAACGGCGAGGACTCGCCGGTCGACGTGACCGTCGAGACCGCCTACGGCACCCGCGAGTTCGCCGACGTCGCCCCGGGCAAGAACGCGTACCAGTCGTTCGCGGTGCGCTCGGCCTCGGTCGCGAGCGGCTCGGTGACCGTCACGGGCGCCGCGACGATCGACGGCGAGGACGTCACCTCGACCGTCGACGTCGAGCACGACGCGCTCGACTGCGCCTGACGGCTCCCGGGTGCGTGGCCCTCGGACCCGCACCCGGGCCGCCCGAGCACGACCCGGCGCCCGCCGACCTCGACCCGAGGCCGGCGGGCGCCGTCGTCGTCTCCGAGGTGCGAGGACGTACCCCCCCGTCGGGCGCGGGACGCGGACCGTGGACAATGGACCCCGTGACGGTGCACAACCTGCAGATCACCGCGTCGGCCCCCGACCCGGCCCTCCTCGACCTGCCCTGGGACATCCCGCTCGAGGAATGGCCGGCCGAGACCCTCGCGGCGCTGCCGCGCGGCATCTCCCGGCACATCGTGCGGTTCGTCCGCCTCTCGGGGCGCGTCATCGCCATCAAGGAGATCGGCGAGACGGTCGCGTACCGCGAGTACGAGCTGCTGCGCCAGCTCCGCCGGCTCGAGGTGCCGAGCGTCGTCCCGGTGGGTGTCATCACCGGGCGCCAGGACGCGAACGGCGAGCGGCTGGAGGCCGTGCTCATCACGGAGCACCTGCAGTTCTCGCTCCCGTACCGTGCGCTGTTCAGCCAGTCGCTGCGCCCGGACACGGCGACGCGCCTCATCGACGCGCTCGCCGTGCTGCTCGTGCGCCTGCACCTCGTCGGCTTCTACTGGGGCGACGTGTCGCTCTCGAACACGCTGTTCCGGCGCGACGCCGAGACCTTCGCGGCGTTCCTCGTGGACGCGGAGACGGGCGACCTGCACCGCGAGCTCTCCCCCGGCCAGCGCTCGTACGACGTCGACCTCGCACGCACCAACATCATCGGCGAGCTCATGGACCTCACCGCGGGCGAGCTGCTCGACGAGGACGTGGACGAGGTCGCGATCGGGGACGCGCTCGTCGCGCGCTACGAGGAGCTGTGGGCCGCCCTGACGACGTCCGAGTCGTTCGACGCGAACGAGCGGTGGCGCGTCGCGGCCCGCATCGAGCACCTCAACAACCTCGGCTTCGACGTCGACGAGCTCGCGATCACGACGGACATCGACGGCACGACCGTCCAGATCCAGCCCAAGGTCGTCGACGCGGGGCACCACTCGCGGCGCCTGCTGCGCCTCACGGGCCTCGACGTCCAGGAGAACCAGGCGCGCCGCCTGCTCAACGACCTCGACGCGTTCCGCGCGGCGGCCGAGCGCCAGAACGACGACGAGGAGTTCGTCGCCCACGACTGGCTGAGCGGCGTGTTCGAGCCGACGATCCAGGCCGTCCCGCGCAACCTGCGCCGCAAGCTCGAGCCGGCGCAGCTCTTCCACGAGATCCTCGACCACCGCTGGTTCATCTCCGAGCGCGCCCGCCGCGACGTCCCGATGGCGGAGGCGACGCAGTCCTACGTCGAGAACGTGCTGCGCCACCGCCCGGACGAGAAGGCGATCCTCGGCCTCGCGCCGGGCGAGAAGGACCCCGAGTACTACGGCTAGCTCCGAGACGGCTGCCAGCGCCCCACCGGTCCTGGGACCCGTGGGGCGCTGAGTCGTCGGAGGGCGTCAGGCCTCCCGGCGCAGGCGCGCGACCTCGTAGAGCGAGATGCCCGTCGCGACGGCGGCGTTGAGCGACTCGGTGTCGGAGCCGATGGGGATCGAGGCGACGACGTCGCACGCCTCGCGCACGAGGCGAGACAGCCCCTTGCCCTCGGACCCGGCGACGACGACGAGCGGCTCGGTCGCGAGCTGGAGGTCGCCGATCGCGGTCTCCCCGCCGGCGTCGAGCCCGACGACGAAGCAGCCCGCCTTCTTCAGCTCGCCGAGGGCGCGGACCAGGTTGGTCGCGCGCGCGACGGGCACGCGGGCGGCCGCCCCGGCCGAGACCTTCCACGCGGACGCCGTGACGCCCGCGGCGCGACGCTCGGGGACGAGCACGCCGTGCGCCCCGAACGCGCCCGCCGAGCGCAGCACGGCGCCGAGGTTGCGGGGGTCGGTCACGCCGTCGAGCGCGACGATCAGCGGCGGACGCCCCGTCGCCTCCGCCGCGTCGAGCAGGTCGTCGACGTCGGCGTACTCGTACGGCGGCACCTTGATCGCGACACCCTGGTGCACGGCGCCGTCGGTGAGGCGGTCGAGCTCCGGCTTGCCGACCTCGAGGAGGTCGTAGCCGCGGCCCGCGACGATGTCGACGATCTCGCGCGTGCGGTCGTCGGCGTCGAGGCGCGACGCGAGGTAGACGACCTCGACGGGGATGCGCGCCCGCAGCGCCTCGAGCACGGAGTTGCGACCCGCGACGATCTCCTGCACCGAGCCGCGCCCCTTCGGGCCGCCACCGCGCGAGGCGCTGCCCTGGGCGGGCGCTCTCCGCGTGGCGCCCCCGCGGCCGGTCGGTGTCGTGGCGCGCTTCTCGTCCGCGACCTTGCGCTTGTGCGCCGCGTGGTAGACGCGGTCCTCGGCCTTCGGCGTCGGCCCACGGCCCTCGAGGCCCTTGCGCCGCTGCCCGCCGGAGCCGACGGTCGCGCCCTTCTTGCTGCCGGGCTTGCGGGTCGCGCCGCGTCGTTGTGAGTTGCCAGCCATGGGTGTACCCGTCGTGTCGTGGTCAGGTCGGTCGGTGTCGGTCAGGTGGATCGACACCGGTCCGGTCGGTCAGGTCGGTCGGTTCGTGCGAGCGGGCGTCGGTGCGCCACCGAGTCCAGTGTCCCTCAGACACCGCGCCGAGGGAGAGCCGTGGTCCACCGAGGTAGCGACATGGTCACGACCACGCCCCCACCTCGCACCAGGCCGCTACCTCACGGAGACGATCAGGCGAGGGTCCAGCGCGCGCCGTCGGCCGAGTCCTCGACCGCGACGCCCGCCGCGGCGAGCCGGTCCCGGATCGCGTCGGCGGTCGCGAAGTCGCGCGCCGCGCGAGCCTCGGCGCGGGCCGCGAGCTCCGCGCCGACGACGGCGTCCAGCACCGAGGCGTAGCGCGAGTCCCCGCGGTCAGCCCACTGCGCGTCGCCCGGGTCGAGGCCGAGGACGTCGAGCATGGCCCGTACCGCGACGAGGTGGTGGCGCGCGACGGCGTCCGCGGCCGTCGTGCGGTCGGCGAGCGCCGCGTTGCCCGCGCGCAGGTGCTCGTGCACGACGGCGAGCGCCGCCGGGACGTTGAGGTCGTCGTCCATCGCCCCGGTGAACGCGGTCGGGAGCTCGGCCTCGGTCACGTCGCCCACGTCGCCGACCCGCTCGGTCGCACGCTCGACGAACCCGGCGAGCCGCTCCCACGTGGCCTCCGCCTCGGTGACGGTCGCGGGCGTCCACTCGAGCATCGAGCGGTACTGCACGGACCCGAGCGCGTAGCGCAGCACGGCGGGGCTCGTGGTCGTGAGGACCTCGCGCACGAGCAGACCGTTGCCGAGCGACTTGCTCATCTTGGCGCCGCCCTGCGTGACCCACGCGCTGTGGAGCCAGTGCTGGGCGAACCCGTAGCCCGCGGCGCGCGACTGCGCCTGCTCGTTCTCGTGGTGCGGGAAGCGCAGGTCGAGCCCGCCGCCGTGGATGTCGAACGTGTCACCCAGGTACCGGCGCGCCATCGCGGAGCACTCCAGGTGCCAGCCGGGGCGCCCACGGCCGAACGGCGTGGGCCACGACGCGGTCTCCGGCTCGCCGTCCTTGGGCGCCTTCCAGAGCGCGAAGTCACGGGGGTCCCGCTTCGCGGCGGCCTCTTCCGCGTCCGCGGGGACGTCGTCGGGCACGGGGTTGAGGTCCTCGAGCCGCTGGTTGGTCAGCGAGCCGTACTCGGACCACGAGCGCACGTCGAACCACACGTCGCCGGGTCCGGTCGTGTACGCGTGCCCGCGCTCCACGAGCCGCTCCATGAGCTCGACCATGTCCGGCACGTGCCCGGTCGCGCGCGGCTCGTACGTGGGCGGCAGGACGCCGAGCGCGTCGTACGCGGCGGTGAACGCGCGCTCGTACGTCGCGGCCCAGGCCCACCACGGCTCGCCGGCGTCGGCGGACTTCACGAGGATCTTGTCGTCGATGTCGGTGACGTTGCGGATGAGCGTCACGCGGGAGCCGCCGCGCCGCAGCCAGCGCACGAGCACGTCGAACGCGACGGCCGAGCGCATGTGGCCGATGTGGGGGGCCGCCTGGACGGTCGCACCACACAGGTAGATGCCGACCTCGCCCGGAGTCAGGGGCACGAAGTCGCGCACGTCCCGCGTGGCGGTGTCGAACAGGCGAAGAGTCACGTCCGCAAGGGTACCGGGGACGTACCACCACGGCCGAAGCGGCACGGGCAGGTCTCACGGCCGATCCCGGTCCGGCCACGACCGGCCCGGTCAGCCGAAGCTCTTGCCCTCACCGCGGTACGTAGGCACGACGTCGACCACCTCGTCCCCGCGCACGAGGTGCACGCGGTCGAACCGCTCCATCGCCTCGCCGGCCTTCCCGTGGCGGAACCAGACGCGGTCGCCGACGCCGAGGTCGGGGGCACCGACGGCACCCCGGTTCCGGTGCAGCGGCGTCTGGACCTCGCCCGCGCCCTCGCGGCCCGTGAGCGACCACCCGGGCGTCGCGACGCGCGGCAGGCGGCTGCGCGACGCGGGGCCCGACGCGACGTAGCCGCCGCCGAACGCCGTCGCCCAGCCGGGCGCGGGGACGCGCACCACGTCGAGCCCGAAGAACGCCGACGGGCGCGGGCGGAAGGAGCGGTACTCGTCGAACAGCCCGGGCACGTAGAGCCCGGAGCCGGCGGTGACCTCCGTGACGACGCCGTCCGCGGACGACGTCTCGAGCGAGCCGGTGCCACCCGAGTTCACGAGCTCGAGGTCGCGCCCGACGACGTCGCGCACCGCGGCGACGACCTCGCCGCGGCGCTCGCCCAGCTCGAGCACCGAGAGCCGCTTGACCGCGCGGACGGCGAGGCTCGAGTCGGGCATGCCGGCGACCTGCGCCTCGTAGAACATCAGGCCGCGCAGCGCGAGCCCGGGCGTCGAGACGACCCGGGCGGCGAGCGACGCGACGTCCGGAGGGTCGTGCAGCGGCGAGCGCCGCGTGCCGAGGTGGACCGTCACGAGCCCGAGGCCGACGCGGAGCGAGGCGTCCACGTCGAGGCACACCCGCACCGGCGGCGCGTCGCCCGTCCCCGCCTCGGCGAGCGCGTGCCGCACGAGCTCCAGGTGCGCGGGGTCGTCGACCATGAGCGTGATCTCGCGCCGCCCGGCCTCGTGCCGCGCGAGGGCGGCGAGCGCGCCGCGGTCCACGGACGGGTAGCCCACGAGGACGTCGCGCACGCCCGCGTCGACGAGCCACAGCGCCTCTCGCACCGAGAACGCCATGACGCCCTGGAAGCCGCGCTCGGCCGCCCGCGTCACGAGCGAGCGCACGCGCACCGACTTCGACGCGACGCGCACGGGGACGCCCCCGGCACGCGCGAGGAGCTCGTCGGCGTTGGCGTCGAACCGGTCGAGGTCGACGACGGCGAGCGGACCGTCGAGGTCCGCGGTCGCACGCGTCAGCCGGGCGAGCAACGACGGCGTCGCGCCACGCTCGTCCCCGGCAGGGTCGGCCGTCCCTGTCCTCGTCCCCGCGTCCGGCCCGGGTGCCGCGTCGGTCGTCGTCATGGGGAGAACGTACGCCACGCGGGGAGCGTGAGACAGTACGACCTGTGAGCAGCGACGACGCCCTCTCCTGGACCAACTGGGCCCGCACGGCCTCCGCGACCCCGCGTCGTCGGGCCTCCCCGCGCGACGAGGCGGAGCTGGGCGCGCTCGTCGCCCGGGCCGCCGCCGACAGGATGCCGGTGCGCGCCGTCGGAGCGGGCCACTCGTTCACCCCCGCGGTCGTCACGGACGGGCTCCTGCTCGACCTCGACCGCATCGGGCTCGTGGAGCGCATCGCCCGCGGCACGGGCGTACCCGGGGAGGCCGACGCCGACGCGATCCTCGTGACCGTCGGGGCGGGCATCCGCCTGCACCGGCTCAACGAGGCGCTCGCGGCCATGGGCCTGGCGATGCGCAACCTCGGCGACATCGACCGGCAGTCGATCGCCGGCGCGATCTCGACGGGCACGCACGGGACCGGTGCCGGGCTCGGCGGGCTCGCCACCCAGGTGCGCGGGGTCCGCGTCGTCGGGGCGGACGGCGAGGTCCGCGAGGCGACGGCGACGCAGGACCCCGACCTCTTCGAGGTGAGCCGCCTGGGGCTCGGCGTCACGGGCGTCCTGTCCGCCGTCACGCTCGAGGTCGTGCCGGCGTTCCTCCTGCGCGCGCAGGAGGAGCCGTGGCCGCTGGACCGCGTGCTGGAGGGCCTCGGCACGCCGGACGACCCCGACGGCCTCGTCGGGGGCAACGACCACTTCGAGTTCTACTGGTTCCCCCACACGCGCCGGGCGCTGACCAAGCGCAACAACCGGCTCTCCCCCGACGACGAGGCCGTGGAGCTCGAGCGGCTGCGGACCACCGGTCCCGGGCCGGTCGCGCGGGCACGCACGTGGGTCGACGAGGAGCTGCTGTCCAACGGCGCGTTCGAGCTCGTCAACCGGCTCGCGACCGCGGTGCCGCGCGTCACGCCGCGGCTCAACGCCGTCTCGGCTCGCGCGCTCGCACCCCGGACCTACGTCGCGCCGTCGCACCAGGTCTTCGTCACCTCGCGCCGCGTCCGGTTCCGCGAGATGGAGTACGCCGTGCCGCGCGAGCGCCTGGTGGACGTCCTGTCGAGCATCGACGGCTGGCTGGACCGGTCCGGCGAGCACGTGCCCTTCCCGGTCGAGGTCCGGTTCGCGGCGCCCGACGACGTCTGGCTCTCCACGGCGCACGGGCGCGAGACCGCGTACGTCGCGGTGCACCAGTACGCGCGCCTGCCGCACGAGCGGTACTTCGACGCCGTCGAGCGCATCGTCGCCGAGGTCGGCGGCCGTCCCCACTGGGGCAAGCTCCACGGGCTCCACGCCGACCGGTTCCGCGAGCTCTACCCCCGGTTCGACGACGCCGTCGCGGTCCGCGACGCGGCGGACCCCGACGGGGTGTTCGCGAACGCGTACACGGACCAGGTGCTCGGGCGCGCGCCGGGAGCGGCCGAGCGCGACTGACCGCGCCCCGTCCGGCCTGCGGGCCCGTGGGCCCGTGGGTCAGGAGACGGGCTCCGGTCCGTGCTCGCGCACCGGCGAGCCGTCGGGTCGGACCATGAGCGACAGCACGTACTCGGCGAGCGCGTGGAAGCTGCGGACCGCGGTCTCGTCGTCCTGCTCGACGAGCCACGCGATCTCGATGCCGTCGATGTACCCCGCGACGATGCGCGAGAGGAAGCCCATGTCCATCGAGTAGGTGACGTTCCCGCGCTCGGCGACGTTCTCGAGGAAGCCGCGGGTCATCGCCCACGTCTGCTCCAGGTGCGTGTGCGCGACGGACCGCAGCGCGCGGCTGCGCACGCCCGCCGTCGCGAACTCGAACGTGAGGAGGCGCATGTGGCGGCGCGGCGTCAGCCCGCTCCAGAGACCGTCGGCCGCGGCGTGCGCGAGCTCCACGACGTCGCCGTCGACGTCGAGGGCGGCGCGCACGGGCTCGGACGCGACGAGGGCGAGGCTGTTGCCCATCGCCTGGAGGAGCTCGTCCTTGTCCTCGAAGCAGTAGTGCACGACGCCGAGCGAGACGCCGGCCTCGGCCGCGACGCCACGGATCGTGACGGCCTCGACGCCCTCGCGGACGGCGATGGTCATCGCCGCGTCGACGAGCTGGGCCCGGCGTTCTTCGACGGACATTCGGTTCATGTGCGATTCATCCCATGTGTCGTTCTTGGGAAAGTCAAACACATCGATGCGCTCTCAGCGATCGTAGTGTCTGCTCGTGGGCCTGGCACCCGGGACGTCCGGAGGCGAGAATGGCGAGCCGAGCCCCTCGCACCCCCCGCTCCCGACGAAGGACGACAGTGCCCCGACCCCGCCACCCCCGCACCCTCCGGACCGCTGCGCCCGTCGTGGCCCTCGCGACCGGGATGCTCGCCCTCGCGGGCTGCGCCGGCCCCGCGGGTACCGGAGGCGGCGACGAGCCGGTCACGTACGACGTCCCCGACGTCCCCGTCCGCGTCACCGCGCCCCGGGGCTGGGAGCGTGTCACCCGCGACGGGGCGTTCGTGCTGCGCGCGCCGAGCGGGTCGGGCGCGGAGGACTTCCGGGCGAACGTCGTCGTGACGGGAAAGCAGTCCGCGTCGACCCTCGAGCAGGCCGGCGCCGCGACCACGGTGTCCGTCAGCGCGATCCCCGGCTGGCTCCTGGACGTCGACGGCCAGGGCCCGACCACCCTCGGCGAGCTCCCCGCCTTCCGGGTCGCGGGCACGTACGAGACGGCCGGGGCGGTCGTCGCGCAGGAGATCCTGGCGGTCCGGACCGGCGACGGGCCGGACGCCTGGGTCGTCGACCTCACGGCCTCGTACGCCGACGGTGACGCCGACGGCGCCGCGCAGGCGCGCGCCGTCCTCGAGAGCGTGCAGGTCGCCCCGGCGGGCTGAGGTCACGCGGGCGTCCCGACGGCGACGACGAGCGCCGTCGCGACGGCCGCGACGCCCTCCCCGCGGCCCGTGAGGCCGAGACCGTCGGTCGTCGTGGCCGTGAGCGTCACCGGGGCCCCCGCGGCGGCCCCGAGGGCCGCCTCCGCCTCGGCGCGGCGGGGCCCGAGACGCGGGCGGTTGCCGATGACCTGGACGGCCACGTTCCCGATCTCGAACCCGGCGGCCCGCACCCGGCGCGCCGCCTCGGCGAGCAGGCGCGACCCGCTCGCCCCCGCCCACTCGGGCGCGCTCGTGCCGAAGTTCGACCCCAGGTCACCGAGCCCGGTCGCCGAGAACAGCGCGTCCGCGGCGGCGTGCGCGGCGACGTCCGCGTCGGAGTGCCCGGCGAGGCCGCGCTCACCCGGCCAGAGCAGCCCGCCGAGCCACAGCTCCCGCTCCTCGCCCTCGGGGGCGAACGCGTGCACGTCGACGCCGACGCCGGTGCGCGGGAGCGGGTGCACGAGGGGTCGCCGCGGCGTGCCCTCGGCGTGCTCGGCGGGGGTCGTCATCTGTCCTCCCGGAGGGTCAGCGCCGCGACGCGCAGGTCGTGTGCGGTGGTGATCTTGGCCGCCGCGGCGTCCCCCGGCACGACGTGCACGGGAAGGCCCAGGGCCTCGACGAGCCCGGCGTCGTCGGTCGCGGCGGACGCCTCGTCGTCGGCGCGATGGGCCGCCGCCTGGTGCGCCCGGACGAGGAGCGACCGGTCGAACCCCTGCGGGGTCTGCACCGCGCGCAGGGCCGCCCGGTCCACCGTCTCGGCCACGGGCTCGGCGCGGGACGGGTCGCCCGCGCGCGCGGGCGTCACGCGCTTGATCGTGTCCGTGACGGGCAGGCCCGGCACGACGGCGCCGTGACCCGCTCGCACCGCGTCGACGACGCGGCGGACCAGCGCGGGTGGGGCGAGCGGTCGCGCCGCGTCGTGTACGAGCACGACGTCGACCGGCTCTCCGTCGCGCCCCTCGACCAGCCCGGCGCGCAGCCCGGCCGCCACGGACGCCTGACGCGTCCCTGCGCCCTCGACGACGCGCACGGGACGGTCCACAGCAGGATCGTCCCGGAGCAGCGCCGCGACGTGCTCCCGCAGGCCGGGCGGCGCCGTGACGACGATCGCGTCGACCGCGCCGGACGCGCACAGACGTCGTGCTGCCTGCACGACCAGCGGCAGGCCGTCGAGCTCGACGAGCGCCTTGGGCAGGTCGAGCCCGAGACGGGACCCGGAGCCCGCGGCGGTGAGGACGGCAAGAGTCGGCACGGGCACACGCTACCGGGCACGACGACGGGGAGGGCGCCGTCCGCACGGACGGCGCCCTCCCCGGAGGTCTGTCGCTCGGGCCGAGGCCCGGGACGTCAGGAGGCCAGCACCTCGTCGAGGATGGCCTCGGCCTTCTCCTCCTCGGTGTGCTCGGCCAGCGCGAGCTCCGAGACGAGGATCTGGCGCGCCTTCGAGAGCATGCGCTTCTCGCCGGCGGAGAGGCCACGGTCGGCGTCCCGGCGCGACAGGTCGCGCACGACCTCCGCGACCTTGATCACGTCGCCCGACGCCAGCTTCTCGAGGTTCGCCTTGTACCGACGCGACCAGTTGGTCGGCTCCTCGGTGTAGGGTGCACGCAGCACCTCGAAAACGCGGTCGAGACCCTCCTGGCCGACGACGTCACGCACGCCGACGAGGTCGACGTTCTCGGCTGGGACTTCGATGGTCAGATCGCCCTGCGCGACCTTGAGCTTGAGGTAGATCTTGTCCTCTCCGCGGATGGTGCGCGTCTTGATCTCCTCGATCAGTGCGGCTCCGTGGTGCGGGTAGACAACGGTCTCGCCTACTGTGAACGTCATCTGCAGATGTCCCCTTTCGCGGTGGTCCACCTTACCACGCGGAAGGGCGGAAATCCGAGCCCCTGCGCCCCTTGACAACCCGCATCTGACGGCATCTTCGCAGGTCAGAGCCGTGTCAGCGCGCCTCACGAACTCTGGCGGGAGGGCCACAGGGCCCCGGTGGCCGTCGCCGAGCGCCCCTGACGCCCGCAGGACGCCGCGTGACGCGGCTCACGCCCCCGTCCCGCGGCGCCGGTTCCGGCCGCCCCGCCCCGCCCGACGCACTAGGCTGGGCGCGGAATCCCGTCCCCCCTCTCGCAGCCCTGGAGTGCACGTGACCCGCATCCCGACCCCCCGAGCAGCGACCCGTGCGGCGTCCCGAGCGACCGGCCGCGCGCGCTACTGGGCCGTCCCCCTCGTGGTCGCGAGCGTGGCCGTCGCCTCCGCCTGCTCCCCCATCGAGACGAACCGCCCCTACTCGCCGTCGGACGGCCTGCGTGTCAACCTCACCGACGACCTGCGCGGCCTCAACCTCCTCGTCGTGAGCGCGGCCGAGGGCGACGCCGGCGCGCTCGTCGGGGCGTTCGCGAACGACACGACCGAGGACGTGGAGTTCGACGTCACGCCCGAGGGCGGCGACCCGGTGACCATCCCCGTCGCCGCCGGCGAGACCGTCTACCTCGGCACCGAGGACGGGTTCGACGCGCAGATCGGCCGCGTCGACGCGGCACCGGGCGGCGTGCTTCCCGTGACGGTCAGCGTGACCACGGGCGAGGAGCAGACCATGTCCCTGCCCGTCCTCGACGGCACCCTCGAGGAGTACGCCCACCTGCTGCCGTGACGTGCGACGGCCCGGGCCGGAAATGGGCTCGGGCCGTGTCACCGGCGACCGCTAGCCTTCGCGTGCCCGCCCTGGCCGTCGTGGTCGGGGCACGTCCACGAAGGAACCCCAGGTGACCCTGTCCCGTACCACCCGTCGGCCGCTCCTCCTCGTCGTGAGCGCCGTCGCCCTCGCCCTGACCGCGTCGGGCTGCGGCGCGATCCTCGACGAGATCACAGGGCCGTCCGAGGCCCAGCGCGACGAGCCCGGCGGCGAGGTGACCGAGGCGTCGGACGCCGACGTCTTCTCGATCCAGGTCGGCGACTGCATCGTCACCTCGAAGCTGCCCGACGGCGAGAACGTCGAGTCCGTGCCCGTCGTCCCGTGCTCCGAGCCGCACGACGCCGAGGTGTACGCCGAGACCGAGCTGCCCGAGGGCGACTACCCCGGCGACGAGGCCCTCCAGGCGAGCGCCGAGGACTTCTGCCTCGGCGAGTTCGAGAGCTTCGTCGGGCTGTCCTACGACGAGTCCGCCTACTACTTCTGGCCCTTCACCCCGCGCGAGGACGGCTGGAACACGATGGACGACCGCGTGGTCCAGTGCGTCCTCGACACCGACGGGACCGACGTCACGGGCACGCTCCAGGGCTCGGCGTCCTGACCCTCCCGCCCCGCGCACGACGGCGCCCCTCCCGGTCCGGGAGGGGCGCCGTCGTCGTCCGGCCGGGTCGGCCCGGCCTGTGGGGATCAGGTCACCCGAAGCGGCCGGAGATGTAGTCCTCTGTCGCCTGCTGGGTGGGCGAGGAGAACATCGTCGCGGTGTCGTCCATCTCGATGAGGCGCCCCGGCTTGCCGGTGCCCGCGATGTTGAAGAACGCCGTGCGGTCGCTCACACGTGCCGCCTGCTGCATGTTGTGCGTGACGATGACGATCGTGTACTCGTCCTTGAGCTCCGCGATGAGGTCCTCGATCGCGAGCGTGGAGATCGGGTCGAGCGCCGAGCAGGGCTCGTCCATGAGGAGCACCTGCGGCTTGACCGCGATGGCGCGCGCGATGCACAGGCGCTGCTGCTGGCCGCCGGAGAGGCCCGAGCCGGGACGGTCGAGGCGGTCCTTCACCTCGTTCCACAGGTTCGCGCCGCGCAGCGAGGTCTCGACGAGCTCCTCCGCCGCGGACTTCGAGATCCGCTTGTTGTTGAGCTTCACCCCGGCGAGGACGTTCTCCTTGATGGACATCGTCGGGAACGGGTTGGGCCGCTGGAAGACCATGCCGACCTGGCGGCGGACGGCGACCGGGTCGACGTCGTCCCCGTACAGGTCGACGCCCTCCATCGCGACCGTGCCCTCGACGCGCGCGCCGGGGATGACCTCGTGCATGCGGTTGAGGGTCCGCAGGAACGTCGACTTGCCGCAGCCGGACGGGCCGATGAAGGCCGTCACGGACTTGGGGTCGATCGTCATGCCGACGTCCTGCACGGCGAGGAAGTCGCCGTAGTAGATGTTGAGGTCCTTGACGTCGATGCGCTGTGCCATCGGAGCTGTCCTGTTCTAGCGGAGGGTCTTGGGGGCGAACCAGCGGGTGACGAGTCGCCCGACGAGGTTGAGCAGCATGACGATGAGGATCAGCGTCAGGGCGGCCGCCCAGGCCCGGTCGTAGTTGATGTCGGGGATGCACACGACGTCGGTGACGTTGCTGCAGGGCACCAGGCCCTGGCTGTACTGCCGGTACACGTACACCGGCAGGGTCATCATGCGGCCCTCGAAGAGGTTGCCGTTGATGGAGTCGACGACGCCCACGGTGATGAGGAGCGGCGCGGTCTCGCCGATGACGCGCGCGACGGCGAGCATGACGCCCGTCGTGATGCCGGCGATCGACGTCCGCAGCACGACGCGGACGACGGTGAGCCACTTGGGCACGCCGAGCGCGTAGGCCGCCTCGCGCAGCTCGTTGGGGACGAGCCGGAGCATCTCCTCGCACGAGCGCACGACCACGGGGATCATGAGGACGGACAGCGCGACGGAACCGACGATGCCCATGCGCACCCCAGGACCGAAGATCACGGCGAAGAGCGCGTAGGCGAAGAGGCCGGCGACGATCGACGGGATGCCCGTCATGACGTCGACGAAGAACGTCACCGCGCGGGCCAGCGGCCCGCGGCCGTACTCGACGAGGTAGATCGCGGCGAGCAGGCCGATCGGGACCGAGATCACCGCAGCGCCGAGCGTGATGAGCAGCGTGCCGAGGATCGCGTGGTAGATGCCGCCCGCGTCCATGCCGCCGAACACGCCGCGCATCGAGTGGGTCAGGAAGTAGACGTTGAACCGCTCCATGCCGTGCACGACGACGGTCCACGCGACGGACACGAGCGGCACCATCGCGAGGGCGAACGCGCCCCACATGAGGACCGTCATCGTGCGGTCCTTGCGGCGGCGGCCGGCGTCCGCGCCGCGCAGGAGCGCGCGCACCGACGCGGTGCGCTCCGGGTCGGGGGCGGAGGCCCCGCGCGCGGGGCTGGTGCTGAGGGCGCTCATCAGTTGGCTCCCGAGAAGTCCTTGCGCCGCGCGACGATCGCGCGGGCGCCCATGTTGACGAGCAGGGTGATGACGAACAGCGCGAGACCCGTCGCGATGAGGGTGCTCACCCCGAGCGGGTTGGCTTCGGGGAAGTCGGCCGCGATGTTCGCGGCGATGGTCTGCTGCTGGCCGGCCTGCAGGATCTTGAACGAGTAGAGGAGCCCCGGCGAGAGGATCATCAGCACGGCCATCGTCTCGCCGAGAGCGCGGCCGAGGCCGAGCATCGCGGCCGAGATGACGCCCGACCGGCCGAACGGGATCACGGCCGTGCGGATCATCTCCCAGCGCGTCGCGCCGAGCGCGAGCGCCGCCTCCTCGTGGAGCTTCGGCGTCTGGAGGAACACCTCGCGGCTCACGGCGGTGATGATCGGCAGGATCATCACGGCGAGCACGAGCGCGACGGTGAGCAGGACGCGGCCGGTCGGCGACGCCGGACCGGCGAAGAGCGGGAACCACCCCAGCGTGTCGGCGAGCCACGACCACACCGGCACCACGATCGGCGGGAGCACGAGCGAGCCCCACAGTCCGTACACGACGCTGGGGATCGCCGCGAGGAGGTCGACGACGTACCCCAGGGTCGACGCGAGCCGGCGCGGCGCGTAGTGCGAGATGAAGAGCGCGATGCCCATCGCGACCGGCATCGCGAGGAGGAGCGAGAGCGCCGCCGCGAGCAGCGTGCCGAAGATCAGCGGACCCACGAAGGACAGGAGCGACGCACCCTCCGGGAACCAGGACACCTCCTCGCCGAGGACGTCCCCGCCCGCGGTGAGCGCAGGCCACGCGCGCAGCACGAGGAAGATCGCGACCGCGGCGAGGACGGCGAGGATGAGACCTCCGGCGCCCGTCGCGGTCCAGCGGAACGCGCGGTTGACGCCGCGGTCGGTGTTCCGGGCCCGGCGGCGCGGGGCGCCCGCGCGAGGCGTCGGGCTCGGCGCGGGGCCCGGCGTCGTGGGTGGGGCTGTGGTGGTCACTCGTGCTCCCGGTGCATGCGGTCCTGCTGCGTGAGGTCTGGGTCGCGGGCGATCTCGCGGGTCAGGGGCGGCGGGGCTCGTAGGCCCCGCCGCCCCCTGGAACCCGGCGGTCGTCAGCCGGCGGCGCCGACCGTGATGGCCTCGATCGCCGCGTGGACGTCCGTGCGCAGGTCCTCCGAGATCGGCGCGTTGCCCGCGGCCGACGCGGAGGCCGACTGGCCCTCCTCGCTCGAGATGTACGTGAGGAACGCCTTGACGAGGTCGCCCGTCGCCTCGTCCTCGTAGTTCAGGCACGCGACCGCGTAGGAGACGAGCACCAGCGGGTAGGCGCCGGCCTCGGTCGTCGTGCGGTCGAGCTCGACCGCGATGTCGTGGTCGTGGCGGCCCTCGACGCGCGGCGACGCGTCGACGACCTTGGCCGCGGCCTCGGGCGAGTACGCGACCCACTCCTCGCCGACCTTGATCTTCGCGGTGCCGAGGTCGCCGGCCTTCGAGGCGTCGGCGTAGCCGATCGTGCCCTCGCCGCCCTGGACCGTCTGCACGACGCCGGAGGTGCCCTGCGCGGACTCCCCGCCCTGCGTCGGCCAGTCGCCGCTCGGCTCGTGGCCCCACGCGTCGCCCGCCGTCGCGGCGAGGTACTCGGTGAAGTTCTCGGTCGTGCCCGACTCGTCGGAGCGGTGGACCGGCGTGATCGCGACGTCCGGGAGCGTCGCGTCGGGGTTGTCGGCGGCGATCTCCGGGGCGTTCCACTGCGTGATGGTGCCGTTGAAGATGCCCGCGATCGTGGCCGGCGCGAGGTTGAGCTCCGCGACGTCCGGCAGGTTGTAGATGATGGCGATCGGGCTGACGTAGACCGGGAGGTCGATCGCGCCGTCGGGGCCGCACACGGCCTGCGACTGCGTGATCTCCTCCTCCTTGAGCACCGCGTCGGAGCCGGCGAACGCGACGCCGCCCTCGAGGAACTGGGTGCGGCCACCGCCGGACCCGACCGGGTCGTAGTTCACGGTGACGTCGGGGTTCGCGCTCTGGAACCCGGCGCGCCACGCCTCCATGGCGGACTCCTGCGAGCTGGCGCCCGCACCGTTGAGCTCACCGCTGAGGTCGCTCGCGGTCTCGGACGAGCCCTCGGAGGAACCGTCGGTGGCGCCGTCGGCGCTGCCGACGGGGTCGTCGGACCCGCAGGCGGCGAGGGTCAGCGCGAGCGCACCGATCGCGACGGCGGATCCAGCACGGGAGAATCGGCTGAGCTTCACTCTTCGTTCCATCCTGTTCAAGCGTCTCGTGGCACCAGCGAGCGCCGGTGACGATCCCGACGCTAAGAGCGTCGGGTGACGCGTTCCCCGAGAGCGGGTGAACGAGGGATGAACAGTGCACAGACCTTCCGTGCCACGTTCCCGGCCGGGTCTGCCGGTGCCGGGCTGGGCCTCCGTGCCGCACGACGACGGCCCCGGCGCGTCCGTGAGGGACGCGCCGGAGCCGTTCGTGCGCTGCGCCGGAGAGGTCAGGCCTGGCCGACGCCGTCCGCGATCTTGTAGCCGAGACCACGGACCGTGAGGAGGTAGCGCGGGCTCGCGGGCTCGGGCTCGATCTTCGACCGGATGCGCTTCACGTGGACGTCGAGCGTCTTGGTGTCGCCCACGTAGTCCGTGCCCCAGACCCGGTCGATGAGCTGCCCGCGCGTGAGCACGCGCCCGGCGTTGCGCAGGAGCAGCTCGAGGAGCTCGAACTCCTTGAGCGGGAACGGCACGACCTGGCCGTCGACGCTCACCGTGTGCCGCTCGACGTCCATGCGCACCGGACCGACCTCCAGCGCGCTCTCCGCGACGACCTCGCCCCCGTTCTCGCCGCCCTTGCGGCGCAGCACGGCGCGCACGCGCGCGAGCAGCTCGCGGAACGAGTAGGGCTTCGTCACGTAGTCGTCGGCGCCCAGCTCGAGGCCCACGACCTTGTCGATCTCCGAGTCCTTCGCCGTGAGCATGATGACGGGCACGTCGCCGCGCTGCCGCAGCTCGCGGCACACCTCGGTGCCGCTGAGCCCGGGGAGCATGAGGTCGAGCAGGACCAGGTCCGCCCCGTCCGCGTCGAACCGCTCCAGCGCCTCGGTGCCCGTCGCCGCCTCGACGACGTCGAAGCCCTCGCGTCGCAGCTGGTACGTCAGCGGGTCGCGGTACGACTCCTCGTCCTCCACCACCAGGATGCGCGTCACGCGCCTACCTCCTTGTTCTGTACGTCCTCGTCCCGCGCGGAAGCCTGCGCGGCCCGCCGCCCGTCGTGCTGCACGGTGCCGGGGTCCGTCCCGGCCGTGCCCTCGTCCCCCGCCGCGTCGTGGGTCGTGCCCGACGGCGCGGCGTGCGCCTGCCCGGTCGGCACGTCCGCCGCGGGGATCCGGAGCGTGAAGGTCGAGCCGCGTCCCGGCTCGGACCACATGGTGACCTCGCCACCGTGGTCGGCCGCGACGTGCTTGACGATGCTCAGGCCGAGGCCCGTCCCGCCGGTGTCGCGCGAGCGCGCGGGGTCCACCCGGTAGAACCGCTCGAACACGCGAGCCTGCTCGTCGGCCGAGATCCCGATGCCCTGGTCGACGACCGCGATCTCGACCAGGTCGTCCGCGAGCGAGACACCGACCCCGACGCGCGTGTTCTCGCCCGAGTAGGCGACCGCGTTGTCGAGGAGGTTGCGCACCGCGGTGACGAGCAGGTTGTGGTCCCCGTACACGGCGGCGTCGAGCTCTCCCCCGGTCGTGAGCGTGATGCCCTTGCCCTGCGCCGTCGTGCGCGCGCGGTCCACCGCCTCCTCGACCACGCCCCGCACCGGGACCACCGTGACCTCCTGGAGCGCGCCCGCGACCTGGAGCCGCGAGAGCTCGATGATCTCCTGCACGAGCGCGGACAGGCGCGTCGCCTCCGACTGCATGCGCGCGGAGAACCGCCGCACGGCCACCGGGTCGTCGGCCGCGTCCTGCACGGTCTCGGCAAGCAGCGCGAGCGCCCCGACCGGCGTCTTCAGCTCGTGGGACACGTTCACGACGAAGTCGCGCCGGATCGCCTCGACGCGGCGCGCCTCCGTCCGGTCCTCCGCGAGCACGAGCACGTGGTGCGGGCCCACCTGGGCGACCCGGACCTGGAGCATGACCGTGCCCCGGCCGACCGGACCCCGCGGGAGCTCGAGCTCCTCGTCACGGATCACGCCATCCCGGCGCACGTCGTCGATCATGTCGCGGATCGCCGCGTGCGCGATCGCGTCGCCACGGACCACGCCGAGCGCGTACGCAGGCGGGCTGGCGCGCACGACCTCGGCCTCCTCGTCGAGCACGACCGCGGCGGAGCGCAGCACGGCGAGCACCCGGACCAGACCTTCGTCGAGCTCGGGCGCCGGCTCCGCCCGCGCGGCACGCTGCTGACGCTCGCTCACGCGGAACGCGATGGCCGCGATCACGCCGACGACGACGCCCACGACGCCGGCGGCCAGCACGGTCGCGCCCTCGATGAGACTCTCGGCTTGCACACGTCCAGCCTACGGTCGCGTGCACGCCCGACCGGTCGATCCGGTGCCCCGCGGGCGCGAGCCGCCAAGAGTTCACCTGGCGGCGCCCTGGAGTTCACCGCCCGGTCGACCGCGCCTGCGAGCGTGACAGGAGCCGACGGCGTGCCCGGGCGCCGCACGGCGCGCCGGGGCGCACGCCGTCACGGACCGGACGGACCGGTCACGACGAGAGGGAAGCGATGCGGGAGATCTTCGAGGCCGAGCTGAAGCAGGTCGGCGACGACCTGGCCGAGATGAGCCGGCTGGTGGAGTCGGCCGTCAACCGCGCGGGACAGGCGCTCCTCACGGCGGACCTGCAGCTCGCGCAGTCGGTCATCGGCGACGATCACACGATCGACGCCCTCGAGCGCGAGCTCGACGAGCGCTGCGTGCTCCTCCTCGCGCAGCAGCAGCCCGTCGCGACCGACCTGCGGGTCGTGGTGAGCGCGCTGCGCATGAGCGCCACCCTGGAGCGCATGGGCGACCTGGCGCGCCACATCGCGCAGGTCGCGCGCGGCCGGTACCCGGCCCGGGCGATCGAGCCGTCGCTGCACCGCACGTTCGAGCAGATGCACGACGCCGCCGTGCGTGTGGCCCGCCGCACGACGACGCTCCTCACGACGCGCGACCTCACCGTCGCCGCGAACATCGAGCGCGACGACGACCTGCTCGACAAGCTCCACCAGGACACCTTCACCGCGCTGCTCGACGGCACGTGGACCGGCACCCCCCAGGAGACGGTCGACGTCACCCTCGTGGGCCGCTACTACGAGCGCTTCGGCGACCACGGCGTCTCCATCGCCAAGCGCGTGACGTACCTCGTGACCGGCGACTTCGCCGACGACCGCGGCACCCCCGCCGGCTCCGCCCGCGCCACCGCCTGACGACCGGGCGGACCCTGGCCCGCGAGGTAGAACCTCCGGTCTCGAGGTAGAGGCCTGCGGGTTCTACCTCGAGACCGGAGGTTCTACCTCGCGCGACCGCGGTTGTACCGCGCGCACGCAGAGACGGCCGTGGCCCGTCCGGATGTCCGGACGGGCCACGGCCGTCTGTGCGGGGTGGGCGGTCAGCGGCCCTGGTTGGCGACCGCGGCGGCGGCCTCGGCGGCGGCCTCGGGGTCGAGGTAGCGGCCGCCCTTGGTGATCGGCTTCAGGTCCTCGTCGAGCTCGTAGAGCAGCGGGATGCCGGTCGGGATGTTGAGCGCGGCGATGTCCTCGTCGGAGATGCCGTCGAGGTGCTTGACGATCGCGCGCAGCGAGTTGCCGTGCGCCGCGACGAGGACGGTCTTGCCCGCCTTCAGGTCCGGGACGACCTCGCCGTCCCAGTACGGCAGCGCGCGCTCGAGCACGTCCTTGAGGCACTCGGTGCGCACGACGGGGGCGTCGGCGTAGCGCGGGTCCGCGTCCTGGGAGAACTCGGAGCCGAGCTCGATCTCCGGCGGCGGGACATCGTACGAGCGGCGCCAGAGCATGAACTGCTCCTCGCCGAACTCGTCGAGCGTCTGCTTCTTGTTCTTGCCCTGCAGCGCGCCGTAGTGGCGCTCGTTGAGGCGCCACGACCGCTTCACGGGGATCCAGTGACGGTCCGCGGCGTCGAGCGACAGGTTCGCCGTCGTGATGGCCCGACGCAGGAGCGAGGTGTGCACGACGTCGGGCAGGACGCCGGCCTCGGTGAGGAGCTGACCGCCGCGCTTCGCCTCCTCGGTCCCCTTCTCCGACAGGGCGACGTCCACCCAGCCGGTGAACAGGTTCTTGGCGTTCCATTCGCTCTCGCCGTGGCGGAGCAGCACGAGGGTGTAGGTCATGGGTTCCATCCTGCCGCACGGCCCGGCGCACGGGCACCCGCGTCCCACGTGGTGGTGACCGTCGCCGTCGGGCGTGGGACGAAGGTCCGGGAATCCGACGGGCGGCGCGCACGTTGCCCGGACATGCCGATCGACGGAGAGTACGCCCCCAGCCCGAGCGCCTGGTCCCGCAAGCAGGCCGAGTCCTACGAGTCGTCCGGAGGGACGCGCAGCACGACCCTGAACGGGATGCCGGTGGTCGTGCTCACCACCCTCGGGCGCCGCAGCGGGAAGGTCCGCAAGACGCCGCTCATGCGGGTCGAGCACGACGGCGCGTACGCCGTCGTGGCGTCGCTCGGCGGCGCGCCGCAGCACCCGGTCTGGTACCACAACGTCCTCGCGCACCCGCAGGTCGAGCTCCAGGACGAGGCCGAGCGCCACGACTACGTGGCGCGCGAGGTCCACGGCGAGGAGAAGGCGCTCTGGTGGGAGCGCGCCGTCGCCGCCTACCCGCCGTACGCGGACTACCAGCAGAAGACGTCGCGCGAGATCCCCGTCCTGGTCCTGGAGCGCTCCGCGCCGGACGCCTGAGCGGCGACGGAGGTCGCGCGGGGCGTCAGCGCGCCGCGCGGACCTTGCGCGCCTGCGCGTAGACGTCGAGCATGCGCAGCGCGG
Organism: Cellulosimicrobium cellulans; assembly: GCF_016907755.1. NCBI lineage: Bacteria > Bacillati > Actinomycetota > Actinomycetes > Micrococcales > Promicromonosporaceae > Cellulosimicrobium > Cellulosimicrobium cellulans. The sequence goes on from NZ_JAFBCN010000001.1 coordinate 4,281,719, forward strand.
CGGTGTCCCAGCCGAACCGTTCGCCCGCACGCCGGGCGCCGTCGCCGAGCGCGGCGAGGCGCGCGTCGTCGGCGAGCAGGTCCCGGAGCACGCGCGCCCACGTCTCCGGGTCGTGGTCGGGCACGAGGACGCCGGAGACCTGGTCCTCGACCACCGTCCGCAGCCCGCCGACGGCGGCCGCGACGACGGGCGTGCCGCTCGCCTCGGCCTCGGCCGCGACGAGCCCGAACGACTCGTTGTGCGACGGCACGGCGACGACGTCCGCCGCGCGGTACCACCGCGCGAGCTCGTCGCGCGGGACCGGCGGGCGCACGACGAGCCGGTCGCTCACCCCGACCTGGTAGGCGAGCGCCTCGAGCTCGCGCACCGCCGTCGGGCGCCCGCTCGGGCCGCCCAGCACGACGAGCGTCGGCACCGGCTCCCCGCGCTCGGCGAGGACGCCGAGCGCCCGGACGAGCACGTCCGGACCCTTGAGCGGCTGCACCCGCCCCGCGAAGAGGACGAGGCCGCCGTCGGTGGGCAGCCCCAGCCCGGCGCGCAGCGTCCGGCGCCGCTCCCGCCGCGCGGCGCCGTCGCCCGCCGACGCGCCGCCGGGGTCCGGGGAGAACAGGTCGAGGTCGACGCCCGGCGGCACGACGTGCACGCGCGCGGGGTCGGCCGCGTAGTCGCGCACGAGGTCGTCCGCCTCGGCGTCCGTGCTCGCGACGAGCGCGTCCGCCTCGGCGACGACCTGCTCCTCCCCGATGATCCGGCCCAGCGGCTCGGGCGCGTCCCCCGGGGCGAGCGCGGCGTTCTTCACGCGCGCGAGCGTGTGCATGGTGTGCACGAGCGGCACGTCCCAGCGGTCGGCCGCGAGCCAGCCCACCTGCCCGGAGAGCCAGTAGTGGGTGTGGACGACGTCGTACCAGCCCTCGTGGTGCCGCGCCTCCGCGCGCAGCACCCCCGCCGTGAAGGCGCAGAGCTGGCCGGGCAGGTCGTTCTTGTCGAGCCCCTCGAAGGGCCCGGCGACGACGTGGCGCACCGTCACGCCGTCGGACACCTCGACCTTGCGGGGCTGGCTCGACGCCGTGGCGCGCGTGAAGATCTCGACCTGCGTGCCGCGACGCGCGAGCGCGTGCGCGAGCTCCGTGACGTACACGTTCATGCCGCCCGCGTCGCCCGTGCCCGGCTGGTCGAGGGGCGACGTGTGCACCGAGAGCATCGCGACCCGCAGCGGGGTCGCCGGGTCCGGGGAGACGCCTTCGGGCAGCTCGAGCGCGGTCACGGCGGGTCAGGCCTCCACGACGCACGCCGGGGCGGGCAGCGCGAGCACGTCGAGCACGTGGGCGGCGCCGTCCGAGCGGCGCACGCGCAGGAGCGCGAGGTTCGACGTCGGCTCCTCCCCCGCGGGGGCGTCCGGCCGCTCGATCAACGGGTCGTCGTTCTGGTTCGCGACGACGACGAGGTCGTGCAGGGTCTCCTCGGGGGTGGCCGGAGCGTCCAGGACGGCGAAGTGGCGCGGCCAGGCGCCGCCCACCGGGGAGTCGGCGAGGTGGCGCAGGCCGGGGACACCGCCGTCGGGGGTCGGCTCCACCGCGTGCACGGCGAGCACGTCGGCGCCGCGCACCGCGGCGAGGACGCGCGTGCCGTCCGCCGAGACCGCCACGTGCGAGGGGTAGTTCCCGCCGCCCGCGGGGGCCGCGGCGTGCGTGACGTCGTAGCGCGCGGCCACGTCGTAGGTGCGCGCGCCGTCGGGGCCGCCGACCGGGGCGAGGACGAACAGGGCCGGGTCGAGCTCGCCGACCACGACGAGGTGCCCGGACGGCAGCGCGGCGAGGTGGCGCGGACCGGTCCCCGGAGGGAAGGTCGCGACGACGCGCGGGGCCGATCCGTCCGCGGCAGCGGGGTCGTGCCGGCGCAGCTCGTCGGTCCCCAGGTCCACGACGAGCACGTCGCCGCTGCCGTCGTCGGCGGAGCCGAGGTGGGCGAGCGGGGCGACGAAGTGGGCGTGCGGCCCCTCCTGGCGGTCGGCGACCGGCCCCGTGCCCGCGTGCCCCTGGTGACGCACGGCGGCGCCGGGCTGGTCGTCCGCCACCGCGGCGAGCGAGCCGTCCGCCGCGGTCGCGACGGCCGTGAGGACGCCGTCACCGTAGTTCGCGACGAGCACGTCACCGCTCACGACGACGTGGCAGGGGTACGCCCCGCCGGTGGCGACGGGCCTGCCCCGGGGTGCGAGGCCGCCGTCGGCCCCGACGGCGAACGCCGACACCGAGCCGACCTCTGTCTCCCCCACCGCGTAGAGCGTGTCACCGTCGAGGGCGAGGAACGACGGCGACGGTGTCTCGGCGACCAGCGCGCCGCCCACGAACGACCCGGTCCCCGCCACGGCGTCGACGTCGAGCCCGACGCGCCACACGCCCTCCGCGCCGCCGTTCGCCGGGTGCGGGTAGGTGCCGATCCAGAGGGCGCGGGTCGCGGAGGTCATGACCCGAGCCTAGTTCTCCGGACGGGTGCCTCCGGCCCCGGGGAGACACCGGGCTGGCCCACGACGCGGACGCTGCCGCCCGCCCGGTGCGACGACGAGGGCGCCCTGCCGACGGTGCTGGTCGGCAGGGCGCCCCGGTGCTCGGTGCGACGTCGCGTCAGTGCGCCGCGTCGTACGCGGCCTGGATCTCCTGGGAGATCCGGCCACGGTCGTTGACCGTGTAGCCGTTGGAACGCGCCCACTCGCGGACCTCGGTCGCGCGGGCCGAGCCGGAGGCCCGGCTGCTGCGGCGCGCGGGGCGGGCCGTGCTCGTGCGGGACGAGACCTTGCGCGCGTTGCCGACCCACGACGCGAAGGCGTCGCGCAGCTCCTGCGCATTCTTGGTGCTGAGGTCGATCTCGTAGGAGACGCCGTCGAGTGCGAACGTGACGGTCTCGTCGGCCGCGCCCCCGTCGAGGTCGTCGACGAGAATTACCTGGACTTTCTGGGCCACTGTGGTTTCCTCACGCTTCACAGGAATGATTGTCCTCGTCAGGATGCCACCGAGAAGACGAGGGCGTCAATTACCCACGCCGTTGACCGCTGCACGACGATCTGCGCGCCGTAACGCATTCCTGGACGCGAGTCCATCATTCCGCCCGGCAATTGACGCACCGTATCGGGCACGGGAGCGGGCTCAGGAGTCGCGCGCGGGCGCGGCATTCCCGTCGGCCGCCGATTCCTGTTCCGCGTCGAGTCGCGCGAGCGCGGCGCGCTCGTTGCGGTCCGCGCGCACGATGGCGCGCATCGCGAAGTAGAAGAGCACGCCGACACCGATCGAGGGGATCAGTGCCGAGACGGTGGGCCAGATGTCCATGGTGTCGGTCCTCGTTCTCTGGGGCGCTACTGCTGCGCGGGCTTCACGAGCGGGAAGAGGATGGTCTCGCGGATGCCGAGGCCGGTGAGCGCCATGAGCAGGCGGTCGATGCCCAGGCCCATGCCGCCCGACGGGGGCATCGCGTACTCCATCGCGGTGAGGAAGTCCTCGTCGATGCGCATCGCCTCCTCGTCGCCGGCGGCCGCGAGCAGCGCCTGCGCCTCGAAGCGCTGGCGCTGGACCACCGGGTCCACCAGCTCGGAGTACGCCGTCGCGAGCTCCACGCCGCGCACGTAGAGGTCCCACTTCTCGACCTGGCCGCGCACGGCCCGGTGGTCGCGCGTGAGCGGGGAGGTCTCGACGGGGAAGTCGCGCACGAACGTCGGCGCGACGAGGTGGTCGCCGACCAGGTGCTCCCACAGGCCCTCGACGAGCTTTCCGTGGTTGACGTTCTTCGGGTCGAAGGTGAGCTCGAACTTGTCCGCGTACGCCAGCAACGTCTCGACCGGCGTCTCGGGCGTGATCGCCTCGCCCAGCGCGTCCGAGAGCGAGTCGTACATCTTGAGCTGCGTCCATTCGCCGCCGAGGTCGTATTCCGTGCCGTCGGCGAGCGTGACCAGGGTCTTCCCGAGCGCGTCCTGCGCGGCCCGCTGCACCAGGTTCTGGGTGAGCGCCGCCATCGTGTCGTAGTCGCCGTAGGCCTCGTACGCCTCGAGCATCGCGAATTCCGGCGAGTGCGTGGAGTCCACGCCCTCGTTGCGGAAGTTGCGGTTGATCTCGAACACCTTCTCGACGCCACCGACCGCCGCGCGCTTGAGGAACAGCTCGGGCGCGATGCGCAGGAACAGGTCGATGTCGAACGCATTCATGTGCGTCTCGAACTGGCGCGCCGCCGCGCCTTCCGGACGCGTCTGCAGCATCGGCGTCTCGACCTCGACGAAGCCGCGCTCCCAGAAGTTCTCGCGGATCGAGCGCACCACGGCGGCGCGCAGGCGCACCGTGTCCCGAGCGGCCGGGCGCGCGATGAGGTCCACGTAGCGCTGGCGCACGCGCGCCTCCTCCGAGAGCTCCTTGTGGAGCACCGGGAGGGGACGCAGCGCCTTCGCGGCGATCTGCCACGCGTCGGCGAACACGCTCAGCTCGCCGCGGCGCGAGCTGATGACGCGGCCGTGCGCGAAGAGGTGGTCGCCCAGGTCGACGTCCGCCTTGAACGACGCGAGCGACTCCTCGCCCACGACGGCCTGGCTCAGCATGACCTGCAGGCGGTTGCCCTCGCCGTCCTGGAGCGTGGCGAAGCACAGCTTCCCGGTGTTGCGCAGGAACACGACGCGGCCGGCGACGCCGACCTCGTCCTGCGTCTCCTCGCCGGTCTCCAGGTGCGCGTACGCGGCCCGGACGTCGGCGATCGTCGTCGTGCGCGGGACGGACACGGGGTACGGCTGGTCGCCGCGCGCGAGGATCCGCTCGCGCTTCTCGCGGCGGACCTGCATCTGCTCCGGCACGTCGTCGACGTGCTCCTCGGGCTCGCGCGCGTCAGGAGAGGGGGTTCCGGCGGGGGAGGTCACCCGAGGATTCTACCGACGCCCGCACGTCGTCGAGGTAGAGGCGTGGTGCCGCGAGGTCGAGGCGCGGTCATGACCAGGGCTCTACCTCGCGCTACCAGGGCTCTACCTCGGCGGGAGGGTGGGCAGGAGGTCGAGGGCGAGGTCGAGGATCGGGGCCGAGTGGGTGAGCGCGCCGACCGAGAGGTAGTCGACGCCCGTGCCCGCGACCTCGCGCGCGCGGTCCAGCGTGAGGTTGCCCGTCGCCTCGAGCTCGACCTTCGCCGGCACGCCGTCCCTCCCCTCGCGCGCCCGGACGGCCGCGACCGTCTCGGCGAGGACCGGGGTCGGCATGTTGTCGAGCAGCAGGAAGTCCGCGCCCGCCGAGACGGCCTCGAGCGCCTGCGCGGTCGTGTCCGCCTCGACCTGGACGAGCACGTCCGGGAACGTGCGGCGGATCGCGTCGATCGCGGCGCTCACCGACCCGGCGGCCACCACGTGGTTGTCCTTGACCATCGCGACGTCGTAGAGCCCCATGCGCTTGTTCGTCCCGCCCCCGGCGCGCACGGCGTACTTCTCGAGCGCGCGCAGGCCGGGCGTCGTCTTGCGGGTGTCCAGCACCTGCGCGCCCGTGCCGGCGAGCTCGCGCGCCCACGCGCGCGTCGCCGTCGCGACGCCGGAGGCGCGGCTCGCGAGGTTGAGCAGCGTGCGCTCGGCCGTGAGGAGGACCTGGACCGGCCCCGTGAGCGCGGCGAGGACGCGTCCGCGACCCACGGCCTCGCCGTCGGACGCGACGAACGTCACCTCGACGCGCGGGAGGCCGAACCGCTCCGCGACCTGCCGCGTCACCTCCTCGACGACGACGAGCCCCGCCACGACCCCGTCCGCGCGGGCCACGAGGTGCGCGGTCCCGGTGGCCGACGGCGGCACGGTCGCCTGCGTCGTGACGTCGCGCCCTGGCGCGACGCCCAGGTCCTCGTCGAGCGCCCGCGAGACGGTCTCGGCGATCCACGCGGGGTCGAGCCCCGGCTCGACACGTGACGGGACGGGCGGCGCTCCGCCGTCGGACGGAGGGGCGGGCACGGGCTCGGCGGGGCTGCTCACGCCCCCACGGTAGTCGGCCCCGCGCGACGCCGAGCACGACCCTGCGCGCCGTCGAGAACGAGGTTGCGGTCGTTATCCGGCGGATAACGACCGCAACGTCGTGTTCGGCGGCGGACCGGTCAGCGGACGCGCAGCGTCCCGTCAGCGTCGAGGGAGACGAGGACGCGGCGCTCCCATGCCGGGTCCGTGTCCGGGAAGTCGGTGCGGAAGTGGCCGCCGCGGCTCTCCGTGCGCAGCGCCGCCGCCGCGGTGAGGGCGGTCGCGACCTGGTGGACGTTCGTGGTCTCCCACTCGGCCGCCTGCGGCTGCGCGACGACGTCGCTCGCCTCGTGCGCGTCCGTGCGGACCGCGGCGAGCCGAGCCGCGGCGGCGGCGAGACCGTCGCCGTCGCGGATCACCCCGGGACCCGCCGAGGCGATCGACTGGATGCGCGAGCGCGCCGCGGCCGCCACGAGCGCCGACGGCCCGGGGCGCCCGACGGGCTCGACCTGCTCGAGCTCGCCCGCCGCGACGCGCTCGGTGATCTGACGCGCCGCGCGGTGCGCGAACACGAGCCCCTCGAGCAGCGAGTTGGACGCGAGGCGGTTGGCGCCGTGCACGCCCGTGCACGCGACCTCGCCGATCGCGTAGAGACCGTCGAGCGTGGACCTCCCGTGCAGGTCCGTCACGACCCCGCCCGAGTGGTAGTGCTGGGCGGGCGCCACCGGGACCGGCTCCTCGGTCCAGTCGAGGCCGTTCTCCGCGAGGCGCTCCGTGATCGTGGGGAAGCGCGAGCGCAGGAAGTCGGCGCCGAGGTGGCGCGCGTCGAGCAGCACGTGGTCCGAGCCCGTGGCGGCCATCTGCCGCACGATCGCGTGGGCGACGACGTCGCGCGGCGCGAGCTCGGCCATGGGGTGCTGCGCGGGCATGAAGCGGTGGCCGTCGGTGTCGAGCAGGATGGCGCCCTCGCCGCGCACCGCCTCGGAGATGAGCGGGAGCTGGCCACGGGCGCCGAGCCCGAGCCACAGGACCGTGGGGTGGAACTGCACGAACTCGAGGTCGCCGAGCGTCGCGCCCGCGCGCAGCGCCGCGGCGATGCCGTCTCCGGTGGCCTGCGGCGGGTTGGTCGAGGAGCGGAACACCTGCCCCACTCCCCCGGTCGCGAGCACGACCGCGCGCGCGAGCACCGCGCCGACGCCGTCCCGCGTGCCCTCGCCGCGCACGTGGAGCGTGACCCCGCAGGCGCGCGGGGCGCTGCCCGGGTCCTGGCCCGGGACCGGTCCCGTGAGGACGTCGAGCACGAGCGCGTTCTCGATCACCTCGATGCCCGGGTCGGCACGGACCGCGTCGAGCTGCGCGACGAGCGCGCGCGAGATCTCGGCGCCGGTCGCGTCGCCGCCCGCGTGCGCGATGCGGTCCGCGTGGTGGCCGCCCTCGCGCGTCAGGGCGATGTCGCCGTTCTCGGCCCGGTCGAAGTTCGCGCCGCGCGCCACGAGCTCGCGCACGCGCGCCGGGCCCTCGGTGACGAGCACCTCGACCGCCGCCGGGTCGCACACGCCCCCGCCCGCGACGAGCGTGTCCGCGAGGTGCGCCTCGGGCGAGTCCTCGGGGTCGAGCGCCGCGGCGATGCCGCCCTGCGCCCACACCGTCGAGCCCGACGACAGCTCGCCCTTGGTCACGAGCAGGACGCGCGGCACGCGCGTGCGCAGCTCCAGCGCAGCCGTGAGGCCCGCGATGCCGGAGCCGACGACGACGACGTCCGCCGTCGTCGTCCAGCCGGGTGCCGGGGCGGCCAGGGTGCGGGCGAGCGTCCGGGCGAGCTCAGGCGCCGGGGACACGCCGCGTCCGCTCACGCGGGGCGCACCACGGACGCGTCGCCGTCGGCACCCGCTCCGCCCCCGCCGCGGAACGGGGCGAACGGCAGGCCGCTCGCCTCGAGGCCGTGGCCCGCCGGGACGAGGCCGGGCTCGTCGGACAGCTCGACGATCCGGTTCTGCTCGTCCACGAAGACGACGTTCGGCAGGTAGGTGCGCGCGTCGGCGTCGTCGAGCATGCCGTAGGCGATGAGGATGACGACGTCGCCCGGCTTCACGAGGTGCGCGGCGGCGCCGTTGATGCACACCTGCCCGGCGCCGCGCTCGCCCGGGATGACGTACGTCGTCAGCCGTGCGCCGTTGGTGACGTCCACGACGTCGACCTGCTGGCCCGGGTAGAGGTCCGCGGCGTCGAGCAGGTCGGCGTCCACGGTGATCGATCCGACGTAGTGCAGATCGGCCTGCGTCACCGTCGCGCGATGGATCTTGCCGATCATCATGGGGCGCTGCAGGGACGCCGGACGACGGTGCGGGCTCGGCGGGGTCGGCGCGGTCACGCGGTACCTCCAGGTGCGGGGGCACGGCCGGCGGGGTCGGCGGCCCGGGTCGCGGGCGGCGCGATCTCGACGGCCGCGTTGTCGATGAGACGGGTGGTGCCCACGCGTGCCGCGACCAGGAGGAGCCCGGGGCCGACGGCGCCGGGCGCCAGGTCCTCCACGGTAGCGGGATCGACGAGCGCCACGTAATCGACCTCAACGCCGTCCGCCCCGTCGAGGATTCCCCGGGCGGCGGCGAGCACCGCGGCGGCGCCCGCCCCGGAGGCGGCGGTGTCCGAGCCCGCGCGCAGCGCCCGGCTCAGCGCGAGCGCACGGTCCCGCTCGGCGGGCGACAGGTACGCGTTGCGCGACGACCGGGCGAGCCCGTCCGCCTCCCGCACCGTGGGCACGCCGACGATCTCGACGTCCAGGTCGAGGTCCGCCACCAGACGCCGGACGGCGAGGAGCTGCTGCGCGTCCTTGGCGCCGAACACGGCGACGTCCGGACGCACGAGGTGGAGCAGCTTGAGCACGACCGTGAGGACGCCGTCGAAGTGCCCGGGCCGCGACGCGCCCTCCAGCACGGTGCCGATCCGGCCCGAGGTGACGCGGACGATCGGCCCGGTTCCTCCCGCCGCCGGCCCGAGGTCCGGGTACAGCTCCTCGACGGCGGGCGCGAACACGAGGTCCACGGCGACGTCGGCGCCGGCGGCCGCGAGGAGCGCGACGTCCGCCGCGACGTCGCGCGGGTAGCGCTCGTAGTCCTCGCCCGGGCCGAACTGCAGCGGGTTGACGAAGTCCGTGACGACGACCTGCCCGCCCGGGCCGACCTCCGCGCGAGCGCGGCGCACGAGCTCGAGGTGCCCGGCGTGCAGCGCGCCCATCGTCATGACGACGGCGCGGCGCTCCCCCGGGTGGGCAACGGTCCACGCGTCGGTCGCCGCGCGCAGGTCGGCGCGCGTCGTCAGGACGCGCGAGGCGTCGCGCGCGTCGTCGGTCCGGCCGTCGGGGGCGTCCGCGGCGGACGGGCGGGGCGTGGTGGTCATGCCGTTCCTTCGTCGTCGTGCTGGTCGCGCTCGTCGTGGGACGCGATGTGCTCAGGGAGTCCCGGGCGCTCGGCGCGGGGACGCTCGTGGCCGACGTCGGCGCCCTCGTCGAGCGCGTCGAGGACCGCGCGCGCGGTCCGCTCGTCGAGGCGTCCGCCCGCGAGCGCCCGGTGGGTCGCGGCGCGGCTCAGCGCCCGGTACGACGGCGGCACGTCGGCCGCGTCGCTCGTCGCCGCGAGCGCGTCGAGGGCCGCGAGGTGCTCGCGGACCGTGCCGACGTCGCCGCGCACCACGGGCCCGGTGAGGCCCAGGAGCGCGCCCGCTCCTGCGCCGGTGCCCGACTCGGCGCCCGCGTCGGCGCCGCGGGTCGCCCCGTCGAGCGCGGCGGCGAGCAGCGGCGCGAGCGCACGACCTGGCTGGTCGACGCCCGCGGCCTCGAGCGCCTGCGCGGCCTGCGCCACGAGCACGACGAGGTGGTTCGCGCCGTGCGCGAGGGCCGCGTGGTAGAGCCCGCGGGACTCCTCCGCCACGACGACGGGCTCCCCGCCGAGCTCGACGACGAGCGCCTGCCCGATCGGCAGGACCGGCCCCGGCGCGGTGACGGCGAACGTCGTGCCCTCGAGCCGTGCGAGGTCGAGCGACGTGCCCGTGAAGGTCATGGCGGGGTGCAGCGCGAGCGGGATCGCGCCCGCGGCGCGGGCCGGGTCGAGCACGGCGGTGCCGTAGCGACCGGACGTGTGCACGACGATCTGGCCCGGCTGCCAGGCCCCCACGTCGGCGAGGCCGCGGACCAGGTCGCCCAGCGCGTCGTCGGGCACGGCGAGGAGCACGAGCTCCGCGCGCTCCACGACCTGCGGGACCTCCAGGACCGGCACGCCGGGCAGGAGCGTCTCGATGCGGTCGCGCGACGCGTCGGACACGCCGCTCGCGCCGACGACGGCGTGCCCCGTGGCGCGCAGCGCGCTGCCCAGCACCGCGCCGACGCGGCCCGCACCGACGACGCCCACGCCGAGGCGCCCGGGCCGCGAGCCCGCCGCGCTCATGATCGCTCCCCGTCCTCGGCCCGGCGGTCGACGGGTCCCTCACCCGGCGCGCGGCCGGGCACACGCCCGGGATCTGCCGCGGGCACGGGGTCGGGCTGCTCGCCGGCGGACCCCGGGGTGGGCTCGGGGGCGAGTGCCAGAGGCACGTCGTCGCGGCGCATCCACAGCTCCGGCCCCGCGTGCGCGCGGGCTTCGCGGGCGCGCTCCGCCTGGGTGTCGAGGAGGCGCGCGGCGTCGCCCGCGTCGAGGTGCCAGACCTTCGGCGAGACCGGGCCGGGCGTCGAGTGCACCGCGAACGTCGCGACGTCGAACCGGCGCTGGAGCGGGCCCTGCTCCAGCCCGAGCGACTGCGTCCGCTCGTGCGGCACGACCACGAGGCTGCGGAACACCCGCCCGCCGCGCAGCACGAGCGCGCGGTCGGTCACGGTGTAGCCGTTGCGCCGCCAGGACACGAGGTCGAGCAGGCGCGCGCGGCGCGGGGTCACCGTGAAGTGCTCGCCGGCGTCGAGGCCGGACAGGCCCTCGTCGAGGAGGGCGCGCGGGTCGGACGTGCCGAGGTCGGGCAGCACGAGCCACAGCGCCGCGAGCGCCTCGTCGCGCGTCCCGACGGGCAGGAGCACGCTCGTCGTGTCCGACCCGTCGGAGCTCACCCCGTAGCCCGCGACGTTGACGTCGACGCGCCACCAGTCCGGCCCGCGCCAGAACGGGCCCTGCCGCAGCCGCACCGCCTGGACGCGGCCGGGCGGGATGGTCTGCGAGCGGGTCTCCAGGAGGCCGTGCCGCAGCCGGATGCCGTCCGGCGAGATCGCCGAGCGGAACCCGAACTCGCCCGAGAACCGGGAGAAGAGGAAGCCGCCGAACCCGAGGACCGCGGGCAGCGCGCTGAACAGCACCCCGATCTCGCGCGTGCCGATGACGACCCCGGCGATCCCCAGGACACCGAGGACGAGGCCGACCGTCGCGCCCGACCGGACGAGCGAGGCGACGAGCCGCCCCGGTCCGACCGCGGTGACCGGCTGCTCGGGCGCCTCGGGGGCGACCAGCACCTCGTCGCCGGCGGGCGCTCCGCCGATCGGCCGCACCGTCGACAGGGCGCCCGGGTCGGCCGCCGGGGACGTGGCGCCGGCACCCGCCGTGCTCCCCTCCCCGACCGCCGGCGGGGCGCCGACCGGGCGCTCCCGCGCGACCCGCAGCCCGGCGGCGCGCGCCAGGAGGTCGTTGCGCAGCCGATTGGCCTCCACCTCCTTGAGGAAGCCGAGCTTCACGCCCGAGTCCGCGCCCCCGGCGACCTCGAGCTTGAGCTCCGCGAGGCCGAAGAAGCGCGCGAGCAGCGGCTGCACGACGTCGACCGCCTGCAACCGGTCCAGCCGTGCCTTGCGCTGCTGCCGGAACAGCACGCCCGTGCGCAGGTGGACCGACTCGTCGTCGACGGCGTAGCTCGTCATGCGCCACGCGAGCGCCGAGTACCCCAGTCCCACGAGCCCCACCGCGAGGATGCCGAGCAGGATCATCCACCAGCGGTTCCCCTCGAGGAGGTTCTGACCCTCGGGCAACCCGTTGAGCGTCTGCTGCCCGACGACGACGAGCAGCACCGCGATGACCGTCCAGCCGCGCACGAGCGGGGTGACCGGGTGCACCCGGTGCCACACGAGGTCCTCGGTGGCCGGTGCTTCGCTCACAGGCCCGCCAGCCTCGCCTCGCCGCGCGACGCGAGCCGGTCGCGCAGGCGCTCCGCCTCGGCGGGCTCGAGACCGTCGATCGTCGCGTCGGTGGACGCCGACGCCGTGTGGAGCTGCACCTGCGCGATGCCGAGCTTGCGGGCGAGCGGACCCGCCTGCACGTCGACGTACTGCATGCGGCCGTAGGGCACGACGACGAGGGTGCGGAACATGATCCCGTGCCGGATGAGCAGGTCGTCGTCGCGCTCGGCGTACCCGATCGCGCGCACCTGGCGCGGGACGAGCACGAGGGCCCACAGCCCGAGGAGCACGAGCACCCCGAGCACGAGCCACTGCCACCAGTGCGGGAAGAGGATCGCCAGCACGATCGCCGCGACGGCCGGTACCGCGAGCGTGATGCCCACCGACAGCAGGCGGGCGGTGATCAGCCGCGGCGAGACGCGCGTCCACTCGATGCCGGGCGGGTCGAAGGGGCCGGTGCCGCGGGCGTCCAGGTCCCGTGCAGGGTCGGTCATGCCTCGATTCTCCCATCCCGTCCCGGTGCGCCCGGGGCCGCGTGTCGCGCGTCACGCACGGGGCGGGACGCTGCCCGGCGCCACCGGGTCGCGGTGCGCGGCCACGCCACGGAGCGGAGCGTCAGGCGGGCGTGCTCGCGCCCGGCGTCTCCGGGTCCTCGCGCGTCGTCGAACCCTCGCGACCCTCGCCGCGGTCGTCGGGCGGGAGCTGGCAGAACCGCTCGGCCACGAGCCCGACGACGGCCAGCAGCACCGCGCACACGACCGCGACCCCGGCCGCCACCGCGCGGTCCCGCTGCGCCTCGATCGAGAGGTCGGGCAGGGCCACGAGCACCTGCGCGCCGTACCAGCCCGCGAGCAGGGCGCCCGTGAGCGCGGCGGCCTTGGCGAGCACGAACGTCCGGGCCGCGCGGATCGCGTCGAGCGAGGGTCGCTTGCCGCGCTGGTAGGCGCGGACGGTCCAGCCTGCCCAGAACACCGCCGCGGCGAGCGCGACGACCGCCACGTCCACGAGCCACGGCACCGCCGGCAGGTGCGTGCCGCGGCCCTGGAGGAGCCGCACGACGAACCAGCCCACGACCGCCGTGGCGACCGCCACGAGCAGGAGGGTGCGGACCGAGGTGCGCCGCATCAGCGCTGGGCGTCGTGCGCGCCGCCCGAGACCGGCCCGAAGGGAGGCCACGGGTCGGTCGTCGGGTGCAGCGAGGCGTCAGCGAGCGGCCCCGGTGCCGACGCCTGCGTGGACGGGAGGGCCGAGGGCTGGGACGCTGCCTGCGCCGGCCCCGCCACCGGGGCGAACGGCACCGACCGGATGATGCCGTCCTCGATCGCGGTCGCCGGGTCGGCGGGTGCCTGCGCGTGCGGCCTGCCGACCGTCGGCGCGGGGACGGGCGGGGCGCCGACCGGCGGTGCCGCGACCGGCCGCTCTGCCGGGTGGACCGGTGCGAAGGCGGGGAACGCCGGGGCGCCGTGCTCCGCGGGCTCCACGACGTCCTGCGCCGGCGGCTCCGGGTCGGGCAGCACCGACGGGCGGTGCGAGGGGCCGGGGAAGGGCGCGACGCTCGGCAGACCAGCGCCGTCGTGCACCCCGAACGCGCCGTCCGGGACGACGCTGGGCGACCCCTCGGACGCGGGCGCCGGGCCCTCGGACACCGGGGCGAAGACGGGCCGGGCCAGGCCGGGCTCCGCCGGGGACGCCTGCGGAGTCACGACCGCCTGCGGCGGGATCGCCGCCTGGGGCGGGGCGACGGGGAGCTCCGCGCCGGAGGCCGGGAGGCCCTGGGGCGGGACCGGCTGCGCGGGCGACGGCTGCTGCGGGACCGGGGGTCGCTGGGGCAGCGTCGGGTGCGGTGCCTGCTGCGGGACGGGCGGATGCTGGGGCGCGACCGGCGCGGGGACGTCGTCCCGGACCACCTGCGCACCGACGGGAGTCGGCCCCGACGTCGACGGTGCGTCGTGCGGCCCGGGTGCTGCGTCCGTCGGCGGCTGCCGGTACGGGTCGTCGACGACCACGTGCTCTGCCGGTGCGGGGGCGGGAGCGGGGGCCGCGTCGGAGCCCTCGGCCGCGACCGGGACCGCGCCCGTGGGCTCGGGCGCGGCGTCGGTCAGCCAGTCGAGCGCGAGCCACCGGATCCCGCCCCGGTCGGGTGCGGTCGCCGCGAGCGCGGCGACCGGCCCCCCGCCGAGGCCGGGCAGCACGGCGTCCGGGTCGATCTGCGACCACGGCTCGAGCACGAACGCCCGCTCGTGGGCGCGCGGGTGCGGCAGCTCCAGGTCGTCGGCGACGGCCGTGAGCGTGCCGTACACGATGAGGTCCACGTCGAGCGTGCGCGGCCCCCAGCGCTCGTCGCGCACCCGGCCGTGCGCGTGCTCGACGGACTGGCACGCGTGCAGCAGGTCGCGGGCCGAGAGACGCGTGCGCGCGAGCAGGACCGTGTTGAGGAAGTCGGGCTGGTCGGGGCCGCCCACCGCGGCCGTCCGCGCGAGGGGCGAGACCTCGGTGATCTCGAGCCCGGAGATCCGGTCGAGGTCGGTGATCGCGTCGCGCAGCGTCTGCTGGGCGTCGCCGAGGTTCGCGCCGAGAGCGAGCACCACCTCGACGAACCCGGCGGGCACGTCGTCCATGCGGTCGTGCTCGGCCGGCGGCGTGGGAGTCGCCTCGTCCTCGGCACTCCGTGCAGCAGGCTCCCCGGACGGGGCGGCCGGGACGCCGGCGTCGTGCGACGGCGCCGTGACCGGCGCGGGGGCGTCGACGGACGACTCGGTCGGCCCGGCGAACGGCACGGGCTCGTCGTGCGGCACCGTTTCCGGCGCAGGGCCGGGCTCCGGGTCCCGCGCCGCCAGAGGCGCGGCCGCGGCACCGGCGGCAGGGCCGGCGCCCGGGTGCCCGGGTGCGAGAGGCTCGGCCGGGGTCGGCTCCGGTGCGGCGGACGCGCCCGGCAGCGCCTCCGGTGCGGGCGCCTCCGGTGCGGGCGCCTCCGGAGCCGCGGGCGTCGCTGCCTCGAGCAGCGCGTCGTACGGCGCCGGGCTCGGCTCCTCGGCGGGCGGGGCGGCGGAGGTCGGCTCCTCGAGGGCGGGCACGACGGGCGTGGCGGACACCGGATCGCCGTGGACCGGCGCGGTCGGCTCGGCCACCACGGGAGCCTCGCGGGTCGCGTCGGACGCGTCGTCGAGGAGCGGGCCGGCGCCCACCGCCTCGTGCGCGGTCTCGTACGCAGGCTCGTGCAGGTTCTCGTCCACGGGCGGCAGGGCGTCGGCGGTGACGGCCGTCGTGCCCGGGGGGATGCTCGGCGGCATGACGTCGGGCGCGGGGGCCAGCTCCACGCGCTCCTCGGGGACCGGGGAGTCCCCGACGCCGTGGATGAGCGCCGGGGCGACCGAGCCCACGGGGATCGGCGCGACGGGCGGCGCGTCCCGCAGGCCGTGCTGCTCGGACCGCCGGGCGAGCGGCCCGACGACCGGCACGACGACGCGGTCGCGGCGGATGACGACCTCGACGTCCTCGAACGGGACGGTGATCGGCGCCTGGGGCTTGTGCACGGCGACGTCGACCGCGACGACCTCGTCGTGGGTGAGGATCGTCGCGGCGATGCGCTCGGCCACCGTCTCGACGAGGTCGGCGGGCGAGCCCGCGAGCACGGCCACGACGTCCTCGGCGACGCCCGCGTAGCTGACGGTCTGGGCCAGGTCGTCCCCGCTCGCCGCGGCGCGCGTGTCCAGGTGGAGCACGACGTCGGCGCGGAAGAGCTGGCCCTCCACCTTCTCGTGGTCGAAGACGCCGTGGTGCCCCGTGGCGCTCAGGCCCGTGAGCCGGATCCGGTCGAACGGCCGTCCGTCCGCGTCGAGGACCGCTCCTGCGAACGCTGTGGTCACGTCGTGCTCCCGTCCGGTGCTCCGTCGCCGCCCGCCGGTCGGGCGGACGGACCTCTCGGCACCGTGTCTCGTTGCGTGTGTCGTGCTGCGCCGGGCCGGCCGCGCCGCGGGGCCCGTCGCCCATCCTGCTAGGTCGTGGGCCGCGCCGTCGAGTCGCTTCCGGTCCTCGGTCGGTCGGTCGTGCCCACGCTCCCGTCCTGCCGGCCCGACCCCGCCGCTCCGGCACGGGACCAGGCGGCGGCGACCCGCACGGCGTCGGCCGACGCGCGGACGGCGTGGACCCGCACGCACCACGCGCCCGCGGCGGCGGCCAGCGTCGTGATCGCGGCGGTCGCGTCGTCGCGCAGCAGGGGCGGCACGGGCTGCCCGTCGGACCGCGCGAGGAGGTGCCCCAGGAACCGCTTGCGGGACGCGCCGACGAGCACCGGCAGTCCCAGCTCCTCGAGCTCGCCGAGCCGGGCGAGCAGGGGCCAGTTGGACGACCCGGCCTTCGAGAACCCGAGGCCCGGGTCGAGGACGACCTGGTCGCGCCGCACCCCGGCCGCCATGAGCGTCTCGACGCGTGCCGCGAGCTCGTCGCGCACGTCCGTGACGACGTCGTCGTAGTCCTCGAGGTCGTCCATGACGTCGGCGTGACCGCGCCAGTGCATGCACACGTACGCGACCCCGGTGCGCGCGACGACGTCGGCCATCGCCGGGTCCGCGAGCCCGCCCGAGACGTCGTTGACGATCCGGGCGCCCGCCGCGACCGCCCGCTCGGCGACCACGGCGCGCGTCGTGTCGACGCTGACGACCGCGCCCTCCGCGGCGAGCGCGGAGATCACGGGCAGCACACGGGCGAGCTCCGCCTCGACCGGGACGCGGCCCGCGCCGGGCCGGGTCGACTCGCCGCCAACGTCGAGGACGTCCGCGCCCTCGCCCAGCAGCTCGCGCCCGTGCGCGACCGCAGCGGCGGGCTCGTACCACTCGCCGCCGTCGGAGAACGAGTCCGGCGTGACGTTGACGACGCCCATGACGAGCGTCCGGCCGACGTCGGCCAGGTCCTCGAGCCCGGCGACCACGAAGCGGTCCACGGGACTAGCGCCCCAGGATGAGGCTCATCGCCTCGGCGCGCGTCGCGCCGTCGCGCATCTGGCCGCGCACCGCCGACGTCACCGTGCGCGACCCCGGCTTGCGCACGCCGCGCATCGACATGCACAGGTGCTCGCACTCGACGACGACGATCGCTCCGCGCGGCTGGAGGTGCTCCACGAGCGCGTCGGCGATCTGCGACGTGAGGCGCTCCTGGACCTGCGGACGGCGCGCGTAGACCTCGACGAGGCGCGCGAGCTTCGACAGGCCGGTGATGCGCCCGTCGACGTTGGGGATGTAGCCGATGTGCGCGACGCCGTGGAACGGCACCAGGTGGTGCTCGCACGTCGAGTACACCTCGATGTCCTTGACGAGCACCATCTCCTCGTGGCCGAGGTCGAAGGTCGTCGTGAGGACGTCCGCCGCCTCCTGCCGCAGGCCCGCGAAGATCTCGCGGTAGGCGCGCGCCACGCGGGCCGGCGTCTCGCGCAGCCCCTCGCGGTCCGGGTCCTCCCCCACCGCGAGCAGCAGCTCGCGGACGGCGGCCTCGGCACGCTCCTGGTCGTACGGCGGCACGTCCGCGGGGGCGCGCAGGTCCTCCGCCGAGCGGGCGCGCGTGATCGCGCCCTGAGCTCCGTCCGTGCCGGCGGGGCTGCCCATCAGCCCTGCCCCGGCTCGCGCACGTCGCTGACCTCGAGGCCGTCCTCGCCGCGACCGAGCGCCCGGTCGAGCGGGCTGTCTGCGGGGACCTCACCGATGCGCTCGGGCGGCAGCTCGTCGTTCGCGGCGGCGGCCTCGTCCTGCGGGATCACCGGGGCGCCGTTCTGCACCGCCTTCTCGGCGTCCGTGAGGACGGGTCCACGCTGCGACACGGAGCGCTGCTCGCTCGAGAGCCACACGTCGCGCGCGTCGCGCTTGACGACGGGCTCGAAGACCCGAGCGAGCTCCGCCTGGTTGAGCGTCTCCTTCTCCAGGAGCTCGAGGACGAGCGCGTCGAGCACGTCGCGGTACTGCGTGAGCACCTCCCACGCCTCGTCGTGCGCGGCCTCGACGAGCTTGCGCACCTCGTGGTCGACGGTGCCCGCGACGGACTCGGAGTAGTCGCGCGTGTGGCCCATGTCGCGACCCATGAAGGGCTCGCCCGAGCCGGTGCCCAGCTTGATCGCGCCGACGCGCTCGCTCATGCCGTACTCGGTGACCATCTTCTTGGCGATCGCCGTGGCCTTCTCGATGTCGTTCGAGGCGCCCGTCGTCGGGTCGTGGAAGACGAGCTCCTCGGCGACGCGCCCGCCCATGGCGTACGCGAGCTGGTCGAGCAGCTCGTTGCGCGTCGTGGAGTACTTGTCCTCGGTCGGCATGACCATCGTGTACCCGAGCGCGCGGCCGCGCGGCAGGATCGTCACCTTGGTGACGGGGTCCGTGTAGCGCATCGCCGCGGCGACGAGGGCGTGGCCGCCCTCGTGGTACGCCGTGATCTTCTGCTCCTTGACGTTCATGACGCGGGTGCGCTTCTGCGGGCCGGCCACGACGCGGTCGATCGCCTCGTCGAGCGCGCGGTCGTCGATGAGCTGCGCGCCGCTGCGCGCCGTGAGGAGCGCGGCCTCGTTGAGCACGTTCGCGAGGTCGGCCCCCGTGAAGCCCGGCGTGCGGCGCGCGACGGCGGAGAGGTCGATCTCGGGGACGATCGGCTTGCCCTGCGCGTGCACGCGCAGGATCGCCTCGCGGCCCTTGAGGTCGGGCGCCTCGACGGCGACCTGGCGGTCGAAGCGGCCCGGACGCAGGAGCGCCGGGTCGAGGATGTCGGGGCGGTTCGTCGCCGCGATGAGGATGACGTTCGTCTTGACGTCGAAGCCGTCCATCTCGACGAGGAGCTGGTTGAGCGTCTGCTCGCGCTCGTCGTGCCCGCCGCCCATGCCGGCGCCGCGGTGGCGGCCGACGGCGTCGATCTCGTCGACGAAGATGATCGCGGGCGAGTTCTCCTTGGCCTGGGTGAACAGGTCGCGGACGCGGCTCGCGCCGACGCCGACGAACATCTCGACGAAGTCGGAACCGGAGATCGAGTAGAACGGCACGCCGGCCTCCCCGGCGACGGCGCGCGCGAGCAGCGTCTTGCCCGTCCCGGGCGGGCCGTAGAGCAGCACGCCCTTGGGGATCTTGGCCCCGACCGCCTGGAACTTGTCCGGCTCCGCGAGGAACTCCTTGATCTCGTGGAGCTCCTCGACGGCCTCGTCGGCGCCCGCGACGTCGGCGAACGTCACCTGCGGGGTGTCCTTGGAGACGAGCTTGGCGCGCGACTTGCCGAAGCCCATGACGCGCGAGCCGCCGCCCTGCATGCGCGAGAGCAGGAACCAGAACAGCACGCCGATGATGAGGAACGGGATGAGCAGCCCGAGCAGCGAGGACCAGAACGACGGCTGCGCGACCTCGGAGTTGTACCCGTCCTTCGGCTCCGCCTGGACGACCGCGTCGACCACGGCCTCGCCCTGGGGCTGGACGTAGTAGAACTCGACGTTCTTGCCCTTGTTCTCCTCGGTGTCCGTGCCCTCGTCGACCACGTAGTCCTTGGACAGCGTGAGGCGTACGCGCTGGTCGCCGTCCACGATGAGGGCCTGCTCGACCGTGTCGCCCGAGAGCAGCTCGAGGCCCTGGGACGTGTCGATGCGCTGGACGGTCGGGCGCGACAACGTCGCGAACGCGATCCACAGGATCACGAGGCCCAGGACGATCCAGACGATCGGCCCACTGAGAATCTTCTTGATGTTCATCGGCGACGGGGCGTGCGCCCCGGATCCCTCCGCTCGCGCAAGTGTTCGGGCTCGAAACTACACTCTGGACCTTGACGCCTGCTGGGGATCACGCCTCTGTTCGCCCAGGGCGTGGCCCACGTCGCCTGGGCGTGGGCGGCACGCCGCCCGGGCGCGGGCGGTCTCGCGCCCCCGGTGACCGGGGGTGCGCCCGCCTCCCGCTCAGCTCGAGTACACGTGCGGCGCGAGCGTCCCGACGAACGGCAGGTTGCGGTACTTCTCCGCGTAGTCGAGGCCGTAGCCGACGACGAACTCGTTCGGGATGTCGAACCCGACGTACCGGACGTCGACGTCGGTCTTCGCGGCGTCGGGCTTGCGCAGCATCGCCGCGATCTCGACCGACGCCGGCCCGCGCGAGCGCAGGTTCGACAGGAGCCACGAGAGCGTGAGGCCCGAGTCGATGATGTCCTCGACGATCAGCACGTTGCGGCCCGTGAGGTCCGCGTCGAGGTCCTTGAGGATGCGCACGACGCCCGAGGACTTGGTGCCCGACCCGTACGACGAGACGGCCATCCAGTCCATCTCGACATGGCTGTGCAGGCGCCGCGCGAGGTCCGCCATGACCATGACGGCGCCCTTGAGGACGCCGACGAGCAGGAGGTCCTTGCCCGCGTAGTCGCGGTCGATCTGCGCCGCGATCTCGTCGAGCCGCGCTCCGAGCTGCTCCTCGGTGAGCAGGATGTTCTCGAGGTCGCCTGCGACGTCCGATGCTTCCACGGGGGTCACTCCTGAGGTCTGGGGGTGGTGAGGGTGGTGAGGGTGCTGAGAGCCTGCGGGGGGATGCTTCGCCGGGGCGTCGTCTCGCGGCCCAGGGAAAGCCTGCCACACGCGCGCGCGGCCCTCAGGTCGCCGGGCAGGTGCACGGGCCCCTGGCCCCGCCACGCCGTGACGAGCGCGTCGAGCGCGTCGACGTGGACGGCGAACAGGTCGCTCGCGGGGCAGCCCGCGCGCAGCGCCGCGGCCCGCAGGGCACGACGGCGCAGGGCCGGGTGCACGGACGCGAGCACCTCGGCGTCGAGCACCACGCTCTCGGCACCCGACGCCGCGGGCCCGCCGACCGGGCCACGCCCGCCGTCGTCCGAGGACTCCACGAGGGCCGTCGCGAGGGTGTCCGCGGCGAGCGCGTCGAGCAGGTCGGCGTCGTCGCGGAGCAGGTCCGCGGTCCGCGCGAGCGCCGGCACCGCCCCGGGCCCGAGCACGTCGACGAGCGCGGGCACGACGCGCGCGCGCACCTGCGAGCGCAGGGGCAGCGCCGCAGCGCCGGGCGGCCCCGGGGCGTCACCCGACGGCGCCGGTCCGTTCGTGGGGTCGTCCCACCACGCGAGCCCGAGCGTCCGGCACACGGCCTCGGTGTCCGCGCGCCGCAGCGCGAGGAACGGGCGCCGGTGGAAGCCGCGACGGGGCGCCATCCCGGCGAGCGAGCGGGCACCGGCCCCGCGGGCGAGCCCGAGCAGCACCGTCTCCGCCTGGTCGTCGAGCGTGTGCCCCAGGAGCACCGCGGCCGCACCGTGCTCGACCGCCACCGCGTCCAGCGCGGCGTACCGGGCCGTGCGCGCCGAAGCCTCCGGGCCGTCGCCCGACGCCGGCACGACGACGCGACGCACCTCGACCGGGTCGAGCCCCAGCCCGCGGCAGCGCTCCGCGGCGTCCGCCGCGACGCCCGCGCTGCCCGCCTGGAGACCGTGGTCCACGACGACGGCGCCCGCGCGCAGCCCGAGCCGGGGCGCGACGAACGCCGTGGCGGCCGCGAGCGCCGTCGAGTCGGCGCCACCCGAGCACGCCACGAGCACGAGGGACCCGGGGTCCAGGTCCTCGAGCGCGCCGCGCACGCCCCGGCGGACGGCGGCGACGACGGGTGCCGGCCCGCCCACCGGCTCAGCCGTGGACGCGGCGCACCCAGGCGCGCGCGTCGGCGATCTCGCGGGCGGTCGGCAGGTTCTCGGGCGCCGCCCACACGGCGTTGAACCCGTCGCGCCCGACCTCCTTCTCGACCGCGCGCACGAACGCCGCGCCGTCGCGGTACTGCGCGATCTTGGCGTCCATGCCGAGCACCCGACGGAGCACGACGTCGAACCCGGAGCGCCCCTCGCCGTCGCGCCGGGCCTCGAACTTGCGACGGATGCTGCGCACCGTGCGCACGGTGCGCGGCCCGACGGCGTCCATCGCCACGTCGGCGTGCCCCTCCAGCAGGGCCATGACGGCCGTGACGTCGGCGAGGCGGTCCTGCTCCTCGGGCGTGAGGAGGCCGTCGACGAAGGTCCCGTCCTCGCCACGCACGGCGTGGAGGACCGCGCGCCCCACGGTGGCGAGCTTCTCGCGCAGCCGCGCCTCGGCGAGCCGGCGCGACGACGCGGAGAGCTCGGTGAGCAGCGCGCTCGCCCGCGCGCGCAGGTGGTCCGCGAGCCACGGCGCGGCGGCGAACTGGAGCGCGTGGGTCTGCTCGTGCAGGCAGACCCAGAGGCGGAAGTCGGCCGGCTTGAGGTCCAGGGCGCGCTCGACCTGCAGGACGTTCGGCGCCACCAGCACGAGCCGCCCGGGCGAGCCGGTGGCCGCGGGCGCCGGACCGCCGTCGGGCACGACGCCGGTCGCGGCCGCAGGCGCGGTGCCGCCCAGCCCGCTGTACGGGTCGAACTGCCCCAGGACGCGGCTGGAGAGGACCGCGAGGACGGACCCGACCTGGGCGGCCCCGACGAGCGCCGTCGCCTGCGGGACGCGCCCGCGCTCGCCGACGAGCGCGTCGGCCACGCCGTCGGTGAGCGACGCCATGATCTCGGTGTTGGCGCGCGCCCAGCGCGCGCGGTCCACCACGTACACCGTGCCCAGTCCGGTCGTCGGCCCGGTCGACGGACCGCCCGCGGCGGGACTCATGCGCGTCACGTCGAGCACGTGGGGCACGGCGGCCTCCGCCGCGGTGCGCAGCCCCTCGACGAGGTCGGCGAGCTCGTCGCGCGACGCCTGCGGGCCCGGGCGCGCGAGCCGCCCGGCGATCTGCGCGGCGGCCGACCAGTCGACGATCGACGCGTCGCCGCGTGACGGGTCGCTGCCCGAACGGCCGTCCTGCTCGACGAGTGTCACCGTCTCACCGTATCCCGGGACCGGGAGTCGCGTGAGGGGCAGGGATATACTTCTGGGATATACGCACGGAGGAGGGGCCTGATGGTTCGCACGACGGTGTTCCGCAGCAACCGGACGCAGGCGGTCCGTCTGCCCAAGGCGGTCGCGCTGCCCGACGACGTCCGGGAGGTGGAGGTCCGGGCCGTCGGCAGGTCCCGAGTGATCACCCCGGCAGGATCCGGGTGGGACGAGTGGTTCGACCACGGTCTCCGCACCACCGCTCACTTCCTCCCCGACCGTGACCAGGGGACCGCCGAGGAGCGCGACGCGCTGTGAGCACGCTCTACCTCCTGGACACCAACGTCCTCGTGGCGCTGCTCCGCGGGAACGGCTCGTCGGCGCGCCCCAGGCTGCGGGAGGCGGAGGGGCGCGTCGCGGTCTCGACGGTGAGCGAGATGGAGCTCGAGTACGGCATCGAGAGGTCTAGCGACCCGCATCGCAACCGTCAGGCCGTCGACGAGCTGCTGTCTCTCGTGGACGTGCTCCCCTTCGACGGTCTCGCGGCGATGCACGCCGGACGCGTCCGCGCCCTCCTCGCCGCCCGCGGCACGCCCATCGGGCCCTACGACGCCCTCCTCGCCGGGCACGCCCGGTCGCTCGGTCTCGTCATGGTGACGAACAACGTCCGCGAGTTCTCCCGCGTCCCCGGTCTCGAGGTCGAGGACTGGCTCACGGGAGCATCAGACGAACCGTGAGCGACACCGTTCAGGCGGTGCAGCCGCACTCCGCGAGCGACGCGACGAAGTCGTCGAAGATGAGGCGCGCGCCGTACGTGCCGCCGACGGGGACGGCGTCGGCCATGAGGGAGAACACGAGGAGGCGGTCGTCGGCCGTGACGACCGTGCCCGCGAGGGAGGTGACGTTCGGGAGGCTGCCGGTCTTGGCGCGCACGACGCCGCGGCCCGCGTTCTCGAGGTAGCGCTCGCCGAGCGTCCCGGACAGCCCCGCGACCGGCAGCCCGACCGCGCCGGGCCGCAGCGAGGGGTGCGCCGGGTCCGCGAGCAGGCCGACGACCTCGTCGAGCTGCGCGGGCGTGACGACCGAGCCGTCGCCGAGGCCCGAGAGGTCGGCGAGGGACGCGCCCGTGAGGTCCACCCCGAGCCCTTCGACGGCCGACCGGACGGCCTGCGTCGCGCCCGCTCCGGAGCCGGGCAGCCCCGCGTCGATCGCGACGACGCGGCCCACGACCTCCGTGATGGTGTTGTCGGAGTGCTGCAGCAGGTACGCGACGACCTCGCTCAGCGGCGCGGACTCCACCGCGCCGACCGTGCGGCCGTCGACGGGTGCCGGTGCGCGCACCACGTCGCCCGCCACCGTGACCCCCTGCTCGGCGAGCGCGGCGACGAACGCGTCGGCGGCGGCCATCGCCGGGTCCTCGGCGCGCGGCGCGTACTCCTCGTCCGCGAGCCGCGCGATGTCGACGGCGAGCGCCGCGACGGGCGCGACGTAGCCGTTGCGCACGCTCGCCGGGTCGACCGTGGGCGCGACGGCGGCGCCCGTGAAGAGCGTGTCGTCGAGGCGGAGCGCGACCGTCGTGCGGCCCGTCAGACGGAGCTCGCCCGCGACCTGCGCGGCGAGGTCGCCGAGGCCCGCCCGGCCGTTGACCGCCGTCGGGTCCCCGGCGCCCGCGGCGAGCATCATGTCGCCGCCGCCCACGAGGTACACGGTCTCCTGACCCTCGAGGACGGCGCGGGTCGGGAGGGTCGCGTGCGCGCCGGGCGACGTGAGGGCGGCCGCCGCGGTGAGGGTCTTGAGGGTCGACGCCGGGACGTGACCCACGGTGTCGCCGCTCGCCCCGAGCACGTCGCCCGTGGCGGCGTCGGTCACGAGGACGCCGACGCGCGGGCCGAGCCGCGTGTCGGCCGCGAGCGCGTCCGCGAGGTCCTGCACGCTCGCCGTGGCCGGGACCGGGGCCGCGGCGTCGAGGGGCGGCAGCCCGACCTCGAGCGGGGGCGCCGCGACGGCGCCCGGCGCGTCGGGGAACGGGTTCGGCTCCGGGTACGGCGCCGCGGTGGTGAGCACGCCGGGCACGGCGTCGTACGCGTCCGCCACGACGTACCCGCCCGCGAGGACGAGCACGACACCGACGGCCACGCCCGCCCGCGCGCCCCAGCCCATGCGTCTCCCCCGGATCCGTCCGTCCGCCGCGTCCGCGCGCGCCTGCTCGGCACCGGCGGGCACCGGCGCCTCCACCGGGACGTCGGGTGCGGGCACGTGCGCATTATCACTCAGCCCGGGCGACCGTGAGGCCTGTGGAAACCCTCCCGCGCGGACCGCACGTGTCACACTAGTTCCCGCACGACGGCGTGGTCCGTCGTCCACAGACCCAGCCACCGCCCGAGCGTCGCGGTGCCGGTACGACTGGAGGAAGCAGTGGAGTTCGACGTCACGATCGAGATCCCCAAGGGGCAGCGCAACAAGTACGAGGTGGACCACGCGACCGGTCGCATCCGCCTCGACCGCATGCTCTTCACCTCGACGCGTTACCCCGACGACTACGGGTTCATCGAGGGGACGCTCGGCGAGGACGGCGACCCGCTAGACGCGCTCGTCCTGCTCGAGGAGCCCACGTTCCCCGGCTGCCTGATCCGCTGCCGTGCGCTCGGCATGTTCCGCATGCGCGACGAGGCCGGCGGCGACGACAAGGTCCTGTGCGTCCCGACGGGCGACCAGCGCGCCGCGTGGCGCCAGGACATCGACGACGTCTCCGACTTCCACCGCCTGGAGATCCAGCACTTCTTCGAGGTCTACAAGGACCTCGAGCCGGGCAAGTCCGTCGAGGGCGCCCACTGGGTCGGCCGCACGGACGCCGAGGCCGAGATCGAGCGCTCGCTGCAGCGCGCCATCGACTCCGGGTACCACACGCCGGGCCACTGACGCCCGGTCGCAGGACCCAGCACGACGACGGCCGCCCACCTCGCACGAGGTGGGCGGCCGTCGTCGTCGGTCACGGGCAGGGGAGGAGCGCCGCTACCCCAGGCCCGAGGAGCGACTCGTCGCCGTGCAACCGGAGCACGCCCCCGTCGCCCAGCGTCTCGTAGGCGGAGGCCAGACGACGAGGGACGCAGTCGGAGGGCAGGACGACGACGCTCGCGCCCAGATGCATGCCCGCGGTCAGGGCGGGCAGCGCGTCCGCCGACGCGGTCGGCACCCCGATGATGTCTCCCAGGTGCGGCTCCACCGCGGTCAACGAGGTCTCGTGGACGTCCCGACCTGTGATCCGGCGCTCGACGGTGGCACTGGTGCGCGCCGTGAGGTCGTCGAGGAAGGCCTGCCCGATCGCCTCCTCGTCGCCGACGACGACGATCGAGCGCGTGGTGGCCGTGCGCAGACGATCGACGAGCTCCCCGCGCGCGGTCCGTGCGGACCCGTCGACCAGGATCACCGGGACCGACCAAGAGCGGGCTCGGCCCTCGATCCCGGCGAGGGCAGAGGCCACCAGAGCGTCGCCCGGCGCGTCGACCGACGCGAGGACCACCCGATCGGAGAGCCCCACCGAGCTGGCCACCGCGAGAGACGCAGCCTCCGGGTCCGGCCCTGACACACGCCGCGCGCCCCAGACGAGCGCTCGAAGCTCGTTCAGCACGGCGTCGGAGACCTCGTCCGTCCCGCCCACGACGACGACGTGCGACGCGCCGAGCCGCACGATCTCGTCCCGGACGACCGCGGGGAGGGAGTCGCGCGGGACGGCGAAGAGCGGGCCCGGGTACGCCGAGGCAGCCGCCGGCGCGCTGAGAGCGGCCGCGGTCGGTCGCTCTCCGACCACGTGGACGACGCGGGCGCCGTGGGGGAAGTACCTACGGGAGACCGCGACGGCGTCGGAGTAGCGGTCGCCGAGGGAGTAGCGCTCCACGATCGTGGGGATCCGGGGCGACGGGACGGCACCCGCACGAGGATCGAGGACCGCTCGCCCGCTCCCGCACTGCTCGAGGCGCTCGACGGGAGGCCCGAGCGCGCCCTTCCCGCCGAGCAGTGTGAGCCGTGACGTGCCGAGCGTCCGTAGGGACCCGACGACCGGACCGCTCAGGCACGTAGGCGGCGTGACGAGGAGGGGCGCGTCGGCGGCCCCGGCGTGCACCGCGCCGCTCAGCGCGTCGGCGAACTCCGTGCCGGTCGCGACGAAGGCGCGCGGGGCCTCGGCAAAGCCCCACGTGCCGAGCAGGGCTGAGGTCTCGTAGCGGTTCTTGCCCCCGACCCTACCAACGGCCCCGTAGCGCTTCAGCAAGAGCTCGTCCTCGATCGCCTGGCTCAGCACCCCGGTGCCCCCCACCAGGACGACCCTGGTCACGTGGTTGCCGACGAGCACGCCCTCTGCGGCGTCGGTCAGGGGCGCCTCACCGTCCACGAGGAGCACGAACCCGCCGTTCGCCCCTGCGACCGCAGCGGCAGAGAGCGCGTCCGCGAACCCTCGCCCCGTCGCGAGGAACGCGACGCGGGAGTAGCCAGGATCGGAGATCGCCGCCCCGAAGGCGTCGAAGACGACGGCTCGAGACGTCTCGTAGCGATCCCGGCCGGACACCCGGTCGATCGGCGCGATCCCGTCGAGCTGCAGCTGGACGCGCTGCGTCACGGCGCCGTACCCCCCCACGATGACGATCCGTCCTGGGCGAAGCCGGCGCACCTCCTCCACGACGCTGCCGGGCGCCTGCCCAGGAGGTGTCAGCAGCAGCGGGCCGCCTCGGTAGGCCGCGGCCGGCGCCGCGCTGAGCGCGTCGGCATACGACAGGCCGCTCGCCACGTAGACGACCGGCACGCCCGGGGCGTGCTGCTGCGAGACGCGCAGAGCCGTCTCGTAGCGGTCAGCACCTGCCAGCCGGTCGACCGCGACGGTCGCGGGCTGCTGGGCCGCGACCGCCGGGGGGACCGGCGTCGTGCCCGTCGACGGCGCAGCGAGCAGCGACACGAGAAGCGCCGTCACGGTGAGCACCGCACCCATCCGCCATGGGCCGGACCGACGGCCGCTCACGCGCACGGCTCCAGCGCGGCCACGGCGGGCGACAGCACGCCCGTCCCGCCGAGCAGGCGCACGAGCGGCACCTCGGTGTCGCGGAGGGCGTCCAGCGTCCTGCCCGGCACGCAGGCGGAGGGCACGACGTACAGCGGCTCGCGCCGGAGACCGGCCGCCGCCGCGCCGGCGAGGGCGTCGGGGAAGTCGGAGCCCGTCGCGAGATTGGCGGCCGGGGGCGACCAGACACGCTGGTCGTGCCAGCCGCCGAAGTACGCGTCGTTGATCGCCACCGCCGTCGAGTAGCGATCCGGTCCGCCCAGGCGCTCCGTCCCGACGACTCCGGGAACCTGGCGGAGGGCTCGCTCCAGCGACGGGCTCACGGCACCCGAGCCGCCGACGACGGTCACTCCCCGGACACCGTGCGTCTGGAGCGCCTGCCCGACCAGGGGGTCGAGGGTCGTCGCGTTCCCCGAGACGAGGATCACCGGGACCCCCGCCGCTCCGGCCGCCGCCCCGGCCGCCAGCGCGTCGGGGAACGACCTCCCGTCCGCGACGACCACACCACCGACCTGCGTCCCGAACGCGTGCTCGGCAACCCGTAGCGACGTCTGGTACCGGTCCCGTCCCGAGGACCGCCAGACGACGGGCGCGAGCGTCCTCGCCCGAGTCTCGACCGCCTCGGACACGGCCCCGGTCCCGCCGACGATCATGATCCGCCGCGGCGCAAGCCTCCGGATCTCCGCCTCGACCTCGGCGGGGATCCCGTCACGACGCGTCAGCAAGAGCGCGCCGCCGCCCGCCGCGGCAGCCGGCGCGGCGGAGAGGGCGTCGGCGAACGTCTCCCCGGACGCGAGGTACAGCACGGGGATGTCCGGGTCGAGCCCGCTCGTCGCCGCGACCGCCGTCGCGTAGCGATCCTTGCCCTGCAGGCGGTCGACCGAGGAGCTCGACGCGGTGGTCGACGGCGACGTCGACCGCGCCCCGACGGCGACGTCGGCTGTCACCGAGAGCGGCGCGACCCCGGGCGCCCCGAGATAGACGGCCTGCACGGAGCGTCCCTGCGCCTCGGGCGCCACCGGCCAGGCTCGCACGACGGCGGTCCCGTCACGCAGCGGCACGACGGCGACGGTCCGGCCGTCGACGACGAACGCCACGTCGCCCTCCGCAGCCGCACCGCCCGTGCGCACGTCCGCGGCCAGCGGGATCGCGTCGCCCGCCGGCCAGCGCGAGGGAGCCGACAGCTCGACGTCCGCGCGCTCCCCGACGACGGCGGCCGTGGTGTCCCCGCCCGCGGACACCGCAGAGAACGGAGTGCCCGCTGGCACGCCCTCGAGCGAGGCCTGGCCCGAGTCGTCACGGCCCCAGGCGACGACCGAGCCGTCGGAGACGAGGGCGACGGCGTGGTCGCGCCCGGCGTCGACGGCGACGAACCGCTCCCCCGACGGTGGCGCGGGGGGCGTGGCCTGCCCGTAGGTGTTCCTGCCCCAGCCCACGATCGTCCCGTCCGACAGCAGCGCGAGGGAGAACCCGTCGCCCGCGGCGACCCGGACGAACTTCTGGCCCGTCGGCGGCGCTTGCGCAGCAGTGGCGCCGTCCGCCGGGTCTCCCCACCCGGCCACCGTCCCGTCGGCCCGCGCCAGGAGCGCGTGCCGGGCGCCGAGCGACACGTCGACGGTGGGCACCCGGTCCGGCTGCTCCGGGAGCGGTAGCCACGAGGACGCCGACGGGCCGTGGACGAATACGGCTCCCTTGTCCGTCGCCCCCTCGCTCGACAGCAGCAGCGAGACGCCGTCTCCGGCCTCGACCTTGGTGTCGCCGATCGACAGAGGGTTGTTGCCGCGGACATTCTGGACGGAGAGATACGTCGTCGCGGCGTGGCCGGCGGCCTCCGTGACGTAGGCGGCGTGCGTCTCGCCTGCCGATATCTCGGTGACTCGGCCTCCTCGCCACGGTTTGATGCTGCTTCCGCCCGCCTTGTCGTCCCCGTAGCCCGTGGCGCCGCCGTCCGACCGAGCGAGTACGACCTGGCGCGAGCTGACGCTGACGTCGGTGTAGCGCACGCCGGGCGGCAACGGCCTCGGCAGCTCACCACCGGGTTGCTCGCCCCAGACGTAGACACCTGCCTCGCCCTGACTGAGAGGGACGCTGGGGACGCGCTCACGCGTCGCGGGGAGGTGAGGTGCGACGAGTCCGGCGATGAACGACGGGATCGCCCAGTCGAGCGGGGGCACGGCTGCTGCCACGTAAAAGTGGTCCGCCGGTGGGAGCACGGATGGCGTCTCGGCGGGGGCTAGAGCGCCCCACTGTGCGAGGGTGCCATCCTCGAGCACGGCGACGGCTCGATCCTGCCCCACTGCCAACGACGTAGCGGTCGGGCCGGCCGGCGGTGCAGAGATGAGATCCGAGCACGCGCGGACCACGAGCTCGCCGTCCGCGCGGAGTGCGACCGTCGCGTCCCACCCGGCGGCCAGCTCGACGTAGGGCGCATCGACCGGCGCGACCGGCAGGTCGAGCTCACCGCACGCCCCGCTGCCCCAACCGACGACCCGTCCGTCGGACCGCAGCGCGACGTTGTGGAAGTAGCCTGCCTTGGCGTCCACGTAGCGAACACCCTCGGGAAGCGCCGGGACGTCGACCCGCGCGGCCGCACCCCAGGCGACGACGGCACCATCGCTGCGAAGAGCAACCGAGCCCACTCCGTGCGCGTCGATCTGCGTGTACCAGACCCCGGCTGGCAGCGGCGGGATCTCGACGTCCGCAGGGTACTTCCCGGAACCGACGAGGTTGCCGTCCGATCGGAGGAAGAGAGACCAGTTCGCTCCCGCGGCGACGTCGACGTAGCGCAGCCCCTCCGGAAGCGCGGGGATGTCCCGCACGCCTTCGTCGCGTCCCCACGCTACGGCTTGCCCGTCGCTGCGCAGCGCCAGGACGAACTGGCCTCCGGCATCGACGTCGACGTAGTCGAGCCCTTCGGGTAGCGGTGGAACGTCGAGCTCCCCGTGCTCGAGCTTCGTCGGGTCGCCCGTCACCACGATCTTCCCGCCAGAGATCTGAGGTACCCCCAGGACCTCGGCGAGCGCAGGAACGGCGACGGCCGTCGCGGGCATGGGCACCCCCGCGACAAGGAGTGCGACTCCGAGTCCGACTGCGACCAGTCGGCGTCTCCGTACGGAAGTCCTCTTTGTTGCGACGCTGTCGTCAGGTTCTCGAGCAGCAGCGCTCACGAGGCCCCCGTTCTGTGTAGGTGAGGGAAATCTAGGGGAACGCGCCGGGATCAGACAATCCGATCGTTCCTCGTCAGGGACGACCCGCGTAGGGCATGGCGTCGGCCCAGCGCATCGCGACCTCGTGCACGGGGCTGCCGGGCTGGCGAGCCTCGATCATCATGCCGTTGCCGGTGTACATCGCGACGTGGCGGATGGTCGACGGGTTCGAGGTGTCGTTCGCGTAGAAGACGAGGTCACCCGGCCGGAGCTGGTCGTAGGAGATCTTCTGCACGCGCTGGTACTGCGACCGCGACGTCCGCGTGATGTCGACGCCCGCAGCGGCCCAGGCGCGCGACGTGAGGCCCGAGCAGTCGTAGCCCGGCCCGGTGCCGCCGAACACGTACGGGGCGCCGATCTTGGTGCGCGCCCACGCGACCGCGGCCTGGCCCTGCGCCGCGCTGCCGACGCCGGTCCCCGGGGGCGGCGTGACGACCGGCGGCGGGTCGGGGGGCGGCGCGGGCGTCGGTGCGGGTGCCGGGTTCGGTGCAGGTGCGGGATCCGGGGCCGGGGGCGGCGCGGGTGCAGGGTCGGGCGCCGGGTTCGCGGGTGCGGGGCTGCTCGTCGGGGGCGCCGCGGGCGTGCCCGACGGCGTCCCCGTCGCCGGGGCCTCGACGCGCGCCCGGGCGGCGGTCTCGCGCTCGCTCGCGGCCTGGGCGTCGAGGGCGTCCTGGCGCTGACGCTCGACGTCGACGCTCGTGGCCCGCGCGCGGGCGAGCTCGGCGAGGAGCGCCTCGCGGCGGGTCGCGGACTCCTGCACGGCATCGGCGAGCGCGTCGGACGAGACCTGGGCGGCGGCGAGCGCGTCCCGCGCGCGGTCCTCGACCTCGCCCTGGTGCGCGAGCGCCGCGTCGGCCCGGGCGCGGGCGGTGTCGGCCACGGCGCGCGCCGTCGCGTGTGCGTCGACCGCGCGACCGGCGGTTCGGCCGGCGACACGCTCGGCGTTCTCCCGCTCGACGACCTGGCCCACGCCGTCCGCGTCCAGGACCGCGCGGAGCGCGTCGAGGTCGGTGGAGCCCTGCCGGGACGCGCGGAAGAGCGCACCCACGGCGGCACGGGCGTCCGCCTCGCCCGTCCGGGCGGTCGTGAGCGCCTCCTGCGCGTCGCGGACCTCCGCGTCGGCCGCGGCGAGCGCGTCCTGCGCGGCCGCGTACTCCTCCGCCGCGGTCTCGACTGCCGCCTCGGCGGTGGACTGCCGGTCCCGCAGCGACGCGAGCTCGCCCTCGACCGTCGCGACGTCCCGGGCCGCGCCGTCCGCGGCCTCGCGCGCGGCGCGGACGTCGTCGTCCGACGGCGGGTCGGACCACGCGGAGGGTGCGAGACCGACACCGAGCACGAGCGCGAGCAGGCCCGCCGCGGTCGCGGAGGCGAGTCGGCGGGGCCGGGTGGCCGGCCGACGCCGCGCTCCTCCGAGGAACGGCGACGGGCCAGCAGGCGCCGACGTCACGTCGTCCATCGCACCTCCTCGACAGCTTGCTCGGCGTGTCCCGTTGACAGCACCCGCACGAGTCTGCCCAGAAGGTCCGCGATGCGCCATCGGAGCACCGCCAGTCTTCTCAGGATGTGGTCTCGCATCGCGAGACGCCCCTGTCGGGCGGCGCGGAACGCGCCTAGCCTCACGAGCATGTCCCGTCGAATGTGTCGCTGACCCTCGCACACGTTCGCCTGCCCGCGAGCCGTCGTCGACGACGTCCTCGCCGTGGCGATCCCGTCCCGTGTGCGCCCCTCGCCGCGGTCGACGGCCGGCCTCCCGCCCTCTCGTCCCCCACGGCACCCGCCCGCCCGGCGCGCCGTGCGCCGTCGTCCACCCCCACCACCCGCAGGAGAGCACCATGAGCACCGAGAACGCCCCCGCCTGGTCCTTCGAGACGCGCCAGGTCCACGCCGGCCAGACCGCCGACCCGACGACCGGCGCCCGCGCGCTGCCGATCTACCAGACGACGTCGTTCGTCTTCCCCGACGCGTCGGTCGCGGCCGACCGCTTCGCGCTCAAGGACCTCGGCCCCATCTACACGCGCATCGGCAACCCGACCCAGGAGGTCGTGGAGAACCGCATCGCGTCGCTCGAGGGCGGCGTCGGCGCGCTCCTCCTCGCGTCCGGGCAGGCCGCGACGACGTTCGCGATCCTCAACGTCGCCGAGGCGGGCGACCACGTCGTCGCCTCCCCGAGCCTCTACGGCGGCACCTACAACCTGCTGCAGTACTCGCTCGCCAAGCTCGGCGTCGAGACGACGTTCGTCTCCGACCCGCACGACCCGCAGGCCTGGCGCGACGCGGTGCGCCCGAACACGAAGCTGTTCTTCGGCGAGACGATCCCCAACCCGCAGGCCGACGTCCTCGACATCGAGTCCATCGCGGCGGTCGCGCACGAGGTGGGTGTCCCGCTGATCGTCGACAACACGGTCGCCACCCCCTACCTGCTGCGCCCGCTCGAGCACGGGGCGGACGTCGTCGTGCACTCCGCGACGAAGTACCTGGGCGGGCACGGCTCGGCGATCGGCGGCGTGATCGTCGACGGCGGCACGTTCGACTACGCGGCCCACCCCGAGCGTTTCCCGAACTACAACACGCCCGACCCGTCGTACAACGGCCTCGTCTACGCCCGCGACCTCGGCGTGGACGGCATCCTCGGGGCGAACCTCGCGTACGTGCTCAAGGCGCGGGTCCAGCTCCTGCGCGACCTGGGCTCCGCGATCTCGCCGTTCAACGCGTTCCTCATCGCGCAGGGCATCGAGACGCTGTCGCTGCGCGTCGAGCGCCACGTCGCCAACGCGCAGAAGGTCGCGGAGTGGCTCGAGGCCCGCGACGACGTCCGCACCGTGCACTACGCGGGCCTGCCGTCGAGCCCGTGGCACGAGCGGGCACAGAAGTACCTGCCGCGCGGCGCGGGTGCGGTGCTCGCGTTCGAGCTCGACGGCGGCAGCGAGGCGGGGCAGGCGTTCGTCTCCGCGCTGCAGCTCCACTCGAACGTCGCCAACATCGGCGACGTCCGCTCGCTCGTCATCCACCCCGCGTCGACGACGCACAGCCAGCTCACGCCCGAGGAGCAGGCGCAGTCCGGCGTCACGCCCGGCCTCGTCCGCCTCTCCGTCGGCATCGAGCACGTCGACGACATCCTCGCCGACCTCGAGCTCGGGTTCACGGCTGCCAAGTCGTCGCTGGGCGCCTGAGCGACGACGCCCGCTCGCACGGCAGAACCACGACGAGGACAGCGATGACGGATCTGGACAGCCGGGGCGCCCTGCGCGCCCCGGCCGTACAGTGGCCGACGGTGAGCCCTGTGAACGACGACCTCCTCTCCCCCGCCCCCGACGCCCGCCGCGGCCCCCGCGCGGACGCCGCGGCGGGGCGCGGCGTCGCACCGTCGCGCGCCCGGGTGAAGGCTCCGGTCCCGGCGACGGGCGCGTGGCGCGAGGGCGACCCGGCCGGCCGACGGCGGTTCGCCGACGTCGGCACGTTCGACCTCGAGTCCGGCGCCCGCCTGCCCGACGTGCGCGTCGCGTACGAGACGTGGGGCACGCTCGCACCGGACGGGTCGAACGCCGTCCTCGTCCTGCACGCCCTGACCGGCGACTCCCACGTCAGCGGCCCGGCGGGCGACGGCCACGTCACCGCGGGCTGGTGGGAGTCGCTCGTCGGCCCCGGCGCGCCGATCGACACCGACCGCTGGTTCGTCGTCGCGCCCAACGTGCTCGGCGGGTGCCAGGGCACCACGGGCCCGGCGTCCACCGCACCCGACGGACTCCCCTGGGGCAGCCGCTTCCCACGCGTCACGACCCGCGACCAGGTCGCGGTCGAGATCGAGCTCGCGCGGTCCCTCGGCATCGCGTCGTGGGCGTTCGTCGTCGGCGCCTCGATGGGCGGGCACCGCGTCCTCGAGTGGGCCCTCCTCGGCCCCGAGGCGGGGATCGACGTCGTCTCCCTCGCCGCGATCGCCACGACCGCACAGACCACTGGCGACCAGATCGCGTGGGCGCACCCCCAGCTCGGGGCCGTCCGGGCCGACCCGGGCTTCCGGGGCGGCGACTACTACGACGCGGCGGACGGCGACGGCCCGCACGTCGGCCTCGGCATCGCCCGGCAGATCGCGCACGCCACGTACCGGTCCGCGCGCGAGCTCGACGACCGGTTCGGGCGCCTCCCGCAGGGGGGCGAGGACCCCTTCACCGACGGGCGCTACGCCGTGCAGTCGTACCTCGACCACCACGGCGACAAGCTCGCGCGGCGCTTCGACGCCAACTCGTACGTCGTGCTCACGGAATCGATGCTCACGCACGACCTGGGGCGGGACCGCGGCGGCGTCGAGGCGGCGCTCGCGCAGGTCACGGCGCACGCGCTCGTCGTCGCGGTCGACACGGACCGGCTCTTCCTGCCCGCGGACTGCGCGCGCATCGCGGCCGGGATCCCGGGGGCCGAGCCGCTGCGGACGCTCACGAGCGACTTCGGGCACGACGGGTTCCTCATCGAGTTCGACCAGCTCGGCCCGATCGTCGCGGACTTCCTCGGGGAACGCGCCGGCGTCCGCGACTGAGACCTGTCCACGGGATGGTGCCGTGGCGGGCGTGCCCACGCCGTCCTGGCACGATGAGGAGATGGACAGCGACGTGACCGAGGCAGCCCAGCACCTGCGCGCCCAGTGGGACCGGCTCGACCGGTGGCTGCGCGACCTCGGTGACGAGCTCGACCGTGACGCCGGGCGTCCCAGCGTGCTCGACGGGTGGACCGTGGGCGAGCTGGTCTCCCACCTCGGCCGCGTCATGGAGACCCTCGCGCTCTGCGGACCCGTGCCGGCCGGAACCGTCCCCCTCACGCTCGCGGAGTACCTCGGCACGTACCCGGAGCGCGCGGAGGAGATCGAGCACGCGACGCGCGCCCTCGACGAGCAGATCGCCGCCGACCGCCTCGGGAACGTCGAGGAGTTCGCCGCCGCGGGCCTCGCGCGCCTCGACGAGCTCGCCGACGAGCGCGTCGTGCAGGCGCGACGCGGACCGATCACGCTCCTCGACATGGTGCGCTCGCGCGTCCTCGAGCTCGTGGTGCACGCCGACGACCTCGCCCGCACGTTCCCGGGAGTCCACGCCGACCCCGTGGACCGTGCCGCTCTCGACGCCGTCGCGGCCGAGCTGCTGCGCGTCGTCGTCACGCGCGGTGGCTGGGCGCTCGAGGTGCGCGACGCCCGCCTCTGGCTGCGTCTCGCGTGCGGCCGCGTCCCCTACGACGTGGACGATCTCGCGCGCGCCCTGGAGCCCGTGCACACGTCCGAGGCCGTCCCGGACCTCGGTCGCATGCTGCCGATCCTCTGACCGCTCTCCCGGCGGGGTGACGCGCGGCACGCGAGTCTCCCGTGGTTGCGGCGCGGGCCGGACCGTAGGTTGGGGGCATGCTCGCCGCCTACGCCGACCACCTCGACCCCGACGACCCCCTCGCCGGGCTGGTCGTCGGGGACCGCCCCGAACCCGAAGCCCGCGAGCACTGGACGACCGTGGACGTGCGCGCCGCGTCCCTCAACCACCACGACCTCTGGTCGCTGCGCGGCGTCGGGCTGCCTGCCGACCGGCTCCCCATGATCCTCGGGACGGACGCCGCGGGCGTCGCGCCGGACGGCACCGAGGTCGTCGTGCACGCGGTGGTCGGCGCGGACGGGCACGGCGTCGGGCCGGCCGAACGGCGGTCGCTCCTCTCCGAGCGCTACCCCGGCACGCTCGCCGAGCGCGTCGCCGTCCCGACCCACAACCTCGTCCCCAAGCCGCCCGAGCTGACCTTCGTCGAGGCCGCGTGCGTGCCCACGGCCTGGCTCACCGCGTACCGGATGCTCTTCACCGCCGGCGGTGCCGCCCCCGGCGACCGCGTCCTCGTCCAGGGCGCGGGCGGTGGGGTCGCGACGGCGGCGGTCGCCCTCGGCGCGGCCGCCGGGCTCGAGATGTGGGTGACCTCCCGCTCCGCCGGCAAGCGTGCCGCGGCAGCCCGGCTCGGGGCCGCCGCGACCTTCGAGCACGGCACCCGGCTGCCCGCGCCGGTCGACGTCGTCGTCGAGACCGTCGGCCAGGCGACCTGGCGACACTCGCTGCGGTCGGTCCGTCCGGGCGGGACCGTCGTCGTCGCCGGGGCGACCAGCGGCGACGCGTCGCCCGCGGAGCTCTCGCGCGTCTTCTTCCACGAGATCCGCGTCCAGGGCGTCACTATGGGCTCGCGCGACGACCTCGCCGCGCTGCTGCGGTTCCTCGCCCGGAGCAAGGTCCGGCCCGTCGTCGACCAGGTGCTGCCCCTGACGCAGGCACGCGACGGACTCGCGCGCCTCGCGGACGGCGACCACTTCGGCAAGGTGGTGCTCACGCCGTGACGGCGACCGCCTGGCGACCGGACGTCCTCGGGGCCGGGTACGAGCAGCGCACGGTCGAGCTGGAGCCCGACGACGAGGGCGACGTCGTGGTCACCGTCGTGCGGTACGCCCCCGACACCGAGGAACCGATCCGACCAGCACGAGCCGTGCTGTACGTCCACGGCTGGAGCGACTACTTCTTCCAGACCGAGCTCGCCGAGACCTGGCACGGGCTGGGCGCCGCGTTCTACGCCCTGGACCTGCGCAAGTACGGGCGCAGCCTCCGGCCGCACCAGACACCCGGGTACGTCGAGCATCTCGTCGACTACGACCCGGACATCGCAGCCGCGCTCGACGTCGTCCGCGAGGACCTCGGCGCGCACGTCGCGATCATGCTCATGGGTCACTCCACCGGAGGCCTCGTCGCCGCGCTCTGGGCGCACCGGCACCCGGGGGTCGTGCGCGGCCTGGTGCTCAACAGCCCGTGGCTCGAGCTGCAGGGGTCGTCGGTCGCGCGGACCGTCTCCGGACCCGCGATCCGGCAGCTCGCCCGCTTCCAGCCCCGCGCGCCGCTGCCGAACGTGGACCCGGGTTACTACGCGCGGACGCTACGCGACCGTGACGACGGCTCCTGGGTGATCGACGACGCCTGGCGACCCGTCCCGTCGTTCCCCGTCCGCGCCGGCTGGCTCCGAGCCATCATCTCGGGCCACGCCCGCGTCGCGGCCGGCCTCGCCGTCGACAGCCCCGTGCTCGTGCTCCTCGCCGAGAGGTCGCTCTTCAGCACCCGCTGGTCCGAGGACATGCGCTCCGCCGACATCGTGCTCGACGTCGAGCCGCTCGCGCGCCGCGCCGCGCACCTGGGACGGGTCGTCACCATCGTCCGGATCCCTGGCGGGATGCATGACCTCTCCCTCTCCGCGCCGGAGCCGCGGGCGCGCTTCTTCGCCGAGATCGTGCGCTGGTCGGCGGCCTACGGCTGGGCCTGACGTCGACGACCACGCGCCGTCCAGCCCAAGAACCCTGGCTCTCCCTCGCGTGACCAGGGCTCTACCTCGGCGTCAGGAGGTGTCTGGGTGAGGGTATGGGGAAATGCCGAAGGCCCACCCCGTGTGGGGTGGGCCTTCGGTGAAGGGTTGTCCGGCGGCGTCCTACTCTCCCACCCCGTCTCCAGGGCAGTACCATCGGCGCTGAAGGGCTTAGCTTCCGGGTTCGGTATGGGACCGGGCGTTTCCCCTTCGCTGTGACCGCCGTAACTCTGTGAACCTCCTCAACACTGGGCACCCCGGAAGGGGGTGTGGTGTTGGTGGTTCGGGAACCGCACAGTGGACGCGTAGCAAAGTGTGTTGGTGTTGAAGTTGTCGGCTGATTAGTACCGGTCAGCTGCACGGGTCTTTCGTCCCCGCTTCCACGTCCGGCCTATCGACCCAGTGTTCTGCTGGGTGCCTCTCACCCCGTAGGGTATGGAAACCTCATCTTGAAGCAGGCTTCCCGCTTAGATGCTTTCAGCGGTTATCCCTTCCGAACGTAGCCAACCAGCGGTGCTCCTGGCGGAACAACTGGCACACCAGAGGTTCGTCCGTCCCGGTCCTCTCGTACTAGGGACAGCCCTTCTCAAGTTTCCTGCGCGCGCAGCGGATAGGGACCGAACTGTCTCACGACGTTCTAAACCCAGCTCGCGTACCGCTTTAATGGGCGAACAGCCCAACCCTTGGGACCTACTCCAGCCCCAGGATGCGACGAGCCGACATCGAGGTGCCAAACCATGCCGTCGATATGGACTCTTGGGCAAGATCAGCCTGTTATCCCCGGGGTACCTTTTATCCGTTGAGCGACGGCGCTTCCACAAGCCACCGCCGGATCACTAGTTCCGACTTTCGTCCCTGCTCGACCTGTCAGTCTCACAGTCAAGCTCCCTTGTGCACTTGCACTCGACACCTGATTGCCAACCAGGCTGAGGGAACCTTTGAGCGCCTCCGTTACATTTTAGGAGGCAACCGCCCCAGTTAAACTACCCACCAGGCACTGTCCCTGGTCCGGATCACGGACCGAGGTTAGACATCCGAAGCGGCCAGAGTGGTATTTCAACGTTGACTCCACCCGCACTGGCGTACGGGCTTCACAGTCTCCCACCTATCCTACACAAGCCGCACCGAACATCAATACCAAGCTATAGTAAAGGTCCCGGGGTCTTTCCGTCCTGCTGCGCGTAACGAGCATCTTTACTCGTAGTGCAATTTCGCCGAGTTCGCGGTTGAGACAGCGGAGAAGTCGTTACGCCATTCGTGCAGGTCGGAACTTACCCGACAAGGAATTTCGCTACCTTAGGATGGTTATAGTTACCACCGCCGTTTACTGGGGCTTAAATTCTGAGCTTCACCCGAGGGTTGACCCGTCCTCTTAACCTTCCAGCACCGGGCAGGCGTCAGTCCGTATACATCGTCTTGCGACTTCGCACGGACCTGTGTTTTTAGTAAACAGTCGCTTCTCCCTGGTCTCTGCGGCCGTCCACGCTCCCACCGCGAGGGTGTTCACGCTTCGGGCCCCCCTTCTCCCGAAGTTACGGGGGCATTTTGCCGAGTTCCTTAACCACGATTCTCTCGATCGCCTTAGTATTCTCTACCTGACCACCTGAGTCGGTTTGGGGTACGGGCGGCTAGAACCTCGCGCCGAGGCTTTTCTTGGCAGCATAGGATCACCCAGTTCGCGCTTGTGCGCTCACCGTCAGCTCTCAGCCTGTATGCCTGGCGGATTTGCCTACCAGACGGCCTACAGCCTTGGACGTGGTCTACCATCGCCACGCCGGGCTACCTTCCTGCGTCACCCCTGTTAATACGCTTACCTACTACCGGTTTGGGTCCCGCGCGCCCCTGTCCGGTGGCCCCGAAGGGCCGGTGGACAGGTTTGGGCGGTCAGCATCACCGGGCTCGGTATGGGCGGTTCTTCGCCGGTAGGAGAATATCAACTCCTTGTCCATCGACTACGCCTGTCGGCCTCGCCTTAGGTCCCGACTTACCCAGGGCGGATTAACCTGGCCCTGGAACCCTTGGTCATTCGGCGGACGGGTTTCTCACCCGTCTTTCGCTACTCATGCCTGCATTCTCACTCGTGTGGGCTCCACCACTGGGTTCCCCCGCGGCTTCACTGCCCACACGACGCTCCCCTACCCACCTGCGCCTCTGGACCACGAAGGCCTGAGTTGAGCGCAGATGCCACGGCTTCGGCGGTGTACTTGAGCCCCGCTACATTGTCGGCGCGGAATCACTTGACCAGTGAGCTATTACGCACTCTTTCAAGGGTGGCTGCTTCTAAGCCAACCTCCTGGTTGTCTGTGCAACTCCACATCCTTTCCCACTTAGCACACGCTTAGGGGCCTTAGCCGGTGGTCTGGGCTGTTTCCCTCTCGACTACGGAGCTTATCCCCCGCAGTCTCACTGCCACGCTTCCACTTACCGGCATTCGGAGTTTGGCTGACGTCAGTAACCTTGTAGGGCCCATCGGCCATCCAGTAGCTCTACCTCCGGCAAGAAACACGTGACGCTGCACCTAAATGCATTTCGGGGAGAACCAGCTATCACGAAGTTTGATTGGCCTTTCACCCCTAACCACAGGTCATCCCCCAGGTTTTCAACCCTGGTGGGTTCGGTCCTCCACGCGGTCTTACCCGCGCTTCAACCTGCCCATGGCTAGATCACTTCGCTTCGGGTCTAGACCCAGCGACTATGGGCGCCCTATTCGGACTCGCTTTCGCTACGGCTTCCCCACACGGGTTAACCTCGCCACTGAGCACTAACTCGCAGGCTCATTCTTCAAAAGGCACGCTGTCACCCCAGCCAAGGAGGCTCCAACGGATTGTAGGCACACGGTTTCAGGTACTATTTCACTCCCCTCCCGGGGTACTTTTCACCTTTCCCTCACGGTACTGGTCCGCTATCGGTCACTAGGTAGTATTTAGGCTTAGCAAGTGGTCTTGCCAGATTCACACGAGATTTCTCGGGCCCCGTGCTACTTGGGATCCCCTTCGGGAGGCCGCACCATTTCGTCTACCGGACTCGCACCGTCTATGGTCCGCCTTTCAATGCGGTTCGACTATGACACGACTTTCTGACTCCCCGGCGGACTGTCAGATCCACCAGAAGGGTCCCACAACCCCGAACACGCAACGCCTGACAGCTTGAACACGCGCCCGGTTTGGCCTCATCCGCTTTCGCTCGCCACTACTCACGGAATATCTCTTCCTGTCGGTACTGAGATGTTTCACTTCCCGACGTTCCCTCCACACACCCTATATATTCAGGTGCGGGTCACACGACATGACTCGTGCGGGGTTCCCCCATTCGGAAACCCTCGGATCACAGCTCGTTTGCCAGCTCCCCGAGGCTTATCGCAGGCTACAACGTCCTTCTTCGGCTCCTAGTGCCAAGGCATCCACCCTGTGCCCTTAAAAACTTCAACAAAAACAACAAAACTGCAGAGAACCAAGAACCACACCCACGCAACCCCGAAAGGCGCAGCGAGTGTGTCTTGATCTTTACAAAGATGCTCGCGTCCACTGTGCAGTTCTCAAACAACCAACGACCCCGACCCCCACCCGACCCGCCTACCACCCTGGCCCCTCCACAGAGGAACAAGACTGGCGGTTCGTGGCCCGAGGACCGGCCCGTACCAGGCACCCCACCAACCGGTGGCCGGTGACCTGAGGACCCAACAGTGTGCTCGACAAGCCCCCCACCCCTCACCAGCGATGTTCCACCACCACCACACCCGACCCCGACCACCCCGAAGGGACGACCAGAGCCTGGCGGGCCGGCGGGTACTGACACCAGCGAAGACCAGGACGCTCTTTCGTCAATGTTCCACCCATGAGCAACCACCCACCACACGTACGGCGATGGCGTGGCACCTGAACCACCCACCCACCAGCGAAGCCGGCCAGGCGAGGGTTGGTAGCTCCTTAGAAAGGAGGTGATCCAGCCGCACCTTCCGGTACGGCTACCTTGTTACGACTTAGTCCCAATCGCCAGTCCCACCTTCGACCACTCCCCCCGCGAACGGTTGGGCCATGGGCTTCGGGTGTTACCGACTTTCGTGACTTGACGGGCGGTGTGTACAAGGCCCGGGAACGTATTCACCGCAGCGTTGCTGATCTGCGATTACTAGCGACTCCGACTTCATGGGGTCGAGTTGCAGACCCCAATCCGAACTGAGACCGGCTTTTTGGGATTCGCTCCACCTTACGGTATCGCAGCCCTTTGTACCGGCCATTGTAGCATGCGTGAAGCCCAAGACATAAGGGGCATGATGATTTGACGTCATCCCCACCTTCCTCCGAGTTGACCCCGGCAGTCTCCCATGAGTCCCCGGCATAACCCGCTGGCAACATGGGACGAGGGTTGCGCTCGTTGCGGGACTTAACCCAACATCTCACGACACGAGCTGACGACAACCATGCACCACCTGTGCACGAGTGTCCAAAGAGACCACCATCTCTGGTGGCTTCCCGTGCATGTCAAGCCTTGGTAAGGTTCTTCGCGTTGCATCGAATTAATCCGCATGCTCCGCCGCTTGTGCGGGCCCCCGTCAATTCCTTTGAGTTTTAGCCTTGCGGCCGTACTCCCCAGGCGGGGCACTTAATGCGTTTGCTGCGGCACGGAACTCGTGGAATGAGCCCCACACCTAGTGCCCAACGTTTACGGCATGGACTACCAGGGTATCTAATCCTGTTCGCTCCCCATGCTTTCGCTCCTCAGCGTCAGTTGCGGCCCAGAGACCTGCCTTCGCCATCGGTGTTCCTCCTGATATCTGCGCATTCCACCGCTACACCAGGAATTCCAGTCTCCCCTACCGCACTCTAGTCTGCCCGTACCCGATGCAAGCTCGAGGTTGAGCCTCGAGTTTTCACACCAGACGCGACAAACCGCCTACGAGCTCTTTACGCCCAATAATTCCGGACAACGCTTGCGCCCTACGTATTACCGCGGCTGCTGGCACGTAGTTAGCCGGCGCTTCTTCTGCAGGTACCGTCACTTGCGCTTCTTCCCTGCTGAAAGAGGTTTACAACCCGAAGGCCTTCATCCCTCACGCGGCGTCGCTGCATCAGGCTTGCGCCCATTGTGCAATATTCCCCACTGCTGCCTCCCGTAGGAGTCTGGGCCGTGTCTCAGTCCCAGTGTGGCCGGTCGCCCTCTCAGGCCGGCTACCCGTCGTCGCCTTGGTAGGCCATCACCCCACCAACAAGCTGATAGGCCGCGAGCCCATCCCTGACCGAAAAACTTTCCAACCACCCCCATGCGAAGGCGGCTCATATCCGGTATTAGCCCCGGTTTCCCGGAGTTATCCCGAAGTCAAGGGCAGGTTACTCACGTGTTACTCACCCGTTCGCCACTAATCCACCCAGCAAGCTGGGCTTCATCGTTCGACTTGCATGTGTTAAGCACGCCGCCAGCGTTCGTCCTGAGCCAGGATCAAACTCTCCGTAAATGAACAACGCCCACCACCAGGCAAACCCAGCAGTGAACAATCCATACGAAGCGAACCCCAACAGGGTTCACAAAACTGGCATCAACACGAAAGATGACATCATCTTCCGAAATCAACCAAAGGAATCCCAGACACAACCAACCACCCCACCCGACGGGCAGGAACGATCAGCCATGCCACAGGGACAAATAATTGGCATTGACTAACAAGCACACTGTTGAGTTCTCAAACAACCGACACACACCGCCTCCGACCTCGTTCCCGAGGCCCTTGCGCGGGGCGTTTCCTTCGTTCTGAATCCTACCAGACCCGGCCGTTCGTCCCGGACCGGTGAAAACCGGATTTCCGTTCAGAAATGTACCTGATCCAGACACCCTCACCTTACTCGCGGCGCAGCACTGTGCTCCGAGAATCTGGTGGGAGTTTCACCCGGGGGACCAGCCACTTCGCATCTGCTCCGAGGAGCTGTGCCGTGGTGTCTGTTCCTCCCTGCCGGGCGACCTCGAGAACATTACGGGGTCCGGAGGCAGGAGGTCAACTCGCGCCGTCGTGACCCGGACCACTCCCCTTCGCGGCGTCCCTCCGCGGCGCGCGCATCCCCTCGCCCGGCGCCCTGCGCTGCGGCGGCCGGTCTGCCGCAGCGGGCGCGGCCGCTGCCGTCGCCCGCGCTGCGAGACGCGCCACCGCGGCCCGCAGGTCATCCGGTCCGACGACGGTGAACGGGGCGTCGAAGATGCCGAACCACCCGGCGAGCCCGCCCCACGACCAGGACCCCGCGGTCAGACGGCACCGCCCCTCTCCGACGGCCTCCACGAGTGCGCCCGATCCAGCCCATGCCGCCACGACGGCGGCGTCCAGCTCGAGCTCGACCGTCCCCCGGACGGGCAGCACGGGCTGCGTGAACCTCTCGGCGATGAAGGTCGCCACGTCCGGGGCGGGCAGCGCCCGA
Source organism: Cellulosimicrobium cellulans (assembly GCF_016907755.1). Taxonomy (NCBI): domain Bacteria; kingdom Bacillati; phylum Actinomycetota; class Actinomycetes; order Micrococcales; family Promicromonosporaceae; genus Cellulosimicrobium; species Cellulosimicrobium cellulans. The sequence continues at coordinate 4,326,616 of NZ_JAFBCN010000001.1, forward strand.
CGCTCGAACCGTGCTCCGACACCCTCGCGCGGTGCCATCCGGTCGATCCGGAACGTTCTCCAGTCGTCCCGGTCGAGGTCCCACGCGACGAGGTACCACCGCCCGCCCCACGTGACGACGTGGTGCGGCTCCACACGACGCGGCGCGCGGAAGCCCTCCCCGGCCCCGCTCCCCGGCGCCCGGAGCACCTCGCCCGTCCCGCCGTCGTAGTCGAACCGGAGCACACGCCGTTCGCTGGCGGCGGTCCCCACGGCCACGAGCACGTCGGGCCGCACGGCCGGCAGCGACCGCTCCCGCCGCCCCGGGACCGCCGTGACCTCCAGGGCGTCGATGCGCGTGCGCAGGCGCGCGGGCATGACCTGACGGATCGTCGCGAGCGCGCGCGCCGCGGCGTCCTCCACGCCCGGGAGCGAGCCCGTGCGCAGGGCGATCGCGACCGCGACCGCCTGCTCGTCGTCGAAGAGGAGCGGTGGGACGTCCGCTCCGGCGTCGAGCCGGTACCCGCCGTCAGGCCCCTTCGTCGCGCGGACCGGGTAGCCCAGCTCGCGCAACCGGTCGACGTCGCGCCGCACGGTGCGCGGGCTCACGTCGAGCCGCTCGGCGAGCGCGGGCCCCGGCCAGTCCCGGCGCGCCTGGAGCAGCGAGAGCAGCCGGAGCAGTCGTCCTGAGGTCTCGAGCATGTCCCCAGCCTCGCACGGGGTAGAGGACTGGACCTGTCCTCTACCCCTGACACCGTGGGTTCTGACGCACGAAGCACACCCAGGAGGAGCCACCGTGATCCGCACCAGAGCACTGACCAAGGACTTCCCCGTCGGGCGCGACGCGAGCGCCACGGTGCACGCCGTGCGCGGCATCGACCTCGACGTCGCACCCGGCGAGCTCGTCGCCGTCCTCGGCCCCAACGGGGCCGGCAAGACGACCACGCTCCGCATGCTCACCACGCTCATCCGCCCCACGTCGGGCACCGCCACGGTCGCGGGGCACGACGTCGTCGCGGAGCCCGACGCCGTCCGGCACCGCATCGGCTACGTCGGGCAGGGCAACGGCGCCGGGCACGCGCAGCGCGCCGTCGACGAGCTCACCAGCCAGGGCCGCATCCACGGCCTCGACCGGCGCACCGCGCGACGCCGCGCCGACGAGCTCCTCGACTCCCTCGAGCTCGGGTCCTACGGCGCGCGCAAGGTGTCCGACCTCTCCGGCGGGCAGCGTCGCCGGCTCGACGTCGCGATGGGCCTCGTGCACGCGCCGTCGCTGCTGTTCCTCGACGAGCCGTCGACCGGGCTCGACCCGCACAACCGGGCGAACCTGTGGGACCACGTGCTGCGCATGCGCGAGGACTCGCTCGCGGCCACGGGCGAGCCCATGACGATCGTCCTCACGACGCACTACCTCGACGAGGCCGACACCATGGCCGAGCGCGTTGTCGTCGTCGACCACGGCCAGGTCATCGCCGACGACACCGCGGAGAACCTCAAGGCCGACCTCGCCGGGGACCGCGTCGTCGTCACGCTGGCGCCCCCGCAGGGTCCGGCGCACGACGACGCAGCACGGCTCGTCGCGCTCGCCCGCCGCGTCGAGGGCTTCCGCGAGGCGACCCGCACGCCCGACGGCGCCCCCGCCGTCGGGCACGACGCCGCGCCCACGCTCGAGGTGCGCGCCGAGCGCGGCGACGCCTACCTCCCCCGCCTGCTGCGCGCCGCCGACGCGGACGGCATCGCCGTCGAGACCGCGCAGGTGCACCGGCCCACGCTCGACGACGTCTTCCTCGCGCTCACCGGGCGCAGCCTGCGCGAGGCCGGCGCCGCGACCCCGACCGACGCCCCCGCCGAGGGCACCCGCCCCACCGAGAGGACCGCAGCATGAGCACCGTCGACATCGCCCCCACCACCGTCGCCCCGCACCCGGCTCCCGCCCGTCCCCGCGCTCGCCGCGGGCTCGCCGCCTTCGCGCGCGACACCGGGATCGTGCTCGTCCGCGAGCTGCGGCCCGTGCTGCACGACCCGTTCTCCGTGATGTTCGGGCTCGTCCAGCCGATCGTCTTCCTCGCGCTGTTCGGTCCCCTGCTCGTCGGGTCGCTCGGCGGCACGACGACCGGGCAGGAGGTCCTGGGCGGCAACGTCTGGCAGTGGTTCGTCCCGTCCATCCTCGTGATGACCACGCTCTTCGGGACCACCACGACCGGCGCGAACCTGCTCGTCGAGCTCCAGACGGGCGCGCACGAGCGCATGCTCGTCGCCCCGCTCTCACGGGCCTCGCTGCTCGTGGGCCGCGCCCTCAAGGAGATGGTCCCGATCGTCGCGCAGTCGGTCGTGGTCGTGCTCGTCATGCTCCCGTTCGGGTTCGAGCTCCACCCGGCCGGCGCCGTCGTCGGGCTCGCGCTGCTCGCCGTGTTCGGCGTCGGGATCGGGTCGCTCAGCTACGCGCTCGCGCTCGCGGTGCGCAAGCAGGACTGGATGTTCTGGGTCGTGCAGCAGACCCTGATCTTCCCGCTCATGATCCTGTCCGGCATGCTCCTGCCGCTCGAGACCGGGCCCCGCTGGATGCAGGTCGCGTCCGACGTCAACCCGCTCCGGTACGTCGTCGACGCCGAGCGCGCGCTGTTCGCCGGCGACCTCACCGCCTCCGCCGTCGCGTGGGGCTGGGTCGCCGCCGTCGTGACGGCCGCCGTCGGCCTCGCCGTCGGGATCCGCACCATGGTGCGCACCACCGACTGAGCACGACCCTCGCGTCAGGCCCGGGCCAGTTCCACGGCCCGGGCCACCGCGCTGCCCGGGCTCGTCAGGACGGGGACCCGAAGGTCGGCGAGCAACGCCGCCGCGGGCGCCATGCTGGCCTGCGCGAGCACGACGACGTCCGCGCCCCGCCGCCCGACGGCGTCCCGCGCCGCGTCCGCGACTCCGCGCCGGTACGCGCTGAGGTCCCCGGCCTCGAAGTCCGCCCACGCGTCCGCGCAGACGACCGGGTCGAGCTCGACGGTCGCCCCCGAGCGTCGGGCGGCGTCGGCGAGGAGCTCCGTCGTCGGGCCGAGCGTCGAGGCGAGCGCGACGACGACAGCGACCCGGCCGCCGTCGCGCACCGCCGCCTCGGCGAGCGGCCGGTCCACCCGCAGCACGGGCACCCCGGCCCCGCCGACCTCCTCCGCGACCGGCCCGAGCGTCGAGCACGTGCACACCACCACCGACGCCCCCGCCGCGACGAGCGCGTCGACGTGTGCCCGGACCCGCTCACCCGTCGGCGCACCCGCCCGCGCGTCGTCCAGGAGCGGCACGTCCACCCGGTGCACGTGCCCCTGCCCCGGCGCGACCTCGTCCACCAGCGCGCCGAAGGTCGCGACGTGCACGTCTGCCGTGTGCAGGAACCCGATCACGTGCGCCTCCGGTCGTCGTGCCCCGAGCGACGACGCGACTCAGGCGTGGTGCTCGCGGAAGGCGTCGGTGAGGGTGGGGCCGTCCTCGGCGCCGAGGCGCCAGACGCTCCACCCGTCGGCGGTGTGGGTGCCCGACACGGCGACGGCGGCGAGGTCCGGGTGGCGGAACCGGGCGCCGTCGGACAGCTCGATGAAGCCGTCGGGCTGGAGCACCGCCTCGAAGCGCTGGCCGCGGCGCGGCCGGGACCACACGAGCTCGCGGGGCGTGCCGAACGCGCGGGCGAGCGCGACGAGGTCGGGGTCGTCGTCGGGGCCGAGCGGCACGTCCACGGGGGGCGGGGGCGGCACCGGGACGACGTCCCGGCTCGCGGACGCGCGCGTGGGTGCCGGGTCGAGGTCGACCGGCGGGTGGTAGGACAGCGGGTCGTACGGCTGCTCGCGCGACGGGCTGCGCTGCTCGCCGTACTCGTGGGTGAGGTACGACTCGCGCGTCCGGATCGACTCGCGGGTGCGGATGGACTCGCGGGTAAGGATCGACGTGCGCGGGGTCGGCGTCTCGTCGCCGGGCTCGACGGGTCGGCGGTCGGCCCAGCCGGAGGACGCGGGCTCGGGCACGGTCCGTGCGGTGAGCGGGTCGTCGAGGGGCACGAAGTCCAGGACCGGCGGCTCGGCGCGCGACGGCTCCGACGGTGCGGTGACCGGGACCAGCGCGGCGAGCGGGCCGGTCTCGTCGGCCGCGGTGGGCGCGATCCCGGGGAGGGCGCGCGGCTCGAGCTCGGCGGCACGACGACGCTCGGCCCGGGACTGCGCGGCCTGCCGCGTCACCACGGGAAACTTGCCGGTCAGGGCTCGGCCCACGGCGACGCCGTCCGCGAAGTCGGATCCGGGGGCGACGGCGCGGCCCCGGCGGGGCTCGGGTGCCGCGGGCGGCGCGGAGTTGTCGCGCGTCATCGCGAGCGGGGACACGTCGACGAAGCGGCGGCCGTCGGCGCCCTGGACGACGCCGAGGCGCAGGACCGCGACCGGCGATCCGGGCTGACGGAGGAAGTCGAGCGCGTCCTGGATGCCGGGTGCGGCGCTCGAGCAGATGACGATGAGCCGGGCACCGGTCGCGCGGGCGGTCGCCTGCGAGCGCGTGAGGGGGACGTTGTCGTAGAACGCCGCGACGTCCTGCTGGAACCGCGAGGCGCCGCCGGTGTAGCGGGCGGCGAGCTCGGCGCGCGTGAGGCGCCCGGCCCGGCCGGCGTGGTTGAGCGCCGCGGTGAGGGCCTCCTCCGTGAGCTCCGCGGTGACCTCGATGACGACCGGGAGGCCGGCGGCGTCGAGCGCGAGGAGGTGGGGCTCGTCGTCGGACGTGCCCTGCGCGACGGGGAAGATCTGCTCGCCCAGCAGCCCCTCGATGTTGCCGTCCACGACGCGCTGCGCGTCCGTCCCGAAGGCACCTGCCGGCTGGGGCGGCTGGACCAGTACGGGACGCTCGGCGTCCACCTCGAAGAGGGGCATCGGTGGATCTCCTGCTGCAGCGGGACGCGACCTGGGCGGGGGCGTTTGCGCCATAGCCTACGTCGCCGGTCAAGTCCCTCGAACCGGTCGAACCACCCGCGCGCGACCCCGCAGGTCAGGCGTGCCCGGTCTCCTCCGACTCGACCGCGAGCCGCTCCTCGACCCGCTCGACCTTCCCGGTGAGCTCCCCGGTGCGTCCCGGGCGGATGTCGGCCTTGATGACGAGCGAGACCCGGTGACCGCCGGCGCCGACGGCCTCGGTGGCGCGCTGGATCACCGGCATGACGACGTGCCAGTCGCCCTCGATCTCGGTGAACATCGCGGTGGTGCGGTTGGGCAGGCCCGACTCGCGGACGATGCGGACGGCCTCGGCGACGGAGTCCGCGACGGACTCGCCGGCACCGAGCGGGGCGACGGAGAAGGCGAAGACGGCCATGGGCCCATGGTGGCACGGCGGCGGACCACGAACCGCCCCGACGTAGGCTCGTCGTCGTGACAGCAGAACACCGCACCGACCGCGTGACCGTGCTCGCGGGCGGGGTCGGCGGGGCACGCCTCGCGCACGGCCTGGACCTCGCCGGGGCCGACCTCACGGTCGTCGTCAACGTGGCGGACGACGTCGAGCTGCACGGCCTGTGGATCTCCCCCGACCTGGACACCGTGACGTACACGCTCGCCGGGCTCGCGGACGAGGAGCGCGGCTGGGGCGTCGTCGGCGAGACGTACGCGGCGCTGGACGCGATGGGCCGGCTCGGCGAGGACACGTGGTTCACGCTCGGGGACCGCGACCTCGCGACGCACGTGGTCCGGACGGCCGGCCTGCGCGCGGGGGCGTCCCTGACCGAGGTGACCGCGCGGCTCACGACGGCGCTCGGCGTCCGGGCGCGCGTGCTGCCCGTGACCGACGACCGCGTCGCGACGCTCGTCGACACGCCCGCGGGCCGCCTCGGGTTCCAGGAGTACTTCGTGGGGCGCCGGCACGCGGACGACGTGCTGGGACTCGTCTACGACGGCATCGAGGCGGCGCGCCCGGCGCCCGGCGTGCTCGACGCGGTGACCGGCGCCGACGTCGTCGTGGTCGCGCCGTCGAACCCGTTCCTGTCGGTCGAGCCGGTGCTGGGCGTCGCCGGGGTGCGGGACGCGCTCGGCGGGACGTCCGCGCGCCGCGTCGCGGTGAGCCCGATCGTCGGCGGGCGGGCGATCAAGGGGCCTGCGGCGCAGATCCTCACGACGCTCGGGCACGAGGTCTCGGCGCTCGGCGTCGCGCGCCTGTACGTCGGGCTCGTCGACGTCATGGTGATCGACGACCACGACGCGCACCTCGCCGACGACGTGCGGGCGCTCGGGATGGACGTCGTCGTGACGGACACCGTCATGGGCGGCGCCGCGGGTCGCGAGCGCCTCGCGCGCACGCTCCTCGCGTCGGCGGGTGACGCTCGTGGGTGACCTCGTGGTGCCCGACGGCGCCGCTCGCCCGGGTGGGCCCGCCCGCCCGGGGCGCGTGGTCGCCGTCGTGCCGCTGCGTGACGGGTCGTCGGGGAAGTCGCGGCTCGCGCACGTCCTGGACCCCGCGTCGCGCAGCCGGCTGATCGCCGTGCTCGCGCGGCACGTCGTGGGGACGCTGCTCGCGAGCGACGGCGTGGAGCGCGTGGTCGTGGTGACGTCGGACCCGCGGTTCACGTGGCGCGCGCTGCGCGACGTCGTGGTGGACGAGTCCACCGCCGCGGCGGACGCCGCCGGTACCGACGGGCTCCCCCTCCTGACCGACGACGCGGACCGGCTCCGCATCGTCCTGCAGCCCGCGGACCGGCCGGGCCTGAACGCAGCGGTCGACGTCGGCCGGGAGATCGCAGCCGAGGGCGCGTCGACCGAGGGCCCGGTGCGGCTCCTCGTGGCGCACGCCGACCTCCCCGCGCTCACGCCCGCGGACGTGGCGGCGCTCCTCGCCGAGGACGCGCCCGTCGTCGTCGCGACGGACCGCCGGGGCGCGGGCACGAACCTCCTCGCCCTCGACCCTCCGGCTTCCGCGCCGTCGAGCACGGGGTTGCTGTCGGAAAGCGGCCCAGAACGACAGGAACCTCGTGCTCGGCCGGTGGCACGGTTTCGGTTTCGGTTCGGGGTCGGGAGCCGTGCCGCCCATGTTGCCGAGGCCGAGCGGCTCGGGCTGCGGGCCGTCGTCGTGCAGCGGCCCGGCACCGCGGTCGACCTCGACACCGTCGAGGACTGGGGCGAGCTGCCCGCGGACGCGCGGGCCGTCGTCGGGCTGCACGTCCCGGCGCTGCGCGACCGCGACGCCTGACCGGCGCGCCGGCTACGAGGGCCAGGCGCCGAGCTCTTCCACGGGGCCGACGAGGCCGACGCGCACGTCGGCGAGGAGCTGCTGCCACGCGCCGTCGTCGAGCGAGCCCGCGCAGTCGAGCGCGAGCACGACGGACTGGGTCGACGCGCCGCCGTCGAACGTGGGCACGCTCGCGACGCGCGCAGCACCCCGCACCTGCACCGGGCCTCGCGGGGTGTCGACGTCCCAGTCCTGCACCACCGCGTTCATGCCCTGGATCGCCACGCCGTCGGAGGTGAGCGGGAGCAGGACGTCGCGCGTGGCCGCCGCGTCGCCGCCGTCCGCGTCGACCATCTCCGCGAGCAGCGCCGCGGACACCTCGCGGGCGCCCGCGGCCGGAGCCGCGGCGTCGCTCGCGCCGCGCCACGAGAGCACGCACGCACCGGCAGACCCGACCACCTGCCACCCCGCGCGCGCGACGAGCGGCGCCGCAGTCCGTGCCCCCGACAGGCTCATGACCTCGGGGGCGTCGCCGACCGAGGCTGGGCCGGGGTCCGAGCCGGTCGCCTCGTCCTGCTCGCCCGGAGACGTCCCGGATCCTGGTCCAGCGTCCGGGGCGGAGGCCGAACCGTCGTTCGCGCCCGGACCAGGGACGCTGCCCGGCGAGCTCGTCGTGGTCGCGACGTCGGTCGGGTCGGGCGCCGGTCCCCCGGTGCACGCACTCACGACGGCCACGGCCAGCACGACCCCGGCCGCGAGCGCCCTGCCCCGACGCGGCCCGCGCGTCACGGCCGGGCTCCCCACCGGCCGCGGTGCACGACGTCGTCGAGCGGCTTGCGCTCGCGACGTCGCGGCGAGCCCGTGGTCGCCCGGTCGGCGGGGTGCCCGACGGCGACGACCCCGGTCGGGGCGTACGTGTCGGGGATGTCGAACGCCGCGCGCAGCCGCGCGACCTCGCCCGGCGCGACGCCGAAGAAGCACGCGCCGAGCCCCTCGTCGACGGCGGTCTGCAGCATGAGCAGCGCGGCCATCCCCGCGTCGACGTGCCAGTACGGCACGGCCCAGCGGTTCTCGTCGCGGTCGGCCCAGCCCTTGTCGTCCTCGGCGTACCGGTCGAGGTAGACGTCCTTCGACGTGAGGACCACGACCAGCACGGGTGCGGTGCGCATCCCCGCGAGCCACGCGCTCATGCTCCGCTCGGGCTGCTCGGGCGAGGTCGCGGACCAGAAGCGCGCGACGTCGTCGGGCTCGGTGAGCACGAGGAACGACCACCCCTGCGCGAACCCCGCGCTCGGGGCGCGGACCGCGTTGCGCACGAGGCGGTCTACCGCGTCGGGGTCGACCGGCTCGGCGGTGAACCGGCGCACCATGCGGCGGCGTCGGACGACGTCCTGGAACTCCACGTGGCCCCCTCGGCACGGTCCGGCAGCAGGTCCCCGCACCCTACCCGCCGGGACGCCGTGTCCCGCTCGGCCCGACGTCGTGGCGTCGGGCCGAGCGGGACACGTGGGCTCAGGCGGCGTCGAGGCGGGCGCGCAGCTCCGGGTCGAGCTCGAGGTCGGCCGCGCCGAGGAGCTCGTCGAGCTGCTCGATCGTGCTCGGCCCGATGATCGGGACGACCGGGTGCTCGCCCCCGAGGAGCCATGCGAGCACGACCTGGTTGGGCGTCGCGCCGAGCTCGCCCGCGACCTCGTGGAGGAGGCGGATGCGCTCGCGCGTGGTCGGGTGGTCGAACCCGTCCCACAGCGGCTTGTCGCGGCGCACGTACGCCCCTTGGAGGATCGGCGAGTAGGCGGTGACGGCGAGCGGTGGGCGGCCGTCGACGCCGGTGGACGCCGCGTAGTCGAGCAGCTCGTACGACGCCCAGTTGTGCCGACCGACCTCGGGCGTCGGGTAGGCGTAGGTGTAGTTCTGCTGGACGAGCCCGTAGGGCGCGACGCCCTGGCGCAGCGCCTCCTCGCGCGCCTCGACGACGCGCCACAGCGCGACGTTCGAGATGCCCGTGATGCCGACGACGCCCTCGGCCTGGAGCTTGCCGAACGCGCCGACGGTCTCGGCGATCGCCGTGCCGTGGTCGTCGACGTGCCCGTACAGCACGTCCACGTGGTCGACGCCGAGGTGGCGCAGGCTCTCGTGCGCCTCGTACCCGACGACGTCGGCGCCGAGGCCCTGGAAGTTCGTGGGCTCGACGTTCTGCAGCGGCAGGGCCGGGTCCTTCTTCGCCGCGCCGAGCTTGGTCGCGATGCGCACCTCGTCGCGCACGCCGCGGCTCGCGAGCCAGCGGCCGAGGAGGTCCTCGCTGTCGCGGCCGTGGCCGCCGGCCCAGAAGCTGTAGTTGTTCGCCGTGTCGAGGAACGTGCCGCCCGCCTCGCGGTAGCGGTCGAGGATCGCGAACGACGTGTCCTCGTCGACGAGCGTGCCCATGTTCATCGTGCCGAGGCAGAGGGTCGACACGTCGAAGGAGGTGCGCCCGTCGCCGATGGTGCGGTACCGCATGGTGGTCTCCCGAAGCTCGTGGTGGTCCGTGGTGGACCCGTGGTCCTGATGACGTGCTCCACGCTACGGAGGGATCGGCACGGGTGTACGGTCCGATTCCATGGCCACAGACCAGACCAATTCCGAGCCACGGCCGGGCACGACGGCGGAGCTCGCCTGGGAGGCCCTGCTCGACCTGGGGACAGGGCCGGGCTCGCGCGTCGAGCGGCTCGAGCGCGCGATCCGCGACGCCGTGCACACCGGGCGCGTCCCGGTCGGGGCGGCGCTGCCGCCGAGCCGTCAGCTCGCCGAGTCGCTCGGGGTCTCGCGGTGGGTCGTCACGGAGGCCTACGGCCAGCTCGTCGCCGAGGGTTTCCTCGAGGCGCGGACCGGCGCCGCGACCCGCGTCTCCGCCGCGGCCGGTGCTCGGCCGACGAGCCCCGGAGGAGCGCGGTCGGGCGGACGACCGGCGATCGCCCGCGTGGGCGAGGTCCCGCCGTTGCCCGGCCGTGCCCGGTTCGACCTCGCGCCGGGCGTGCCCGACCTGCGGCACGTCCCGCGCGACGCGTGGCTGCGGGCCGCTCGCGAGGCCCTCGCCGCGTCGTCGAACGACGATCTCGGCCAGCCCGCGCCCGCCGGACACCCGCACGCGCGGGCCGTCGTCGCCGACCACCTGCGCCGGGCACGCGTCGTCGCCGGGCCGGACGACGCCGTCGTGCTCACGCGCGGCGCGACCGACGGGATGGCGCGCGTCGCCGCGGCGCTCGTCGAGGCGGGCCACACGCACCTGCTCGTCGAGGACCCGAGCTGGTCGGTGCTGCGCGACGTCGCCGGCCGCGTCGGTCTCACCACCGTCCCCGTCCCCGTGGACCACGCGGGCGCGGACGTGGACGCGCTCGTCGCGGCGTCGCGACGGACCGGGGCGCGCGCAGCGCTGCTGACGCCCGCCCACCAGTTCCCCACCGGCGCCGCGCTCGCACCCGAGCGGCGCGAGGCCGTGCTCGCGTGGGCCCGCGCCGTCGACGGCCTCGTGGTCGAGGACGACTACGACGCCGAGTTCCGGTACGACCGCCGGCCCGTCGCCGCGCTCCAGCAGCTCGACCCCGACCGCGTGGTCCTGCTGGGGTCGGTGAGCAAGACGATGAGCCCGGCGTTCGGCGTCGGGTGGATGGTCGTGCCCGCCCGCTGGCGCGAGTCCGTGATGCGCGCGGCCGCCACGACGCACGGCACGACGGCGGCGCCGTCCACGGTCGACCAGCTCACGTTCGCCCGCCTCGTCGCCTCAGGCGGGTACGACCGGCACCTGCGCGCCGCGCGGGGGCGGTACCGCCGCCGTCGCGACGCCGTGCTCGACGCGCTCTCGCGCGAGCTGCCCGGCGCCGCGGTGCGCGGCATCGCGGCGGGGATGCACGCGCTGCTCACCCTGCCCGGCTCACCCGACGACCCGGCGCCCGACGCCGCGCACGTCGTGCGCGAGGCCGCGCGGCGCGAGGTCACCGTCGTCGACCTGCGCCGCTACCAGGTGCGCCCCGCCGACCGGTCCACGACCCTCGTGCTCGGGTACGGCAACCTCGCCGACGCCCGCGTCGGCGAGGCCGTCGCCCGCCTCGCCGACGCGGTCCGTGCCGCTACTCGTCGTGGGACAGGAGGCTGAACTCGGCGAGCAGCTCGCCGATCTCGGTGGCGTCGACCTTCTTCTGGAGGCGGTCGCGCAGGATCCGCGGCCCGGGGATGTCGAGCTCCTCGCCGTCGCGCAGGGCGCTCACCGCGGCGAGCAGCTTGCGGACGTCGTAGGTGCTGTTGAAGACCTCGGGGACGCCGCGCTCCAGGTCGAGGAGCTGGTAGGCCGCCTCCATGCCGGTGCGCACGGAGTACTCGGTGGTGAAGATCGTGTCCCGCGTCGTCTCGGCGAACTGGCCGATGAACGCGAAGTTCTTCGCGCCGTCGGGCACGACCTGCGGCCGGTCGCCCGCGTGCCGGGGCATGAAGAACGCCGTGACGTACGGCATCATCACGGGCACGCAGCTCGCGGCCTCGGCGGCGAGGGTCGGGATGTCGGCCTCGGGCACACCGAGGTGGTAGAGCCACTCCTGCGTGATCTCCTCGCCCGTGCACTCCTGGAGGGGCTTCTTCACGTAGTCGCCGGGCGTGTCCACGAACAGCCCGTAGACCCACACGACGATCTCGTCCGGCGACTGCGCCTTGAAGTGCGGCTGCCGGTTGACGGTCCAGCTCATGAGCCAGGACGAGTCGCGCGCGGTGACGATGCCGCCCGTGACGACCTTGCCGCTGAACGGGTCGCGCTTGCAGATGCGCTCGATGTACTCCGGGATGCGCCGGTCGAGCGTCGTGACGGTGGCGGACTGCCACTTGGTGCGCGGGATGTCGGTGCTGAACACGTCGGGTCGCCCGAACGCCGGGTCCTTGGCGGCGACGCGCCGCCACAGGTCCCACGCGGGCGCCGGTCCCGTGTCCAGGCGGGCGGGGGTGTGCTGGTCGCCGTTGTCGGAGTTCTCCGTGAGCGACCCGATGGTCGCGATGACGAGGTCGTCCTCGCCGAGGTCGACCGTCTGCTCGACAGCGCCCCCGCCGGTCTCGTGGCCTGCCCCGTGGTCGAGCAGGTGCAGCCGCGTCGCGACCTTGCGGTCCGGCGCGAGCTCGAAGTCGACGTCGGTGACCTCGACGTGGAACCGGAACGTCACGCCCTGGTCCATGAGCCAGCGCGTCAGCGGCAGCACCATCGACTCGTACTGGTTGTACTTGGTGAACTTCAGCGCCGAGAGGTCGGGCAGGCCGCCGACGTGGTGGATGAACCGGTGCAGGTACAGCTTGAACTCGAGCGCGCTGTGCCACTCCTGGAACGCGAACATCGTGCGCCAGTACAGCCAGAACTGGCTGTCGAGGAAGTGCTTCGACATCACCTCCTCGATCGACTTCCCCTCCATGTCCTCGCGCCGCGCGAGGAAGATCTTGGTGATCTCCTTCTGCGCCTTCTCGTCGAGGCGGAACAGGTTGTCGAACCGCGCGTCCTTGCCGCGGTCCTCCGTGACGCGCTGGAGAGAGAAGTTCGGGTCGTCCTTGTTGAGCCAGTAGAACTCGTCGAGGACCGAGACCCCCTCGGTCTCGATCGACGGCACGGAGCGGAACAGGTCCCACAGGCACTCCATGTGGTCCTCGAGCTCGCGCCCGCCGCGGATGACGAACCCGCGCCGCGGCTCCTTGATGCCGTCGAGCGCACCACCGGGGAGCTTGAGCCGCTCGTAGACGGTGATCTTCTCCCCGGGGACCTGCCCGTCACGGACGAGGAAGCCCGCCGCCGAGAGCGAGGCGAGCCCCGCCCCCACGAGATGGACGGACCCGATCCGGTCCGTCCGCTCGGGCCTGCGCGGCCGCGCGAACGCCTCGTAGTTGCCGCTCGAGTAGTACATGCCACTCCCTCTCACCGCCGACGACAGGAAAGGAGCGCCGCCCACGGTGGCGCTCCCCTGCCATGCTCACGCCGGGCACGAGCGACCGCACCTCGGTGCACGAACGTGCAGCGCACGGGCAAGGCCGGGGCGGGTCGGGACACGAGCAGGGCATGGAGACGACGTCGCCCCGCCGCCCGCGCCCGTCCCGGACGACGGCGGTGTTCGCCCTGGCCGGCCTGCTCGCCGTCTCGACGGGGGCGGCCGCGTGCGCGCCCGCGGGCGTGGCGTCGCCGGTCGCCGGGCTGTCGGACGCGCGGGACCGGTGGGCGGCGGCGGGGTACGACGACTACGCGTTCACGCTCACGTCGTCGTGCGGCGAGCGGAACCTCATCGGGGACTTCGACGTCGAGGTCGTGGGCGGCGAGGTGGTCGCGGTCTCGGCGAGCCTCGCGCACCTGGAGACGACCCCGGAGTCGTACGTCGAGAGCGGTGGCCGCACGATCGACGGGTTCCTCGACCTCGTCGACGAGCGCCACGACGACGTCACCGACGTCGCGTTCGACGGCGAGCTGGGCTACCCGACGTCGCTCACGCTCGACCCGATGCCGCGCGCGATCGACGACGAGGAGTGCTACGCGATCACGGACGTGCACCCCGCGCGCGGCTGACGGCCGCCCACCCGGGCGACCGCGCGCCGTCGGGCACGCCGGTCGCCCGCGACGATCAGAGCCGCTCGGCGAGCAGCTCGACGAGAGCCTTGCCCTGCACGCCGGCGAGGTCGTCGGCCTGGGTGCGGCACGAGAACCCGTCCGCGAGGTAGACGTCGCCCGGGGCGGCGTCGCGCAGCGCGGGCAGCAGCGCGTTCTCCGCGACCGCGACCGACGTCTCGTAGTGGCCCTTCTGCATGCCGAAGTTGCCCGCGAGCCCGCAGCAGCCGGCGAGGACCTTGATCGTCGCGCCCGCGTCGCGCAGCAGCCGCTCGTCCGCGGCGAAGCCCATCACCGAGTGCTGGTGGCAGTGCGGCTGCACGACGGCGGTCACGTCCGACAGGTCGGGCACGCGCCACCCGGACTCGCGGCCGGGCGCGGTGTCGACCGACGTGAGGAGCTCGGCGAGCGTCCGCGTCGCGGCGGACACGGCCTGGGCGCGCGGGTCGTCGGGGAACAGGTCCACGAGGTCGGAGCGCAGCACGGCCGTGCACGACGGCTCGAGCCCCATGATCGGGATGCCGTTCACGGCGTACGGGCCGAGCACGGACAGCAGGTTCTCCAGGCGCTTGCGCGCGCCGTCGAGCTGGCCCGTGCTGATCCACGTGAGGCCGCAGCACGCCTGCTCGTCGGGCACGACGACGTCGTACCCCGCCGCGGTGAGCACCTTCACGGCGGCCTGCGGCACGCCCGGCGACATGTTGTCGCTGAACGAGTCCGTCCACAGCACGACCTTGGGGCGCTCGTCGCGCACGGGGTGGCCGGGCCGCTCGCCGATGTGCAGCCCGGGGACGCCCTGGGTCGCGCCGCCGCGCTTCCACCACGTGCGGAAGGGCACCTCGGCGAACGTGGTCATCGAGCGGCGCGTGTCCATGCCGCCCGCCCAGAGGACCGTCTTCGCCAGCGGCCGGAACCCGAGCAGCTTGTTGGCCAGGCGGGGCATCCCCGTCGCGAGCCGCGCCCAGACCGGCAGCCAGCCGAGCGAGTAGTGGTCGACGGGTCGCAGCTTGCCGCGGTACGTACGGTAGAGGACCTCGGACTTGTACTGCGCCATGTCGACGCCCGCGGGGCAGTCGCTCGAGCACGCCTTGCAGGACAGGCACAGGTCGAGCGAGTCGCGCACCTCCGGCGCCGCGAGGCCGCCCACGAGCGTGCCGTTCACGGCCTCCTGGAGCACGCGGGCGCGGGCGCGCGTGACGTCCTTCTCGTCCTTGGTCGCCTGGTACGACGGGCACATGAACCCGCCCGCGGCGGTGTTGTCCGCGCGGCACTTGCCGACGCCGACGCAGCGGTGCACGGCCTGCGTCATGTCGCCGTGGTCGTGCGCGAACGAGAAGCCCTGGTAGCCGGCGCGGCGCGAGATCTTCGTGACCTTCGCGGGCGCTGCCGTGCTCGTCCCGGGCGTGCCCGGCGCGCCGACCTTCGACAGCAGCGGGTGCGCGTGCGGGCGCCGCAGGTCGTCGTCGACCGCGCTCGGGCGCACGACGACACCCGGGTTCATGACGTCCTGCGGGTCGAACAGCGCCTTGAAGCGCTCCATGAGCGCGATCGCCTCGGGGCTGTACATGACCGGGAGCAGCTCCGAGCGCGCGCGCCCGTCGCCGTGCTCGCCCGAGAGCGAGCCGCCGTACTTCGCGACGAGCTCGGCCGCCTCGAGCATGAACGTGCGCAGCACCGACCCCGACGCCTCGAGCGGGATGTCGATGCGCAGGTGCACGCACCCGTCGCCGAAGTGCCCGTACGGCAGGCCGTCGACGCCGTAGCGCGCCATGAGCGCGTCGAGGTCGCGCAGGTAGTCGCCCAGCCGCTCCGGCGGGACCGCCGAGTCCTCCCAGCCCGGCCAGGCCTGCTCGCCCGCGGGCGTGCGCCCGGCGAGCCCGGCGCCGTCGGCCCGGATCTGCCACATCTTGGTCGCGTCGGGTCCCGCGGGCAGGATCATCGTGGCCTCGCTGCCCGACGCCGCGACGATCGCCTCCGCGTTCGCCATCGCCTCCTCGGGGGTCGCGCCCCCGACCTCGACCATGAGCCAGCCCGCGCCCGGCGGCAGCGGCGGGACGGACTGCGCGCCCTTGGCGCGGCGCACGACGTCGACGAGCCGCGCGTCGAGGCCCTCGACCGCGAGGGGGCTGAGGTTCAGGAAGGTCGGGACGTCGTCGGCCGCGGACGGCATGTCCGGGTAGCCGAGCACGACGAGCGTCGGCTTGGACGGCACCGGGACGAGGCGGACCGTCGCCTCGAGGATCGTCACGAGGGTGCCCTCGGTGCCGACGAGCGCCTTCGCGAGGTCCGACCCGTTCTCCGGCAGCAGGTGCTCGAGCGAGTAGCCCGACACCTGGCGCCCGAACCGCCCGAACTCCGTGCGGATCAGCGCCAGGTTCTCCCGGACGAGCTCCGCGAGCCCCGGGACGTCGGCGAACGTCGGGTCGCCCTTGCCCGCGGTGAAGCGGCGGCCGCGGCCGTCGACGACGTCGAGCTCGATCACGTTGTCGACCGTGCGCCCGTAGGCGACGGCGTGGGGACCGCACGCGTTGTTGCCGATCATGCCGCCGAGCGTCGCGCGGTTCTGCGTCGACGGATCGGGGCCGAACCGCAGCCCGTGCGGCGCGGCCTCCTGCTGCAGCGCCGACATGACGACGCCCGGCTCGATCCGCGCGGTGCGGGCCTCCGGGTCGACGTCGAGCACACGGTTCACGTGCCGCGTGAAGTCGAGGACCACGCCCGGACCGATCGAGTTGCCCGCCACCGACGTCCCGGCGCCGCGCGCCGTGACCGGCACCTCGAGCTCGCGCAGCACGTCGAGCGCCGCGACGACGTCGTCCGCGTCCTGCGGGTACACCACGGCCTCGGGCACGACGCGGTAGTTCGACGCGTCCGTCGAGTACTCGGCCCGGCGCCGCGTGGAGGAGTCGACCGCGCCGCGCACGACCGTCCGCAGGGCCTCGGCGAGCGCCGTGCGGGCGGCGTCGGCCGCCCGTTCGGCCTCGCGGAGAGCGGCCTCGCGCTCCGCCTCCGGCGACGTCGTCGCCCGGGAGCCGGACCGCCGCGAGCCGTTCCCGTCGTGCTGCGGGGCGGGGGTCGGGGTGGCGTCGATCTCAGCGGACACGTCGCGATTGTCGCACCCTCGCGCCCGGAGACCCGGAACCGTCCGACCCCTGGCAGCCGATCTGCCGAGGCAGAGCCGTCGGTCGGTCGAGGTAGAGGCCTGGCCCGCCGACCTAGGGCCCTGGTCCACCGAGGTAGCGGCGTGGTCCTCCGACCTATGGGCCCTGGTCCGCCGACGTAGAGGCGTGGTCCGCCGCGTAGCGCCCTGGTCATGCCAGACGGCGCGTGGTCACCCGTCACGGCCGGGGTTGCGGCCGGCATGGGCACCTGATGCCCGACGGCGGCCCGTCGCCCACCGCGGACGGGTCGCGGCCGCCCGACGTGAGCGAACGACGCCGCGGGTAGTTCGCCCAGGCGAGCAGAGACCACGGCGAGACGAAGCCGGGTCGGGGCGGGTGGTGGTGCCGCGTCGTGGCGGGCCTGGCGGGAGCCGCGAGGAACGAGCGGCGGATGGTAGACGCGGCACCACCACCCACCCCGACCACCCAGGGCGACCACACGCCGTCGGGCATGACCAGGGCTTCACCTCGGCCGACCAGGGATCTACCTCGGCGTCAGAGGACGAGCTCCGGTTGGAGCTTCTTGATGGTCCAGACGCGCTGCTTGCGGGCCGCGAGGGTCGTGACGGCGAGGGCGCCGACCAGGACGACGAGGAGGACGGTGACGTCGCGCGTGACGGTCGCCATGTTGCCGCCGTACAGGAGCTGGCGCAGGCCCTCGACGGCGTACGTCATGGGCAGGAACTGGTGCATCGAGCGCAGCGGCTCGGGGATCGTCTGCCACGGGAACGTGCCGCCCGCCGTGACGAGCTGGACGAGCATGAGCACGAGCCCGAGGAACTGCCCGGCCGCGCCGAGCCAGACGTTGAGCGCCTGGAGGATCGCGACGAACGTGGCGGACACGAGCACGAGGAACAGCGCGGTCCCGACGCCGTGCACGGGGTCGATGTCGAGCGCGAACTTGGTCACGGTGAACATCGCCGCGACCTGCACGACGCCGATCGCGGCCGGGGTGAGCCACCCGCCCAGAGCGGTGGCCAGGCCGGAACGGCCCGCGGCGAGCGCCCGCGAGGACAGCGGGCGCACGAGCAGGAAGAGCACGTAGGCGCCGATCCAGGTCGCGAGCGACAGGAAGAAGGGCGCGAGGCCGCCCCCGTAGGTGCCGGCGGACGACAGCGCCTCGTTCTTCACGGACACCGGGTTGCCGATGGTCTCGGCGGTGTCCTGGCGCGTCTGCTCGTCGAGGTCCGGCACCTGGCCGAGCCCTTCGGCGAGCCCGTCGCGGAGCTGGGTGACGCCGTCGACGAGCTCGCCGGACCCGTCGCGGAGCTGCGACGTGCCGTCCGCGAGCGAGGTCGCGCCGTCGGACACCTGGCGCGTCCCGTCGGCGAGCCGGGAGACGCCGTCGACGAGCTGCGGGGTCGCGGCGGCAAGCTGCCCGGTGCCGTCGGCGAGGCGGTCGGCGCCGTCGGCGGCGCTCGCGATGCCCGCCGTCAGCTGCGGCGTCGCGGCGGCGAGGCGGGCCGCGCCGTCGGACACCTGGCGTGAGCCGTCGGCGAGCTGGTCGAGCTTCCCGGACGCGGCCGTCACCTGGTCGACGGCGCCCTGAACCTGCTCGCGCTGCTGGTCGAGCACCGGCGCGACCTGCGACCGCACCTGGTCGGCGGTCGCCTGGTCGAGGACGCCGTCGGCGACGAGCTGGTCGAGCCGGGCGTCGACGTCGCCGCGGGCCGTGTCGAGCGCGGGCAGCACCTGGCCCGCCGCGTCGGCGGCCTGCTGCCCGTACTGCGCCACCTGCGCGTTCCCGTCGGCGACCTGCGCGGCGCCGTCGGCGAGCTGGCGCGTCTGGTCGGGCAGCGACGACGTCGCGCCCCGGAGCGTCCCGAGCCCGGAGGCCAGGGACTCGGCGCCGTCGTCGAGCTGCCCGACGGCGTCCGCGAGCGTCCCGGTGCTCGCGTCGAGCCGCTCGGCGCCGTCGGCGGCCCGGCCCGCGCCGTCGGCGAGGGTGTGCGCGCCGTCGTCCGCGGTGACGAGGCCGTCGCGGAGCTGCGTCGCGCCGTCGAGGAGCTGGTCCGCGCCGTCCACGGCGTCGGCGAGGTTGGTGTGGATGGACGCGAAGCCGCGCAGGAACGTGTCCGCCGCCTCGGTGCCCACCTGCTCGGCGATCGAGTCGCGCACCTTGCCGACGATCTGGTCCGCGATGGTGCGCGCGAGGTAGTTGTTCGCGTCGTTCGTGATGAGCGTCAGGCTCGCCTGCTGGGGTGCGAACTCGCCCGCCGACGCGAGGTCGGCGGAGAACGTCGGGCCGATGACGAGCGCGGCGTCGTAGCGCCCGGACCGCACGCCGTACTCGGCGTCCACCTGGCTCGTCTCGACCCAGCCGAACCCGCCGTCGTCGAGGAGCTGGTCGGCGACGTCGCGGCCGAAGTGGCGCTCGGTCGTCGTCCCGGTCTGGGCGTCCGTCGTCGTGGTGCCCTCGTCGAGGACGACGAGCGCGGCGGGGATCTCGTCGAGCTTGTCGTACGGGTCGTGGTTGGCGAAGAGGTACAGGCCGGCGTAGAGGGTGGGGATGAGCGCCATCGCCAGGATGGCGAGGCGCGGCAGCGTGCCCGCGGCGAGGCGGCGCAGCTCGGACAGCCCGAGACGGATCGCGGTCATCGGCCCTCCTCGGGGTCGCGCTGGGTGTCGGCACGCTCGTCGAACCCGGGATCGTTCCTCAGATCTTCGCCAGCCTGGGGAGCGACCCCGGGTCCGGCGACGTCCGGAGGCTCGATCGGGTCCGGGTCGGAGGCGGGCGGTGGGGTGGGGCGGGTCCGCAGGACGACGACGGGCGGCTCGTGGATCGAGGCGCCGCGGGCCGGGGGCAGGTCGACGCCGAGGTCGCGGGCCGAGGCGCGCGTGCACTGCACGAGCACGCCGTAGCCCGCGGCGGCGAGGGACTGCGCGACCTCCCACCAGCCCGACGGCTCGCCCCCGTGACGGTCCGGGAGGGTGAGCACGAGGAAGCGGACGTCGGGGTCCTCGGCCGCGAGCGCCGCGAGCAGCGCGGTGCGCACGACCCCGGGGACCTGGTCGAGGCGCCGCGCGCGGTCGGTGGTGAGCGAGTGGTCGGCGAGCCAGCGGGTGACGTCCGACGGCAGCGACCGTCGTCCGGCGAGCGCGAGGCCCTCGGCGACGACGTCGGACACGGTGAGCGCGTCGTCGGGCTCGCTGATGCCGGGGACGTCGACGACGGCGGTCACGTCGCGCAGGGTGGCGGCGGCGCCGCGCGCGACCCGTCCGGACCGTCGTGACGGCGTGCTCGCGGGCAGGAGCCGGACCTCGCCCCCGGAGGGGTCGAACCGGCCCGTGGCGACGAGGGCGAGGGCGGTGTGCCCGTGGCCGGGCTCGCCCGCGACGAGCACGCACTCGCCCGTGGACCAGACGAGGTCCATCGGCTCGAGCATCGGCTCGCGCCGCCCGTCGACGCGGACGTCCGTCAGCGTGATCTGCATCCCGGCTCTTCCTTCTCGTGGGTCCCCGGTCCTCCCCGAGGACGCCGTTGACTCACGGTCAACAACGCTACGCCTCTTGTTGACTCGCGGTCAACAACGGCGTACAACGGAGGTCATGCCCCGCACGCCCGCGCCCTCCGCCGACCCCCCGGCTCTCGCCGACGCCACGAGCCCCCCGCACGGCCCGCGCCGCCGGCGTGAGCCCGCCGACCGCCGTCGCGAGCTGCTCGACGCCGCCGCACGGCAGGCCGACGAGCACGGCCTGGACTCCCTCACCCCTGCGGTCGTCGCCGCGCGGTCGGGAGCGTCCAAGGCGCTCGTCTTCCACTACTTCGGGTCCACGGCGGGACTGCGCCGGGCCGTCGCGCTCGAGGCCGTGGCGGGGCTCGAGGCGGCGACCGTCGCACCGGACGATCGTCCCCTCGGAGAGCGTCCGGCGCTCGCCGTCGCGTCGTTCCTCGACGCGGTCGAGGCCCGGCGCCTCGTCTGGCAGGACCTCTGGCGCGGCGCGCTCGCCGAGGACGACGCGACGCAGGAGGCTCTCGCACGCGTCCGGGAAGGCCTCGTCGCCCGGCTGACCTCTACGGTCTCCGCGACGTCCGGCGCGCCGCTCACGTCGCCGCGCCTCCGGCTGATCGCCGCGGGCTGGGTCGCGCTCGTCGAGAACGTCACGGCGGCGTGGCTCGGCGGGAGCGAGCTGTCCCGCACGGAGATCGAGCGGCTCGTCCTCGCGAGCGCGGTCGTCCTCGTGCCGGAGCTCCCCGAGCCCGCGCGCGGCGCCGTCCTCGCCATCGCCCGGGCGAACTCGTCCCCGGCGGGCTAGCGTCGGGAGAGCGCCCGCCAGACACGCACACAGGGCGGCACGGACGAGGTCGGGAGGAAGCGCATGCGCGTGGTGGTCGTCGGGGCGAGCGGGAACGTCGGCACCGCGCTGCTGCGCCGGCTCGCGGTCGAGCCCGTCGTGACGTCCGTCGTCGCGGTCGCGCGCCACGTGCCGCGCGCCGACGGGTCGAGCACCGTGCGGTTCCCCCACGACACCGCGACGTGGCGCTACGCCGACGTCGCCGCGACGGACGCCGCCGAGCGGCTCGGCACCGCGTTCGCCGGGGCCGACGTCGTCGTCCACCTCGCGTGGGCGGACCGGGGCGGCCACGGACGCCGCCGGGCGAACGTCGAGGGCGCGCGCGCCGTCGTCACGGCCGCGCGGCAGGCCGGCGTCGCCCACCTCGTCGTCGCGTCCTCGGTCGCGGCCTACTCCCCCGCCCCCTACGCGGGCGACGCGCGGGACGCCCCCGTCTCCGAGGGCTGGCCGGTCCGGGGTGCCTCCGGCGCGCCGCACGCAGAGGACAAGGCCGCCGTCGAGGCCCTGCTCGACGGCGTCGACCGCACCGGCGGGATCGTCGTCTCGCGCGTGCGGTCACCCCTCGTCCTCCAGCGCGACGCCGCGTCCCAGATCGCCCGGGACCTGCTCGGGCCCCTCGCCACGCGCGCGCTGCGACGGAGCCCGCTGGCGTCCGTCCGCGTCCCCGAGGGCCTGCGGTTCCAGGTGGTCCACGCCGACGACCTCGCCGAGGCCTACGCCTGGATCGTCGTGGGACGTCACCCGGGGCCGTTCAACGTCGCCCACCCCACGGTGCTCGGGCCCCAGGACGTCGCGGACGTCGTCGCCGACGGCCACCTGGAGCAGGTGCCCTACGGGTCGGTGCGGACGGCGGTCGTCCTGGGCCGCGCAGCACGCCTCGTGCCGGTCGGCGCAGACTGGCTCGACCTCACGATGCGGGTCCCGGTCCTCGACACGCGGCTCGCGCACGAGCTGCTGCGCTGGACGCCCGCGCACGGCGCGAAGGACACCCTGGCGGAGCTGGTCGACGGCGTCCGTGCGGGC
The DNA here is from genome assembly GCF_016907755.1 of Cellulosimicrobium cellulans. Taxonomy (NCBI): domain Bacteria; kingdom Bacillati; phylum Actinomycetota; class Actinomycetes; order Micrococcales; family Promicromonosporaceae; genus Cellulosimicrobium; species Cellulosimicrobium cellulans. The sequence continues at coordinate 4,348,836 of NZ_JAFBCN010000001.1, forward strand.
GCCGGGACGTCGTCGCCCCCGCTCCTGCCCCGCTGACCCGCCGCGGCGTCGGTCGACCGCACCCGGACTCCACCGAGCACGACGTGAGGGTCGCTGTCCCACGGACAACGACCCTCACGTCGTGCTCGGCGCGATCGTGCGCGCGTCAGCTCTCGAGAGCCGCGTCCAGCGTGATCGTCGGGACGCCCGCGAGCGCCTTCGACACGGGGCACGTCGCCTTGGCCGTCTCGGCCGCCTGCTGGAACCCGGCCGCGTCGATGCCCTCGACCTCGCCCCGGACCGTGAGCGCGATCGTCGGGATCTGGAAGCCGCCCGCGGGGTCCGGCGCGAGCGTGACCTCGGCCGTCACCTCGAGCGAGACGGGCGTCGCGCCGGCCTCGGCGAGCACGGCCGAGAACTGCATGGCGTAGCACGACGAGTGGGCGGCGGCGATGAGCTCCTCGGGGCTCGTGACGCCGCCCGCGTCGTCCGCGGCGCGACGCGGGAACGAGACGTCGTACGTGCCGACCTTCGAGCTCGACAGCTCGACCTGGCCCTGACCGTCCTGCAGTCCACCGTTCCAGGCGGTACGAGCGATACGCGTGGGCATGCGAGATCTCCTTCGACATCGGGGTGCCCGGGAGGGACCGGGCTCGTCCCGACCGTAACGCCCCGACGGCCCGTCTGCCCCCGAGCGCGGTGCACGTCACAGTGCCGCGAGATCGGCGGTCGCGGTCGAGATCAGCGGTCGCAGTCGCCGATCTCGACCGCAGGCGCTGAAGTCACGGTGCGCTCGCACGAGCGTCGCCCGGGCTCTCGCCGCCGCGCCCGTAGAGTGTGCGCCCGTGAGCGTCGAGGAGATCCTGGGGTTCGTCACGGGGGCCGCGTGCGTGTGGCTCGCGGTGCGGCAGAACGTGTGGACGTTCCCCGTCGGGCTGGCCAACAACGTCGTGTTCCTCGTGCTGTTCACGGGCGCAGGCCTGTACGCGAACGCGGGCCTGCAGGTCGTGTACCTCGTGCTCGGCGCGCTCGGCTGGTACTGGTGGCTGCGCGGCGGCACCGACCGGGGACGGCTCGTCGTGCACCGCACGCCGCGCGCGGCGTGGGTGGTCGGGCTCGTGGCCGCCACGGCGACGACGGCCGCGCTCGTCGCCGTCCTCACGACCTGGACCGACTCCGCGGTGCCGTTCTGGGACGCGCTGACGACGTCGTCGAGCCTGCTCGCGCAGACGATGCTCGGGCGCAAGTGGATCGGCAACTGGTGGGTGTGGATCGCCACGGACGTCGTGCTCGTCGGGCTGTACGCGAGCCAGGGCCTGTGGCTCACCGCCGCGCTCTACGTCGGGTTCGTCGCGCTGTGCGTGCAGGGCCTGCGCGAGTGGTCGGCGGCCCGGCGCGACCCCGGCGCCGAGGCGGCCGCGGGCACGGCGGACCCGCGAGCCGTCGGCCCGGCCCCCGTGCCCGACGACGCGGAGCCGGCCCGGTGACGCGGCTCGCCCACGGCCTCGTCATCGGCAAGTTCTACCCGCCGCACGCGGGCCACGTGCACCTGGTCCGCTCCGCGCTCGCGCGCTGCGAGCGCGTCACCGTCCAGGTGCTCGCCTCGACGAGCGAGTCGATCCCCGCCGAGACCCGGGCGGCGTGGCTGCGCGCCGAGGTGCCCGGCGCCCGCGTGGTGCACGGGCTCGACGACGCTCCCGTCGACTACGCCGACCCGCACGCGTGGGACGAGCACGTCAAGGTCATGCGCTCCCTCCTCGACCCCGACGACCCGCCGGTCGACGCGGTGCTCACCTCCGACCGGTACGGCGTCGAGCTCGCCCGGCGGTTCGACGCGACGTGGGTCCAGGTGGACCCGGACCGCCGCCACCTGCCCGTGTCCGGGTCCGCCGTCCGCGCCGACCCCGCGGCGCACTGGTGGGCGCTGCCCGCGCCGGTCCGCTCCTGGTACGTGCGGCGCGTCGTCGTCCTCGGTGCCGAGTCCACGGGCTCGACGACGCTCGCGACCGACCTCGCCGCCCACCTCGGGCTCGACCCCGTGCTGGAGTTCGGGCGCGAGTGGTCCGAGGTCCGGCCCGGCGGCCTCGCCGCGCCGTGGCACACCGCCGAGTTCGACCTCGTCGCGCGCGAGCAGGCCCGGCGCGAGGACGCCGCCGCCGCGGTGTCGCCCGTCCCGCTCGTCGTGTGCGACACCGACGTGCTCGCCACGACGCTGTGGCACGAGCGCTACGTGGGCCACCGCTCCCCCACCGTCGAGTCGCTCGCCGCCGCCCGGCGCCCCGACCTCTACGTCCTGACCGGCGACGAGATCCCGTTCGTCCAGGACGGCCTGCGCGACGGCGAGCACGTGCGCCACGCGATGCAGGACCGGTTCCGCGAGGTCCTCGCCGCGACCGGCCCGCGCCTCGACGACCCGGCCGACGTCGTGCGGCACCTCGGCCCCGCCGAGCTGCCGACGCCGGACGGCGCCCACCCGGGCGTCCCGTGGTTCGAGGTGCGCGGCGACCGGGCGAGCCGGCTCGCCCAGGCCCTGGCCGCCGTCGGGCCGCTGCTCGCCACCCCGCGCCACGTCGCCGACCCGCTCCCCCAGGCCGGCACCGACGCCTTCTGATCCCCGGGCCCGCTCCGGCGAGCCCCGCGGACCTGGCACGTACGTCCCCACGACCCGCGCACGACGGTGGCAGGATCGGCCCGTGACCGATCTCGAGCACGTGTCCTCCGCGCCGACCCGGCCGCAGCCCGCGGGGCGGGCCGACGGGCGCGACCCGTTCGCCCTGGGCGTCGACGACCTGTTCGGCACGCCCGTCACCGGAGCCGGCTCCGACGACGGCGCGGCCCGGGGCGGGCTGCCGCTCGACGAGAAGCTGCGCCAGGCGTACTTCTGGGTCGTCAACCACGCGATCATCAGCCCGCACTACGACGTCGAGTTCGCGGCGCCCGGCGCGCGGGAGACGAGCTTCCGGCTCGGCGACTCGAAGGCGCTGCTCACGCTGCCGAGCGACCAGTCGTACTCGAGCTTCGTGCTGCTGCCGCTCCTGACGTTCGCCGTGCGGGGGCGGTGCCTCATGATCGGCGGCCCGGGGCGCGGGAAGACCGCGAGCGCCGTCCTCATGGGCGTCCTGGCGGGCTACCCCGTGCGCGACGTGCGCCGCGCGATGCAGCACGGGCACCCGCAGCTCACCGTGTCGGACCTGTTCGGCACGCCGCTGCCCAAGGACCTGGTGCAGGCGGACAGCCTCGCGGACGTGGACGTCGCGTGGCGGTCGTGGCTGGGCATGCGCGTGAAGATCGTCGACGAGTACAACCGCATCCCGACACGCACGCAGTCGGCGCTGCTCACCGTGCTCGCGGACGGGTACGTCGAGGTCTACGACCAGGTGTACGAGACGGGCGACGCCGCCTGGTACCTCACGGCGAACGACGACGCGGGCGGCGGCACGTACCAGGTCGTGGACGCGCTGCGGGACCGCATCGACGTCGTCGTGCACGCGCTGCCGTTCAACAACCGCTTCCTGGGCGACCTCGTGGCCCGGGCGGAGCGGCGCGTGCGGCCGGAGGAGAACGTGCCCCCGGAGATCGTGTTCGACGCCGCCGAGCACGACGCGCTGCACGCCGCGATCCTCGCCGTCCCGTTCCCGGAGCCGGTGCGCCGACGCCTCGAGTTCTTCGCGAGCCAGCTCGAGGTGCTGGAGCGCGCGGGGTGGCAGTTCGAGTACCGGACGAAGGACACGGCGCGCGTCGCGGGCGTCGACCCGCACCTCGTGGCGACGGCGGACACGGGCCGCGACCGCCTGGGCGACGTGGGCGCGCAGACGCTCAACGGCCTGTCGGTGCGCGCCCTGCAGTCGCTCGTCGCGTACGCGAAGGCGATGGCGTACTTCCGCGGGGACGCCGAGGTGGAGCTCGCCGACCTGCGCGCCGTGCTCCCGTTCGTCCTGCACGACAAGCTGCTCCCGGACCTGCAGTCGGCCCCGTTCGACGACCGCGAGCGCGAGCCCCTGCGCTCGGACCGCGTGTCGTGGATCCGCGACCTCTTCGACACGGCGTGCCGGCAGTACGACGCCGCGGGCCTCGACGACCAGGACGACGTGGGGGCGGTCCTCGCGGACGTCGCGGCGGGGTTCGAGGGGCTGCCCGAGGCGGAGGTGCTGCGCCGGCTCGCCCGGATCGAGCACGTGCTCGCGTCGTGGGAGCAGCACGCCAAGCTGCACGGCCACGTGTACGAGGACGCGCTCGCGCTCAAGTACGCCCACCAGCGGTACACGAACTACCTCACCTGGCTGCGCTGGAGCGGCGCGTGACGCTGCCCGACGGCGTGCGGTCGCCGTCGGCCGGGGACGCGGCCCCCGCGGCTCCTTCGCCCTTCGCCGCCCGCGCGCTCGCCGAACGGGAGCGGTACGACGCCGTCCTCGCGCGGGCCCTCGCGCACGGCGCGGACCGCGACGGCCTGGCCGACGCGGTGCGGGAGGTGGCCGCGGCCGCGGACCCGCTCGCCCGGCAGCTCGGTGCCGACGCGTTCGCGGCGACGTGCGACGCGCTCGTCGACGCGCTCGCGCGGCTCGCCGCCGCGCGTCGCTGGCGTCCCGGCGCACCGGAGCGGCGCGCGCTCCTCGACGTCGTCCCGCGGCTCGCGCCGTGGCTCGCCCTCGCCCCTGCGGTCACGGTCGCGGCGGTCGTCGACGCCGCACGGGCCGTCGGGGGCGGTCCGGGTGCGCGCGGGGACGTGACGGCGTGGGCGGCGCGCGTGGTCGACGCCGCCGCCGCGGGGGGCCGCAGCCCGGCGAGCGTCGGCCCGGGACCCTCCGCGGCGGACCTGGTCCGGGGCGCGGTGCTCGTCGCGGCGTGGCGCAGCGGGCTCGTGCGCTACCGGGACGCGGCGCTCGACGCCGCGCGGTCGCTCCCGGAGCAGGTCGCGCGGGCCGCGCTGTCGCTCCCCGGGTCCGGGGCGGATGGGAGAGCCGACGCCGCGGACCTGCGGGCCGTGCTCGACCGCCACGCCGCGGACCCGTGGTGGTGGCCCGCCGTCGGCCAGGGCGTCGAGCCCGCCGGGACGCGGTGGGTCCGGCTGCCGGGCGCTCCCGGGCCCGCCGAGGTCCTGGGGCGCTTCGGAGGCTTCCGCGGATTCGGCGGGCCGTGGCTGTCGCCCGCGCTCGTCGTCGGCGCCGACGCGCGCCGCCCCGGCCTGCGCTGGGTGCTGCTCTCCGCCGGCGACGGCCCGCCGACCGCGGTGGACACCGCCGTGGGCGCCGCCGCCGTCGGCGACGAGACGGTCGAGTGGACGCTCGTCGCCGACGTCCACGGCGCGTTCGTCGCGCGCGCCCCGGGTGCGGGTGACCACGCCACCGGCACGGTCACCCCGCCGGGGACCGACGTCGACGACCAGAGCCTGCACGGGTCGGACCACGGTCCCGCCGGCCGACGCGCGGCCGACCCGGCCCCCGACGTCGCCCTGACGGACGTCAGCGGCGCCGCGGTGGCCGAGACGCCGTCGGGCCGGCTCGCCCTGCTGAGCCGGACGGGCTCCTACGACGTCCTCCTCGTGCGGTGGCCCCGGTGAGCGCGCCGACGCCGGAACCCGTCGGGGCACTGCCCGACGAGCGGCCTCGCGCCGACCTCGGGGCGCTGCGCCAGCGGTGGCAGGCCGCGTGGCCCGAGGCGCTCGCGGCCTGGGGGCGGTTCACGCGCCTCGGCGCCCCGACGCTGCACGGCCCCGCCACGGTCCCGGAGGGGGTCGGGTCGTTCGCGTGGTTCTCGACGACGCGCGTGAGCGTGCACGTGAACCTCGCCGAGGTCGTGGAGCTGGGGATCGAGGACCACGCGGTCGCGGTCCTCGCGCACGAGGTGGGGCACCACGTGCTCTCCCCCGGCGACCTCACGACGAGCGCGCTCCTCGTCGCGCGCACGCGCGCCGGGCTCGTGGACCAGGACCAGCTCGCGCCGCTCACCGCGAACCTGTGGAGCGACCTGCTCGTCAACGACCGGCTGCAGCGCCGCGCCGGGATCGACCTCGCCGGGCTGTGGCGCGCGCTCGGGCCGGGGACGAGCGTGGTCATGCAGACCGTGCTGCGCGCGGACGAGATCCTCTGGGGCCTGCCGCGCGGCGACCTCACCGCGTCCGACGTCCCGGTGGCCGAGCGCGAGGCGACGCTCGTGGCGCGCCTCGTGCGCGCCTACGCCGACGACCCCGTCGGCGGCGCCGCGGGGTTCGCCGCGCTGCTGCGCACGCTGCTCGCGACCGAGGCGGGGACGCTGGCCACCGCGCAGGACCCCCGCCGCCAGGCCCGGCCCGGGCGCGGCGACCGCGAGGTCCGCCGGCGGCACCTGCAGCGGCGGCGGTCCACGCTGCCCCAGGTGGTGTGCGGTCAGGACGAGGTGGCCGGGGCGGTGCCCGGCGGGCTCGCGACCGACCCGCGCGCCGTCGAGCCGGTGCGCCACCCCGCGCTCGACCCGCGCGTGGTCGGGGACCTCGGGCTGGGCGCGGCCGACGATCCCGTGACGGACGCCGCGCCGCACGCGCCCGGGACGGACGGCGCGGGCGCCCACGACGCGAGCGGTCAGGCCCTCGCGCCGGCGGACTACGACGCGACGCTCCGGCTGCTCGGGCTCACGACGGACGCCGCGGCGTCGGCCCGGCGCTGGTACCGCGAGCACGCCGCGCCCCTGCTCGTCCCGTTCCCCGTGCGCGAGCACGTGCGCGCCACAGAGCCGCTGCTCGGCGCGCACGAGCAGTGGGACGTGGGCGACGAGCTGGGCGAGGTGGACTGGACGGGGACGCTGCTGCGCTCCCCCGTCGTCGTGCCCGGGTTCACGACCGTGCGCCGGTCGGTCGACGAGGACACGGGCGACGAGCCCGACCGCGTCCCCGTCGACCTCGACCTCTACCTCGACTCGTCCGGCTCGACGCCCGACCCGACGCGCCGCGTCGCGCCGATCGCGCTCGCCGGGGCCGTGCTCGCGCTCTCGGCCCTGCGCGCCGGGGCGCGCGTGCAGGCGACGACGTGGAGCGGGCCGCGGCAGGTCGCGGGCACGGACGGGTTCGTGCGCGACGAGGACCGCGTGCTCGACGCGGTCGTCGCGCACTTCGGCGGCTCGACGTCGTTCCCCGTCCCGCTCCTGGAGCGCACGCACCTCGGCGACCCGGCCACCGGCGCCCCGCCGACGCGCACGCGCCCGTGCCACGTCGCGGTCATCTCCGACGACGGCGTCGTGTCGATGTTCGACGACGTCGTCCGGATCCGGTGGGGCGCGCGCCCCGACACCGAGCTCGTGGCGCCCCACGAGGGCGCCGCGGCGCGCGCCGTCGCGGCCGCCGGGGGCGGGGGCACGCTCGTGCTGGACGTCTCGGCGAAGGGTGCCGAGACGGTGCGGGACTACGCGGTGGGCTACCGGGTCCACGCCGTGCAGACCCAGGACGACCTCGTCGCGTTCGCCCACGCCTTCGCGCGCGAGCTGTGGGGCGCCTCGACCGGCGCCCCGGCGAGCACACCGTCGAGGAGCACGCCAGGGAGCAGCCGACCGGAAGGAGCCCGCCGTGACCGATGACCTCGCCCGCCCGACGGTCGAGGGCCCCGCGCTCGCCGACGTCGTGCACCGCCTGGCCGACACGCCCCCGGACGTGCTGGACCACCCCGTGGTCGCGGCCGCCGCGCTCGTCGGCGACACCGCGGACCTGCTCGCCGGGTCCGGCGCGGTCGGCGTGCTGCGCGGTCCGCAGCGTGCCGCCGTCGAGGCGCTGTGCACGCACGCCCCGTACGCGGCGCTCGCCGGGACGGTCTGCTGGCTCCTGCGCGACGAGCACCTGCTCGCCGCGCCCGCGTCCCGGGCCGCCGCGACGCCGGGCGCGCTCGTCCGGGTCGTCGAGCAGACCGTCCCCGCGCTCGCGCTGCTGCGGACGCCGGACGAGTGGCTGCACGCGCAGGCGGCGCGCGAGGAGCTGGCCCGCGCCGTGCTCCGCGAGCTCGGGCTGCGGCCCGCGGGCGAGACCCCCGAGGTGGCCCAGGACCGGTGGGCGGCGGTGAGCACGGCGGAGCAGCGCCGGATCGCGCGCGAGATGGCGCAGGAGGCACGGCGGGCCGAGCAGCTCGCGCGCGAGCTCGCGGAGAAGCGCGCCAAGGAAGCCGCGGCGCAGTACGCAAACTACTAGCGAAGCTCCTGACGAGGACTCCATGACGACACCCGACGACGCCCTCGACCTCACGCTCGACGAGTACGCCCCGGGCTCCGCGGTCGCGCTCACCGACGCCGAGCGCTGGCCCACGCTCGACGACGCCGGCCGCGCCGCGCTCGACGCGGTGCGGAACCACCCCGCCGCGCCCGCCTGGGTCCACGTCACGGGCGACCGGCTGCGCCCCGACGACCTCCCCGTGCTGGACGACGTCGCGGCACGCCTCGCCGCGGGCCGCGCGGACACCCGTGCCGGCACCCGCGTCGAGGAACCGGCCGTGCCCTCCGGCATCGCGGACGCGCCCGGCGCCCCGCCCGCGTGGGTGGGCGCCCTCGTCGACCGGGCGCACGCCGTCGTGCCGCGGTACCGCCGGGCGCGCGACCGCGGGGAGAGCCGGGCCGGGTCGCCGCTCACCGCGGTCCGGCCCGTCACGCGCGACGACCTGCGGCACGACGTGGCGTCGTTCGTGCCGGTGGACGTGCCGCTGGGGCGCGTGCTCGAGGGCACCAGCTCCGGCAGCACGGGCGCGGCGGTCCGCGTGCCGCTGCACCCCGTGGCCGTCGCGGCGGACCTCGTGCTCCTGCAGCACCTCGTCACCGATTCGGCAGCAGGCGCCGGCGCGACCTGGGAGCCCGCCCCCGGCCGCCTGGGCCTGATGAACCTCGTGGACCAGCGCGAGGCGTTCACGTACGCGTCGGCGATGACCGGGTTCCGCCGCGGACCGGGAGTCGCCGCCCCGAGCATGGCGCGCGTCAACCTCGACCCCGGCGCCTGGAGGGACCCCGGCGACCGCGCGGCGTTCCTCGCGGCGCAGGACCCGCAGGTGGTGTCGAGCTCGCCGCTGCCGCTCCTCGCGCTCGCCCGGCTCGTGGAGGAGCAGGGCCTCGCGCTGCACCCGGTCGCGCTCGTCAGCGGGGCCGCGCACCTGTCCGACGTCGCTCGCGCGCGCCTGCGCGCCACGTGGGACGTCCCCGTCGTCGACCTCTACGGGCTGCGCGAGACGGGCGCGGTCGCGGCCCGCACCGACGCGGGGCCGTTCGTCGTCGTCGCGGGCCGACGCGTCTGGGTCGAGGCCCTCGACGACGACGGCGCGCCCGTCCCCGACGGCGACCTCGGCGAGGTCGTCGTCACGGTCGACGAGAACCCGTACCTGCCGCTGCTGCGCTACCGCACCGGCGACCGCGCGCGGATCGTGCGGCGCGACGCGCGGGTCGAGCTGCACGACCTGGAGGGACGGTCGCCCGTGCGCTACCTGCGGCCCGACGGCGCGTGGGTGCCGTCGGTCGACGCCGCCCAGCACCTCCAGGCCCACGGCATGGCCGCGTGGCAGCTCCACCAGGCGGCCGACGGGAACGTCGTGCTCGACGTCGTCCCGGACGCCCCGGGCGACGCCGGGTCGCAGGCCGCGCGCGCCGCGGGGGACGCCGTCGGGCACCTGGTGGGACGTCGCGTCACCGTGCGCGAGGTGAGCCCGGCCCGGCTCGGGGCCGGCCGGGCCCGCCGCTGGTCGAGCGACGTGCCCGGCGGGGCCGCGTGACGCCTCAGCCGAGCTGCCCGACCGGACGGTAGACGACCGAGGAGGCCTTGTTGTCGAACGTGCCCAGCGTCGCGCAGTGCGGTGTGCAGTTCTTCTTCGCCCCCGCGTAGCTGTACGCGTCGTACAGGGTCACCCAGCAGCCCGCGTAGGTCGTGGCGGACGTGACGACGTTGTTCATGAGCAGGTTCGCGAGGTTCGGGAAGCCGTAGGTCGAGCCGCCGTAGCAGCCGTTGGTGCCGGAGCCGTAGAGCACCTTCGACGCGCCCTTGTAGTTGGCGTCCCGCCACAGCACGCCCAGGACGAGCGAGCTGGCGGCGGCGGCGGCGGTCACGCGCTCCGTCCCGGCGAGGCGCTGCCCGGCCGAGGCCGACGACGCCGACGCGTTGAGCTCCGAGACCACGCCCTCCACCTCCGCCGCCGTCGCGTCGGCGAGCCGGGACGGGGCGACGTCGCCGCCCGAGACGAACTCGAGCGCCTCCTCGAGCGAGCCGAAGCACACCTCGGGCGCGGGCGGGAGCGTGTCGGGGTCCTGGCCGGGCAGGAGAGGCTGCGCCTCGACCGCACAGCTCTCGCCGGTCGAGACCTGCGCGTCCGCGGCGGGGTCGGTGCCACGGTCCCAGGTCACGACCCGCAGGTCCGGCTCCGACGCGAGGGCGGGCGTCGCCGCGGCGGCGCTGAGGGCGAGTCCGGCGACGAGCGCGGCGGACAGGACGCGGAGCGAGGATCTGGTCATGGTTTCTCCTTCTGCGTGGGCCACGCCCCCGGGTTCGCACCCCGTGGACCTGCCGCGGGAAGGGGACTCCCACAGGACGGCCACGTCCTGTGACCCCGCCCGCATCGTAGAGCGTGCCGGCCCCGTTGTCTCCGGCTCGAGGGCCGTACCAGCACCTGCCGCTGGGCAGGTCAGGCACTCGTTGGTTACCGTGCTCGGGTGGCCTCCGTCCCACCCGGGCGAGACCGCTGGGAAGGACCCATCCACGAACCCTTCGCCGAACCGGCCCTGCCGGGGAGATGAGTGTCGATGAAGCACCGTTCTCTACCTGTGTCGCTGACCGCCGCCGCCGCGAGCCTCGCCGTCGTCGCCGCGGCCGCAGCCCCTGCTGTCGCGGACCCGCCGCCCGACCCCGGGGACTCCCTCGGCGTGCAGTCGGGCGCGTCCCTCGCCCCGACCGACAAGGTCGCCCCGTCCCTCGCGAAGGCGAGCGGCACCGTCACGGCGTTCGTCGAGCTCGACGCGCCGTCGGCCGTCGACCTCGCCGCGCAGGGCGCGAGCCCCCAGGAGGTCGAGGCCAACGCGCAGGAGGTCGCCCAGCTCGCGGACGACGTCGTCCCGCAGCAGGCGACCGCCCGCAGCGCGGGCGCGCGGAACCCGCAGCAGGTGTCGGTCACGAGCACGCTCGTCGCGGGCGTCGTCGTCACGGGTGACGCGGCCCGCGTGCGCGACCTCGCGCGCGACGCCTCCGTCGTCACGGTCTACCGGATCATCCCCAAGAAGCCGGCGAACAAGGGCACGGACGTGTTCACGCGGGCGCTCGAGACGTGGCAGAGCACCGGCCTCACCGGCGAGGGCGTGCGCATCGGCATCATCGACACAGGGCTCGACTACACGCACAAGGCGTTCGGCGGCCCCGGCACGCAGGAGGCGTTCGACGAGGCGTACGGCGACCGCGGCACCGGCCCGGTCCCCGACGGCACGTTCGACGAGCTGAAGTTCCTCGGCGGGCACGACTTCGCGGGCTACGACTACGACGCGAGCGGCACGGTCCCCGGCACGACGCTCGTGCCGACGCCCGACGAGAACCCCATCGACTCGCTCGACTCGGTCGGCTCCGGGCACGGTTCCCACGTGGCCGGCACGACGGCGGCGTACGGCGTCACCGCGGACGGCGAGACGTTCGACGGCGACTACTCCACCCTCACCGACATCTCCGACTGGCAGGTCGGTCCGGGCTCCGCGCCCGAGGCGGGCCTGTACGCGCTCAAGGTGTTCGGCGACCTCGGCGGCTCGACGGGCGTCGTCGTCGACGCGCTCGAGTGGGCGGCCGACCCGAACGGCGACGGCGACCTGTCCGACCGTCTCGACATCGTCAACCTCTCCCTCGGCTCCGACGGCTCGCCCGCGGACGACCCCGAGAACCTCTTCATCGACCAGCTCTCGCGCCTGGGCACGCTGTCCGTCATCGCGTCGGGCAACGCGGGCGACGTGACCGACGTCGGCGGCTCGCCCGGCAACGCGCGCACCGCCCTCACGGTGGCGAACTCGGTCGGCGACACCCAGACGTTCGACGCGGTGCGGGTCGACGCCCCCGCGGCGCTCGCGGGCGAGTACCCCGCCCAGAACTCCCAGGACTACGCGGGCGGCGCCGACGTGACCGCCCCGGTCGCGTTCGTCGCGGGCGACTTCACCGGCTGTGCGGCGTTCACGCCCGAGCAGGCGGCGGCCGTCGCGGGCAAGATCGCGTTCCTGTACTGGGACGACAACGACGCGACGCGCGCGTGCGGCAGCGCCGCGCGGTTCAACAACGCGCAGGCCGCGGGTGCGGTCGGCGTGCTGCTGTCCTCCGAGCTCTCGTCGTTCGTCGCCGGCATCGCGGGCAACGCGGGCATCCCCGGCGCCCAGCTCACCGGCCCGAGCCACGACGCGCTGCGCCCGGCGATCGAGGCCGGCGAGGTCACGATGACCGTCGGCCCGTCGTTCGCGCTGTCGTCGTTCGTCTCCATCCCGGAGATCGGCGACACGCTCAACAGCGGGTCGTCGCGCGGCGTGCACGGCTCGCTCGGCATCGCCAAGCCCGACGTCGCGGCCCCCGGCACGGGGATCGCCTCCGTCGCGTCCGGTCACCTGGACGGCGCGAGCATCAAGTCCGGCACCTCGATGGCCACCCCGCACGTCGCCGGCATCGCCGCGCTCGTCAAGGAGGCCCACCCGGGCTGGGCGCCGGCCGAGGTCAAGGCGTCCGTCATGAACACCGCGACGCACGACGTCTTCACCGGGCCGTCGGGCACGGGCACCGCCTACGGTCCCGAGCGGGTGGGCTCCGGCCGCGTCGACGCCGTCGACGCCGTCGAGAACACGACGCTGGCCTACGCCTCGCAGGACTCCGACCAGGTGTCCGTGGCGTTCGGCGTCGTGCCGGTCGGCCAGGACACCGTGACGGTGCGCAAGACCGTGACCGTGCAGAACACGGGCGACACCCCGAAGACGTACGCGACGAGCTTCGCGCAGTCGAGCACCGCGGGCGGCGCGACCGTGTCCGTCGCCCCGGCGTCGGTCACCGTCCCCGCGGGGCAGCGCACGGTCGTCACCGTGACGCTCACCGCGGACCCCGCGACGCTCGCCAAGGAGCTCGACCCGACGTCGTCCGCCGACTCCGGGCTCGGCGTGCCGCGCGACTTCGTGTCGTCGGTCAGCGGTCGCGTCGTCCTGACCCCGACGGACGGCACCGCCGCGCTGCGGGTCCCCGTCCAGGCGTCGCCGAAGCTCGTGAGCGACCTGTCGGGCCAGGCCGTCGCCTTCCCGGGCACGGCCACCACCGCCGACCTCGACCTCGACGGCCGGGGCGTGGCGTCCGGCGGCTGGTTCTCGGTCGTCGCACCGTTCGAGCTCAAGACGACGAGCCCGCGCCTCGAGGCGGACGCGGCGGTCGGTGCCTCGGCCTCCGCTATCGCGGCGGCCGACGTGCGCGCGGTCGGCTTCACGTCGACCGCCCCGCAGGTCGCCGCGGACGGCGGTGACCCGGCGGACGGCGTCATCGGCATCGGCGTCGCGGTCGACGGGCAGTGGGCGAGCCTCGGCTCGGTCTCGATCCCGGCGGTCGAGGTGGACGTCGACTCCGACGGCACGGCCGACTTCGAGGTCGCGGCGATCAAGTACAACAGCGAGACGGACCTGACCCTCGCGGCCACGTTCACGCTCAAGGACTGGACAGCGCCGGACGGGAAGAAGTACAAGGCGGGCGCCAACGTCGACCTCCAGCCGATCAACTCCGTGTGGGGGAACGTCGACACCTCGGTGTTCGACAACAACGTCGTCGTGATCCCGGTGGGCATCGGGTCGCTCGGCATCGAGGAGGGCGACGTGCCGACCTTCCAGGTCCTCACGTACTCGCCCTACTCGCAGGCCGCCGACCAGCTCGTCGACGCGACCGAGACGTTCACGGGCGACCCGTACGACCCGGCCTACTGGTTCGACGGCGGCGACCAGCTCCTGTACGTCGGGGCGGACGACACGTCGATCCCGGTGCACCGCTCGGAGTCGGCGGTCGAGGCGGGCAGCGGCAAGCTCCTGCTGCTGCACCTGCACAACGCGACGCCGACCAAGCGCTGGCAGACCGTGGACGTCTCGACGTCCGCCGTTGTCGACGCGACGGTCACGGCCGAGGCGCGCTGCCTCGGCGGCAAGGCGCACGTGGCGGTCCGCGTGCTCAACGAGTCGGGCGCGACGGCCGACGTCGTGGTCACCACGCCGTACGGGGAGAAGACGTTCCCGAACGTCAAGGACGGCAAGAACGCCTACCAGTCGTTCTCGTCGCGCGCGGCGTCGTTCGACGCCGGCTCCGTCACCGCGACCCTCACCGCCGAGGTCGGCGGCGAGGAGGTCACGACGACCTACGACGCCGACTACGAGGCGCTGAGCTGCTCCTGAGCCGCTCACCGCACCGCGCGAGGGCCGTCACCCGTCCGGGTGGCGGCCCTCGCCGCGTCAGGGGCCGGAGCGGGCCCGAGCCGACGGCGGCGGCTACGCTCGCGGCGTGAGCGACTTCCCCACCCCTGACACGTTCTTCGCCCTGCGCCCCGGCCCCGCCGCAGGGACGGGTCCTGCCGGAGGCCCCGGCCTGCGCCTCACGGTGCACGACCTGGGCGAGCTCGTCCTGCCGAGCGGCCGGCTCGAGGCGTCCGACCCGTTCACGCTGCTCGGCGAGGGTCTCGTCGTGCGCGTCGAGCCGGGCCGCTACCCCGTGCGCGTCACCGTCGCCGACGTCTCCGACGAGCAGGACGGCTCCCACCTGCGCGAGGCGTACCTGAGCGTCGTGCTCGCCGAGGGCGAGGTGGCGGCCGTCGAGCCGGTCGTGCCCGAGGGCGCCGACGGGCCGCCCGAGGCCGGCGCCGCGTTCGGCGTGCCCGTCGACGCCGGGACCGTCGCGTTCGCGGACGCCGACGCCGTCGCGCGGCTCATGCCGCAGGGCGACTGGTACGACGAGGTGTTCGACGACGGCACGGACACGAGCTGGTTCGCGCTCACGGACTCCCCCGACCACCTGCGCGAGGGGTCGGCGAACATCCTGCTCCCGGGCGCGCAGGACGGCGAGAACGTCGTGCTCTCGCACTCGGGCTGGGGCGACGGCTTCTACCCGCTCGTGCGGACCGTCGCGGCCGACGGCACGGTGCTGGGCCTGCACCTCGACCTCCTCGTCGCGCTCCCGGACGAGGACGACGACTGACCGGAGCCTCGTCCCGGCGCCCGCCCGCGCGCGCCCCGGGCGGGACGCTCCTAACCTGGTGACGTTCCCGGACCGTCCCACGAAGGCAGGGCCACCATGCCCAGACACGGCACGCGCACGAGCGAGCTCGCCGGACGCTTCTCCCAGGACGCCGGCTGGGACTACGAGATCCGCACGACCCTCGGCGGTGCGTTCTCCGGCGCCGCCGACGTGGGCGAGGTCCTCGCGGCCGTCGCCGACGTGGGGAAGGACCACCGCGCGTGGTTCCGCGCCTGGGACGCGCTGGGCGACCGGCTGGCCGCCGTGGGCGAGTCGTCCGCCGTGGCCGGGCACCCCGTGAGCGCCGCCTCGGCGTACCTGCGCGCGTCGGCCTACTACGCCGTCGCGGTGAACGCGGTCGCGGGGCTCGAGGACGAGTCCCCGCTCGTGCCGACGTTCCGCAAGCACCGGGCCGCGTGGGACCGCTGGGTCGACCTCGTCGACCTGGACGTCGAGCGGGTGGCGATCGACTACGAGGGCACCGAGCTCCCGGGGTACTTCTTCCGCGCCGCGGGTGACGGGGGCTCGGGCACGGCGCCACGACCCGTCGTCGTCGCCGTGAACGGCTCGGACGGCTCGCTGACGTCGCTGTGGTCGGCGTGCGTGTCGGGCGCTCTGCGCCGCGGGTACCACGCGCTCGTGTTCGACGGCCCCGGCCAGCAGTCCGTGCTCTTCGAGCACGGCGTCCCGTTCCGCCCCGACTTCGAGGCCGTCCTCACGCCCGTCCTGGACACCGTGGTGGCACGGCCCGACGTCGATCCCGAGCGGGTCGCCGTCTACGGGATCAGCCAGGCCGGCTACTGGGTCACGCGCGCGCTCGCGTTCGAGCACCGGCCGGCCGCCGCGGTCGTCGACCCGGGGGTGGTGGACGTCGCGACGTCGTGGGAGCGCGAGGTGCCCACGAGCCTGCTCAAGCTGCTCGACAAGGGCGACGACCACGCGTTCGACCGCGACATGGAGCTGGGGATGCGCTTCTCGAAGGGCACCGCGCGGACGTGGCGCTTCCGCGCGCGGCCGTACGGCGTCGACGGGTACGCGGCGACGCTGCGCGAGGTGCGCCGGTACGACGCCACGGACGTCGCCGGGCAGGTCACGACGCCGCTGCTGGTCACGAGCCCCGAGGACGAGCAGTTCTGGCCGGGCCAGTCGGAGCGCCTGGCCGCGATCGTGCCGGGCGCCACGGTCGTCACGTTCAGCGACGGCGAGGGCGCGAGCGGGCACTGCCAGCCCCTGGCCCGCGCCCTCACCGAGCAGCGCATGTTCGACTGGCTCGACGAGCGGCTCGCCCGGTAGGACCCGAGCTCCTCCGTGGTCAGACCCGGACGCCGAGGCCCTGGAGCTCGAGCACCAGGCCCTTGATCGCGGCGGCCGGGACCTGGCCCGACCCGCTCTCCACGATCCCCGCGACCGACGCCGGCACCTCGGCGTCGGAGCACAGCACGAGCGGGGTGTCGGCCGCGGAGTCGGGCAGCCGGCCGTGCGAGCCCTTCACGTACGACGCGTCGAGGGGGACGGTGCTCATGGCGTAGCGCAGGCCCACCTTCTTCTTCACGAGGTTGAGGCCGGCCTTCGCCTTCGCCAGCTTGTCCGCCGGGTCGAAGAACAGCTCGGCGGGGTCGTAGCCGGGCTTGCGGTGGATGTCGACGCCGCGCGCGTACTCCGGCGCGCGCGCGTCGTCGAGCCAGAAGTAGTACGTGAACCAGGCCCCCGGCTCCGCGACGACGACGAGGTCGCCGGAGCGCTCGTGGTCGAGCCCGTACCGGGCCTGCGCCTCGCGGTCGAGCACCTCGTCGACGCCCGGGACGCCGCGCAGCAGGTCGGCGACGCGCCGCTGCAGCGCGAGGTCGTGCTGGTCGCCCAGGTAGACGTGCGCGACCTGGTGGTCCGCGACGGCGAACGCGCGCGACGCCCACGGGTCGAGCTGCTCCTTGCCGTCCTGCACGTAGACCTCGAGCAGGCCCTCGCGGCGCAGGATGCGGTTGAGGTGCACGGGCGTGTCGGCGTCCGCGATGCCGTACTCCGAGACCA
This sequence comes from Cellulosimicrobium cellulans, assembly GCF_016907755.1. Classification (NCBI taxonomy): domain Bacteria; kingdom Bacillati; phylum Actinomycetota; class Actinomycetes; order Micrococcales; family Promicromonosporaceae; genus Cellulosimicrobium; species Cellulosimicrobium cellulans. The sequence continues at coordinate 4,366,024 of NZ_JAFBCN010000001.1, forward strand.
CGAGGACGGTCACGCCCTGGTTCGCGGCGTCGTCGAGCAGCGGGGCGAGGGTCGCGTCGAGCTCGGCCGCGGCGGCGTCGGCCTGCGGGGACGTCGGCCCGAACCGCTGGAGGTCGTAGTCGAGGTGCGGGACGTACGCCATCGTGAGGTCCGGGGCGTGCGTGCGCAGCACGTGCCGCGTCGCGTCGACGATCCACCGCGAGGACGAGATGTCCGCCGTCGGGCCCCAGTAGGTGAACAGCGGGAACTCGCCGAACCGGCCGACGAGGTCGTCGTGCAGCGCCGCCGGGCGCACGTACGCGTCCGGGGACTTGCGCCCGTCGGCGTGGTAGATCGGCCGCGGCGTGACGGTGACGTCCGTCGTCATGCCCATCGCGTACCACCAGCACACGTTCGCCGACGAGTACTCGCGGCGGGCGCGGCGCGCGGCCTCCCACAGCTTCTCGCCCTCGACGAGGCGCGCGTGCTGACGCCACAGGTACACGTCGCCGAGCTCGCGGAAGTACCAGCCGTTCCCGACGATCCCGTGCTGCGACGGGCTGAGCCCCGTCGTCATCGTGGCCTGCACGCTGCAGGTCACCGCGGGCAGGACCGTCGCGAGCTCGGACTGCCAGCCGCTCTCGGCGAGCTGGCGCAGGCGCGGCATGTGCGCGAGCGCGGTCGAGGTGAGCCCGACGACGTCGAGCAGCAGCACGGGCTTCATGCGGTCCTCCTGATGATGTGGTTGCTCGCGGTCGAGCCCGGGGTCGCTGTCGTCATCGGCGTCTTTCCGGGAGCAACCTCGTGCTCGGCGGTGAGGTGGGTGGTGGCCCAGCGGAGCTCGGCCGCGATGCCGGCGACGAGCGAGGCCGTGGCCGCTCCCTCCGGGAGCACCGACCACGTGTACGTCTCGACGTCGAGGTGGGCCTCGTCGCCGTGCGGGGCCGCCCGCACCGCTTCGACGGCGTCGCGCAGGACGTCGGTCGTCGCGGCGAGCGGGGCGGCGGGCTCGTGGTGCAGCGGCACGTGGAAGTGCACGCGCCACGGCCCCTCCCCCGGCAGCGCGTGCCCGACGGCGTCCCCCGGCCCGGGCGCAGGCCCGTCGTCCAGGGCGTCGGGCAGGTCGTCGGCGGCGAGGACGTCGCCCGCCGCCGTGAGCTCGCGCACCTGGTGGATGTAGCGCTTCTCGGCGAACGCGCCGACGGCGGCGCGCGCGGCCGGGTCGGACGGGTCGTCGACGTGGAGCGCGGCCGACGCCTGCACTTTGACGACGCGCAGCCCGGCGTCCGTGATGCGGCGCACCGTGGCCGCCGTCCCCGCGCGGCGGTCCGCGAAGGACACCGCGAGGTGGCACGTGTCGAGGCACACCCCCACGTGCTCGGGGTCGATGCGGCCCTCCTCGGGGACCCCGGACCCGGTGCGCGCCGCGAGCCAGGCCACGACGTCGTCCACCGTGTCGAGCACGCAGCCGGGCTCCGGCTCGACCGCGACGCGCACGACCTTCCCCGTCCGCTCGCGCAGGTCGCGCAACCCCGCGCCCAGGGCGACGAACGCGCGGGTGGCGGCCTCGTCGTCGGCGTCCGACCACGGCTCGCGCCACGCGAGCGGGAGGGTCGAGATCGATCCGGCAAGTGTGTCGGAGTCGTCGGGCAGGAGGTCGGCCAGCACCTCGGCGCACTCGAGCGTGTACGCGAGCCGCTCGGGCTGCGCCCACGTCGGCGTGTACACGTCGAGCTTGACGACGTCCGCGTGGAACCCGCCGTACGGGAACGCGTTGAGCGTGTGGACCTGCAGGCCCTGCTCGTCGAGGACCGCGCGCAGCCACGCGCGGTCCGCCGGCGACACGGCGAGCCGGTGCGCGAGCGTCGCGGGCATCCAGAGCCCGACCCCGAGAACGTCGAGCCCCGCGGCCGCGCGGACGGGGCCCGCGTAGGTCACGAGCTGCTCGACGACCCCGTCGAGGTCCTCGGCGGGGTGGACGTTGGTGCAGTACGACAACAGCATGGTGGTGCCCTTCCGAGACGGCCCGCTACGCCCGCGCGCCGCGCAGCACGGACGAGCCCTCGAACTCGACGCCGGGCGTCGGGAGCTCACCGGCCGTGAAACCCGGCACCGGGTCGAGCACGAGGTTGCCGGACTGGCCGTAGAACTCGACCGGGTTGCGCCACAGCACCTTGTCCACGTCGTCCTCGGTGAACCCGGCGGCGAGCATCGCGCGCCCCGTCTTGAGGGTCTTGAGCGGGTCGGACCGGCCCCAGTCCGCCGCGGAGTTCACGATCATGCGCTCGGTGCCGTGCTCCTGGAGGATCGCGACCATGCGGTCCTCGTCCATCTTGGTGTCCGGGTAGATCGAGAACCCGGCCCACGCCCCCGCGTCGAGCACGAGCGCGACGTTGGTCTCGTTGAGGTGGTCGACGAGCACGTGCTCGGACGGCACCCCGGACTCGCGCACGACGTCGAGCGTGCGGCGCGTGCCCGCGAGCTTGTCGCGGTGCGGCGTGTGCACGAGGACCGGAAGCTCGACGTCGCGCGCCATCTGGAGCTGGCGGGAGAACACCTCGTCCTCCTCGGGCGTCATCGAGTCGTACCCGACCTCGCCGACCGCCACGACGCCGTCCTTGAGCAGGTAGCGCGGGATCTCGTCGAGCACCTCGCGGCAGCGCGCGTCGTTCGCCTCCTTGGGGTTGAGGGCGATCGTCGCGTGGTGGCGGATGCCGAACTGCGCGGCCCGGAACCGCTCCCAGCCCAGGAGCGCGTCGAAGTAGTCGAGGAACGACCCCACGTTCGTGCGCGGCTGCCCGAGCCAGAACGCCGGCTCCACGAGCGCGCGCACGCCCGCCGCGTACAGGGCCTCGTAGTCGTCCGTCGTGCGGCTGGTCATGTGGATGTGGGGGTCGAAGATGCGCATCAGGCGGTCCTCCCGGTGGTGACGTCAGGGGCGAGGCGGGCGACGTCGTCGGGCACGACGCGTCCCGCGGCGTGGCGCTCGGCGGCGAAGTCGCGCGCCATGCGGGCGAGCTCGTCGTCCGCGCGGTCGTCGAGACCGGCGACGGCGTCGAGGCTCACGCCCATGAACACGAGCTTGAGGACGGCGTGGCGCCACGCGTGCTGGTCGAGGTGCGCGGCCGCGAACGGCCCGACCGCCGCGGCGACGAGGCTCTGGTCGTTGGTGCGCAGCGCGTCGGCGGCGAGGTCGCGACCGACGGCGACGACCGACGGCGCCGCGTCGTCCGCGAGCGCCCCGCGCGCGGTGAGCGCGTCGAGCCCGCGCAGCACCCCGCGCCGCTCGGCGGTGTCGCCGTGCTGGTAGAGGTCGGCGAGGCGAGCCGCGAGGGAGGCGTCGCCGTCGGCTCCGCGCCCGAGCGCCTCGGCGAGCGCGACGACGATCGCGGCGCGCGCCTCGTCGTCGACCGTCCCGTGGACGATGCCGGCGGGGTCGGCGTCCGGGCGCACCGGCGCGCGGCCGACCTTGCGGCCCGCGAGCGCGAACGCGCGCGACACGGCCGCGGGGTCCTGCGCGACGCCGGCGCGCGCCTCGGCGAGCCAGCGCTCGCCCTCGGTGGTCGCGCCGTCCGGGGCCGCGGGGGCGGCGGGGGCTGGCTCGGTCATGGCACCTCCTGGGGGTGTTCGGAGACGGGTCGTTCCTGGTCGGGCGCGGGCGCCGCGGAGCGTCGGTCCCACGCTTCCTTCAGCGCTGTCATGCTGCGGTGCGCGAGGCCGGGGGCGTCGTACGAGTGGCGGGGCAGCTCGACCGCGGCGACGCCGGTGTAGCCGACGTCGGCGAGGGTCGCGAGCACGAGCGGCAGGTCGATCTCGCCCTCGCCGAACGGTCTGTGCTCGTGGTGCGTGCGCGGCATGTCGTCGAGCTGCACGTTCGCGAGGTACGGCGCGGCGGCGCGCAGCGCGCCCACGACGCCGTCGGGCTCCACGACGAGGCAGTGGCCCACGTCGACGGTCACGCCGAGGTCGGCCAGGTCACCCGCGTCGCCGCCGAGCTCGTCGCGCAGCCGCAGCGCGTCGCCGACGGTCTCGACGAGCATCCCCGGCTCGGGCTCGAGCGACAGCCGCACGCCGTGGCCGCGGGCGTGCTCGACGAGCGCGGGCAGGCGGTCGCGCAGGAGCGCCCACCCGTCGGCCGGGGACGCGCCGTCGGGCAGGACGCCGGAGAAGAAGGACACGCACTCGGCGTCGAGGACGGCCGCGATCTCGACCGCCCGGCGCAGGAAGCGCAGCCGGGCCTCCGCCTCGGCGTCCACGAGCGTGGGCCGGTGCTTGCGGTACGGGTCGAGCAGGAACCGCGTGCCCGTCTCGACGACGACCCGCATCCCCGCCCCGCCGCGCAGCGCGGCGAGGCGCTCGCGCAGCGCGTCGACCTCCGCGCGCCACCCGTCCGCGAACGGGTCCAGGTGCGGGAACCCGAGCGTGAGCGCGACGGCGCCGTACCCCTCGTGGTCGAGCACGTCGAGCGTGACGTCGAGCGGGTGGTCCGTGAAGCCGTTGGTGCCGTACCCGAGCGTGAACGGCATGCCCTGCCCGGGGTCGTCGTACCCGCTCACGTCTCGCTCATCTCGGTGCGCCCGGGGCCGCGCCCGACCCGGCGCAGGAGCCGGCCGGCGAGCTCGACGCCCGCGAGCACGCCCACGGACGCGAGGCTGCCGCCCCGCGCCGCCCAGGCCGCCTGGAGCGGGAGCATCGCCCGGATCCCCGCCTTCGTCGCCGCGAACGCGTTGCCCGCGGACGGCGTGATCGCGGCGTCGACCTGGCGCGGGAGCGCGGTCGCGAGGTACGCGCCTGCTGCCACGGCCCCGGCGACCGCCGTCGCCACGCGTGTCGCACGGCCCGGTCCGGCCCCGCGACCGCGGCGCAGCGCCCCCACGCCGACGACCGCCCCGCCCACCGCGGTGGCCGCCGCCACGCCGGCGGCGAGGGACGACGTCGTGCCGTGCACCTCGCCGCGCGACACGAACGTCACGCCCGCGGTGTGCACCGCCATCCCCGCCGCGGCGGGCAGCGCGGCACGCAGGTGCCCGACGCCCGCACCCAGCAGGACGTCGAGACCCCGGCACGCGGCCATGACGACGGGACCTGCCGCGTGCTCCTTGGCGACGGTGTCGTACGTCCAGACGCTCGCGGCGAGCGGGACGGCGACCGCGAGCGCCCGCGGTCCCCCGCCCGCGGCGGCGAGGCCGACGCCCGCGGCCGTGAGACCCACCGCGACCTGGAGCGCACGCGCCTCGGAGACGCGTCCGGACGGGATCGGGCGCTCGGGGCGCTCGACCGCGTCGAGGTGGCGGTCCGCGTAGTCGTTGAGCGCCATGCCGCCGGCGTACAGGCACGCGGACGCGAGCGGGAGCAGCGCGCGGCGCGGCGTGAGCGCGTGCCCGGCGGCGGCCGCGCCCGCGAGGGTGTCACCGACCACCGAGAGGACCGCGGGGGCGCGGACGAGGTCCAGGTGGTCGTGGAGGGAGCCGGTCACGGCCGGTCGGCCGGTGCGGCACCGACGCGGGCCGCCGCCTCGCGGACCCAGTCCGCGAGGGCGACGGTCTGCGCCGCGAAGTCGTGCACGTCGCTCCCCCACGGGTCCTTGAAGAAGAACCCGAGCTCGGCGACCGGTCCCCCGTACCCCGCGGCGTCGGCGAGCGCGAGCAGGCGCGCGAGGTCGAGCACGAGCGGCGCGGCGAGCATCGAGTCGTAGGCCGACCACGTGGTCTGCAGCGTGAGGCGCGAGCCGAGGAAGCCCTCGACGTGCACGTGGTCCCACGCGACCTTGATGTCGCCGAGGTCCGGCACGTTGTCGATGTGCAGCGGGGTCACCTGGCTGCCCGTGAGGTCCTGCAGGCCGCGGGACTTGGACGCGAGCTTGCTCTGCACGGCCTCCGGGTCGGCCAGGGTCGCGCCGTCGCCGCCACCGAGCAGGTTGGCCCCGGCCCAGGACAGGACGCGCAGGCCGCGCGCCGCGAAGGCGGGCGCGAGGATCGTGCGCAGCCACGTCTGGCCGGTCTTGCCGTCCTGGCCCGCGACGGGGACGCCGCGCTCGGCGGCGAGCTCGAGGAGCACCGGCAGGTGCATGCTCGCCGACGGCGTGAACTCCGCGAAGGGCGCGCCCGCGAGCAGGGCGGCGTACGCGGTCACGGAGCTCGGCGGGAGCACGGCGCGCTCCGGGTCCGCGAGCGCGGCGAGCAGGAGCTCCCGGTCGGAGAGCTCCGGGCCGGGCTCGGGCAGCGGCTCCGTCGACACGAGGTCGACGACGACGACGCGCGCGAGGCCGTGGCGCTCGCGGAAGTCGACGATGTCCGCGGCGAGGCGCTCCGCGGCGGCCTGCTGCGACTCGCGCGGCGCCCCCTCGGCGGGGTGGGTGGAGTAGCCGGGCCGGACCTCGGCGTCGGCCCGCTCCAGCGCGGCGTGCGCGGCGGTGAGCAGGCGCGGCGCGATCATGCCCGCCTCGACGAGCAGCTCGGCGCGCTTGACCATCGAGACGTCGGAGATGTCGTGGCCGCCGACGACGAGGTCGCCGAACGACGGGAGCGGTGCCGAGGCGAAGGGCTCGGAGACCGTGACGCACCCCGTGGGCGCGGCACGCCCGTCCGCGATGGCGGCGAGGCCGAGGGCTGCGGTGGTCGCCACGGAGCCGCGGGCGCCGACGAGCCAGAGCCCCGTGCGCGCGTCCGGAGCCGGGCGGTCTGACGAGCCGTCAGAAGCGAAGTGGTGCATCGTTGCTCCCGTTCCCGTCGGCGGGCGCCGGAGCGCCGCCGAGCACGACGACGATGGCCTCCCTGCCATCGTCGGACCGCACGCCCGGACGAGGGCGTGTGAACGCTCTCCGACCCGGTGGGCGCCCGGTCTGCTGCGACCCTAGTCACACTTTTGTCGATGGTCAATCAAAAGCGTGCCCACTTTCGCGAGGCCGGACGCTTGCACGATGCAAAAGCGCACGCCGAACACGACCTGGCGGTCGTCGTGGGGACGATGACGACCGCCAGGTCGTGCTCGGCGAGAAGGGTCAGCCGGCCGGTGCGAAGTCGAGCTGGTCGTCCACGACGGCCACGACCGACCACACGTTGCCGTCGGCGTCGGAGAGCTCGTACGCGGGCAGGAGCACCGCCGCGCCGTCGGGCTGGTACTGCACCGCGAGGCCGAGGCGCGCGTCCGTGATCGTCACCTCCGTGACGGGCCACGCGAACCGGGCGCCCGCACCGACCGTGGGCGGCACGGTGGGCACCTCGGGCTCGACGGGCGCGATCTCCGGCACGGCCTGCACGCCGTCGCGCGCCCACGCGATCATGCCGCCCCCGCCGAACCGCGGGTCGCCCAGGCGGTCCACCGCCTCCGCGGGGCTCACCACGTCGGAGGACCCGATCGCGACGCGCGGCGCGAGGCTCCCGTACAGCGACGCGAGCCCGCCCCCGGAGTACGTCGCGCTCCACTGCGTCCCGGTGCGCTGCCCCTCGACGACCTCGTACGCGGTCACGGAGGTCGCCCGCGGCGCGCCCTGGTCGGCGGGCTGCTCCTCCGCGACGACCTCGTACCCCGCGGGGTCGAGGCCGAGCGTCCCGAGCAGGTCGCGCAGCCGCTCGACCGCGTCCGCGCCGCTCGGCGGCGCACCGTGGTCGGGCTCCTCGCACGTGCCCGGCTCGACGGACGGGCTCGTCGCGTCGTCCCCGCCGTCGGCCGGCATCGGCGTCACGACCACGCAGCCCCACGGGTCGTTCGTCGGGTCGTTGTAGCTCACGCTCGCGAGGCCGTCGGGCTGCAGCGAGACGGTCGGTCCTGTCCAGTCCGTCGACCCCACGACGTAGGAGCCGTAGTCCTCGCGCACCTCGCCGTCGACGCCGAGCGCGTCCGCGACGCGCTGTGCGGTCTCCTGCGAGAACACGCCCGCGGCGTCGTACGCCCACGCGTCCGCGCTGGTCCCCTGCGTCGAGAGACCGTCCTGGTGGAACACCGTGCGCCCGCCCCAGAAGCCGGGGTAGGCCATGTCCGCCGAGGCACGGGCGTCGGACCCGAACGCCTGCCCGGACGCAGCGCCGTCGGCAGCGGCCCCGGACTCCTCCTGGGCGGTCGCGCCCCCGAGCTGGATCGGCGCGAGCGCGGTGGACTCCGCCGCCGAGTCTCCCGCGGACGACGCCCCCACCGCTCCGGCACCGAGCGCGTAGCCGCCCGCCCCGACGACGAGCACGCCCGCCACCGCCGCGGCGACCTGGAGGGGGACCCGCCTGCGAAGGCGTCGCGCACGACGTTCGGCGAGCTCGTCGACGAGGATCGCCGTCGGGCCGTCGGGCCCGGAGAGCGGGCCTCCGTCGGGCGCGTCGTCAGGCGTGCCGGCAGGCGTCCCTGCGGCGAGCGCCTCGGGGACGCGGTCTCGGACCGCAGCCTCCAGGGCTTCGGTGTCCGGTGCGGCGCCCGCCGCCGGGTCGGCGGCGCGGAGGCGCTCGAGGCCGGAGTCGTCGGGCTGGTCGGGGGTATGGGTGGTCATGTCGCCCTCCAGGTACTGCGGGGGCCGCGCCGCGGGGGCCGCGGCCGGTCGGGTCTACCCCGGATGTGTGCTCAGGCGCCCGACTCTTGCGCGAGGGCCGCCTGCTCCGCCCACGCGGTGCGCAGCCGCGCCCGCGCCCGCGAGAGCGCGGCGTCGGCGCCCCCGCGCGACGTGCCGAGGACCGCCGCCAGGTCGTCGCCGCCCAGGCCCTCCCAGGCGTGCAGGAGGAGGATGCGCCGGTCGCGGTCCGACAGCGCGCCGAGCGCACGCCGGACCTCGTCGTCCTGCACGACGACGTGCTCGACGTCCGCGCCGTCGTCACCGCGCTCCGGCACCTCCGCGACGGGGAGCGCCCGCGCCTTGCGCCGGTGGTTGGCGAGGACGAAGCCCGCGGTGCGGTACAGCCACGGGAGCTCGGCGCCGTCGGGCACGTCCGCGCGGCGCCGCCAGGCCGTCGCGAGGACCTCGGCCGTGAGGTCGTCGGCGTCCGGGCCCACGGAGCCGGCGGCGCTCGGCAGCCGGCGGCGGAAGTAGCGGTAGAGCGGCGTCGCGTGCGCGGCGAAGAGCGCGGCGAACCAGGCCTCGTCGTGGACGGCGGCGTCGGTATCGACGTCGTGGCCCTCGTCGGTCGTCACAGCGGCTCCTCGTCGGCGGGTCGGGGCTGTCAACCGCTCTGTGTCCCGGGGAGCCCGTTCCTTGCACGGCGCGTCCTTCACCCGAACCTCACCCGCGACGGCACCGATCCTGCCACCGCCCAGCACCTACGCTGTGGGACATGACGACGACGGAGCCGGCCGACCTGCCGCCGCGCCACACGGGCGGTCGGCGACGTCGGCACTGGGCGTCCTGGCTGGGCTGGGGCCTGATCCTGCTGGCCGTGCTCCTCGTGGTGTGCGTGGCGCTGCTGGCCCGCGACGCCCTCGCCGCGCGCGACGCGCTGACGCGCGCGCTCGACGAGGTCCCCGCGGCCGAGGAGGCCCTGCGCGCCGGCGACGTCGAGACCGCGGAGGCCGCCCTGGACCGGGTCCAGCCCTACACCGCGACGGCGCGCGCGAGCACGGACGGCCCGCTGTGGTCCCTGGCCGCGCACCTCCCCGTGTACGGGCAGGACGTCCGGGCGTTCTCCGCCGCCGCCGCGACCGTCGACGACCTCGCGGCCGTGGTGCTGCCGTCGCTCACGCAGGCGCTCGGCGCCGTCGAGGGCGACAGCCTGACGCTCACGGGCGACGGCGTCGACCTCGCCCCGCTCACCGAGGCGGCCCCGGCCATGGCGCGGGCCGCCGACGCGTTCGACGACATCGACGCCCGGCTCGCCCGCGTCGACCCCGACGCGCTGCACCAGGAGATCGCGGAGCCGTACGCGACGCTCGTCGCGCGGACCGACGACCTGCGCCCGGTCGTGCGCACCGCGGACCGCCTCACCACGCTCGGCCCCGCCATGCTCGGCGCCGACGGGCCGCGCCGGTACCTCGTGGTCGCGCTGAACAGCGCCGAGCTGCGCGCGGGCGGCGGCATCCCGGGAGCGCTCGCGGTCCTGACGGTCGACGGCGGCGCCGTCTCGCTCGAGCGCCAGGCCTCGACGGCCGACGTCCCGCCGTTCGCCGAGCCCGTCCTCCCGCTGGACCCCGGGGTCGAGCAGCTCTTCACCGACCGCGTGGGCCGGTACGTGCAGGACACCCCGCTCACGCCCGACTTCCCCACGACCGCGGAGCTCACGGCGGCCATGTGGGAGCAGGCGCAGGGCGAGACCCTCGACGGGGTGGTCGCGACGGACCCCGTCGCGCTGTCGTACCTGCTCGAGGCCACCGGGCCGCTCGACGTCCCCGCGGGCGACGACACCGTGACGCTCGACGCGGGCAACGTCGTCCAGGCCCTCCTGTCGGACTCCTACGCCCGGCTCGAGCCGGGGCCGGAGACGGACGCCTTCTTCGCCTCCGTCGCGACCTCCGTCCTCGGGACGTTCCTCGCCGGGGGCGCCGACCCGGGGCTCGCGCGCGACGCCCTCGCGCGCGCCGCGGACGAGCACCGCGTGCTCCTGTGGTCCGCGCACCCCGACGAGCAGGACCGCCTGGCGGGCACGGTCGTCGCGGGCGACATCGACACCGCCGACCGCGCGGCGAGCTCCGTCGGCGTGTTCCTCAACGACGCCACCGGCGGCAAGATGGGCTACTACCTCGACACGGACGTCCGGCTCACCGGGAGCGTGTGCACCGACGGCGGGCGGGTCGACACCTTCAGCGCCGCGCTGACGTCCACCGCGCCGGCCGACGCCGGGTCGAGCCTGCCGTGGTACGTCACGGGCGGCGGCATCTCGGGCGTCACTCCGGGGAACGTGCGCACGGTGGTCGTCCTCTACCCGCCCCGCGGCGGCGAGGTCGGCACCGTCCGCGTGGGCGGGGCGCCGACGGGAGCCCTCGTCGCGGAGGTGGGTGGCCGGCGCGCGGCGTCGCTCCCCGTCGAGCTCGGCCCCGGCCAGAGCACCGCGGTCTCCTTCACCGTGACCTCGCCGGCCGACCCGCAGGACGGTCCCGGCACCGACGGCACGATCGACGTGTGGACGACCCCGACGGTGTCGACGCCCGGCCTCGAGGTGGTCCCGGTCGCCGCGTGCGGGTGAACCGTCGCGGCGTCCTGCCGGACGCCGGCGGCACCGCCCTCGAGAGGCGCCCGTTCGTTCACCGGAACCCGCCCAGGATCACGGCGCGATAACGATGGTCCTGGTGCCCACAATTCACCCGGACGACCGTCCAGTTGGGCACCGGATCCTCGCTATTCTGGGCGCCTGTCGCTCGACCCGTGCCACCGGTCCCTGACGCACGATGCATCACGGACCGCACTCCGGGGCTCTCTGTGTACCGGAACACCACAATCCCTGAACCGAGACGGGTGAAGAAGCCATGCGTACCTCGAAGGGTCTGCGCAGCACGGGGCGGGCGGTGCTCGTCGGAGCGCTCTCCGCGGTCGCCGCGCTCCTGACCGTCCCCGTCGTCGCGACGTCCGCGAGCGCGGCCACCACCGACCCCGAGACCTACGTCCCGGAGATCACCGTGGCCTCGCCGGTCTGCGACGGCGACGTCCCCTATCTCGACTACGTCTTCGAGCTCCCCGAGAACTACGAGAACGACGAGGCGAACCCGCTCACGATCACGTGGGTCAACCCCGACGGCGACGACGTCGTCCAGTCCGGCCTGCCGCTCTCGGGCCGCGTCCTGTGGCCCGGTGCCGAGGTCGACGGTGCGGGCAACCCCGTCGACTGGCCCGGCTGGAGCCTCGTGGACGGCGAGTGGGTCGTCGGCGACGAGTTCGACTGGGTCCGCGCGGGCGTGACGGTGGTCTTCGAGGTCAACCCGACGGCCGAGACCGTCGTGGCCTACCCGCCGTCGACCCCGGAGTGCGCGACGAACCCGCCCGGCACCCCGGAGCCGACGATCAAGGTCGACGTGCTCACGCCCGTCTGCGTCGAGGGAGTCTCCTACCTCGACTACGGGGTCTCGGTCACCGGCACGCCGAACACGACGGCGACGCTGACGTGGCACAACCCGGACGGCGAGGACGAGGTCATGGCCGACCTCCCCCTCAGCGGACGGGTCCTGTGGCCCGGTGCGTATCCCGAGCGCTTCGTCGACCTGCCGGCCGACGAGGGCTGGGAGCTCGTGAACAACATGTGGATCAACACCGCGACCCACGGCTGGGCCACGGGCACCGTGGACCTGACGTTCGCCGTGAACCCCGAGGTGACCGTCCCGGTGACGTACCCGCAGGACACGAGCAACTGCTTCCCCGGCGTGACGACGGTCGACAACCCCGTCGCCGGGAGCCAGAACCCGACGCTCGCGGAGACCGGCGCGACGGTCGGCCTGTATGCCGCGATCGCGGCCGGACTCGCCGTGGTCGGCGCGGCGATCGTCCTCCTGACGCGCCGGACCCGCAAGGGCTGACCGGCACCCCACGCACGACGAAGGCCTCGCACCCGGCAGGGTGCGAGGCCTTCGTGGCGTCGGCCGGTCGTGGGGGCGGCGCCCGGTCCGGGCGGACCGTCAGGTCGTCAGGCGGCCGCCCAGCCGCCGGCCGCCAGGCGCGACTCCAGGCCCTCGAAGGCCCAGCGGTCGACGACGAGCACCGCGCCGCCGGGAGCGTCCGGGACGTACCACTGGAGCTGCTCGACGGTGCGCACCTCGGCGCCGGACCCGTCGACGCACGAGAGCGTCCAGCGTGCGAGCGTCGCGGGCGTGCCGGCGACCTCGACCTCCGACTCGGAGGCCTCCCCGACCGCGCGGGCGGCGAGCCCGTCGCTGCCCGGGCAGGTGGCGCCGTCGGGCACGTGGGCGGCGGCGGGGTCGACGCCGTCGAGACCCGCACCGGTGAGGATCTCGAAGCTCGGGCAGACCGCGTCCTCGGGGCACCCGCCCGAGCGGACCTGCGTGACGCCGTCGGCGGGCTGGAGCACGGACCAGTACTCGGCGGCCGGGAGCTGCAGGGGGCCGACCGGGACCTTGCCCTCGTCGGCGTGCGCGCCGTGCGCGCCGTGGTCCTCGGCCGTGGCCGGGCCCGAGCCTCCTTCGGCGGTCGCGTCGGGCTCGGAGGCCCCCGTGCACCCGGCCAGGAGCACGCCGCCGAGCGCGACGACCGCCAGGGAGAGGGAGAAACGAGTCGTTCGATGGTGCACGTGCACGATGGTCGCCTTTCACGGTCGGAGGTCCCCGCAGCCCACTGGGGGGAGCTGCGGAGACCTCGTCGGTCTTGTCACGCTAGCGAGCGCGAACGCCGGTAGAGATGCGGGAGACCCACACGGTGGCGGCTCGCGGGTACGGGATTCCCCGTACCCGCGAGCCACCGAGGCGGGGCCTCGTCAGGGACGTCGGTGGTGCGTCAGCACGCGCCGCCGTCGGCCCACGGACCCCACGCCGAGGCGCCGGGGGTGTCGTTCTGGGTCCAGTACCGCGCCGTCCACACGTGGCCGCCGTGGCTCACGACCGCGCCGCCGCTGTACGCCGTCCCCGCGACCCAGGCCGCCGCGGTGCACTCGCCCGTCCCGGTGCCGGGTCCGCCCGGACCCTCGCCGCCCCCGGAGCCCGGGAGGTCGACGACGGTCACGCCGCGCGGGTGGTCGTACGTCGTGGCGTAGTCCACGCCGTCGACCGTGACGATCACGTTGGAGAACTGGGCCGCAGGCATCGACCACTTGAGCTGGTTCGTGATCGAGCCGCCCGCCGGGATGCCCCCGGTCGGGACCGTGAACTGCACGGTGTGGAAGTCGCCGTCGAGGCCGCCGACGTTGTCGCCCGTGTGCCCCTTCGCGGTGACCGTGGTCTTGAAGCCGCTCCAGTCGCTCATCTCGCCCGGGTCGGTCGTGCCGTACTGGAACGAGATCGTCGCGCCGGCCGGGATGTCCTTCGCACCCTTGTTGGTGAAGACGACCTTGGGCGAGATCGGGTAGTTGTTGTCACCGAGCGCGAACTCCGTGTACCGGATGTCGACGTCGAGCGCCTGCGTCGGCATCTTCCTGTCGGCGTTCGCCTTCGACGCGCCGTACGGCGTCGTGGCCGAGAGCTTGCTGTGCATGAGGTCGACGAGCGTGCTGCCGATCTCGTACTGTCCCTTCGCCTGGTCGTAGCCGAAGTCGCCCGCGAGCTCCCAGATCATCAGGCCGCCGAGGCCGGTGTCCGCGACGTAGTCCGCCTTGGCGGCGATCGCGTCGGTCGAGTCGCCCGAGAGGAACGTCTTCGTCTGCGCGTTCCACCACCACTCGTTCTTGGTGACCGGGTCGAAGTGGCGCTCGTACGTGCCCTGGATCGTGTCGGTGACGCCGTACGCGGAGACGTAGTCGCCGGTGACGCCCTTCTCGAGGTTGAGCACGTGCCACATCGGGTTGACGCCCGCGGGGACCGCGTTGCCCTGCGGGTCGCTGTCGTACCAGAGGTTGTCGATGCCCTCCGCGCCGTAGCCGCACTTGTTGTTGGTGCCCGCCGGGCAGAGGAACCCGGCCGGCGCCTTCGCGGTGCCGCCCATGCCGTAGGTGCCGCCCTGGACGCCCTGGAAGCCGCGCGTGTAGAACGGCACGCCCAGGTTGATGCGGCCGGCCTGCATCGCGCCGCGGAAGTAGTGCGAGGCCCAGTCGCCGTTGAGGTAGCCGATCCCCTTGTAGGCGCTGTAGACGCCGCCGGCCGCGAGCTCGGGGTCCTTGCCGTCGTCGAACAGGGCGCCGTTGCCGCCCACGTACTCGTTCCAGGCGCCGTGCAGGTCGTACGTCATCATGTTGACGTAGTCCGTGTACTGCGTGACCTGGTAGACCTCCATGCCGCGCAGCAGCCACCCCGACGACGGCGTCGCGGTCGTGAGCATGTAGTACTCGCCGTCCTGGGCGCCCGCCGCGTCGAGCTTCTCGCGCAGAGTCTTCATGAGGTTCACGTAGCCCTGGAAGAGCTGCCCGCGGCGCTTGTCGGAGATCTGGAAGTCGTCCGGGTTGCCGGCCTGGTTGTTGGACGTCGGGTACTCGTAGTCGATGTCGATGCCGTCGAACCCGTACTGGCGGACGAAGTCCACGACCGAGTCCGCGAAGGTGTCGATGCGCGCCTGCGACTCCGTCATCGTGTAGAAGCCGCCCGACGCGACGCGGTTGCCGCTCGCGTCGAAGTAGCCGCCCGTCTCGGCCCAGCCGCCCACGGCGGGGATGACCTTGACGCCCGGGTGGGCTTTCTTGTACTTCGCCAGCAGGTTGAAGTGGCCCGTGTAGTCGAGCGTCGGGTCCATCTCCGCGCCCGCGACGCCCGGCCACGTCATGTCCGTCGCTGCGTTGCCCGCCGCGCCGGCGTTCACCGAGACCTTGTCGTTCCCGTCGATGTGCGCGAACGCGTAGTTGATGTGGGAGAGCTTGTCCCAGGGGATATCGCTCGCGAGGTAGCGCGGCTGGCCGTTCGCGCCGGTCCGCCAGCTCGAGAAGTAGCCGATGACGCGGCGGTCCAGGCCGTTGGGCAGCTTCTCGCGCCCGCTCTCGTCGTACACGTCGCAGTAGGGCGTCCGGACGCCCGGCGTCTGCGCCATGCCGTCAGGACGGCACTTCTCGTCCGGGTTCGCGGCGGGGTCCGTCGTCGGGTCCGTCGTCGGGTCCGTCGTCGGGTCGGTCGTCGGGTCGGTCGTCGGGTCGGTCGTCGGGTCGGTCGTCGGGTCCGTGGTCGGATCCGTCGTCGGGTCGGTCGTGGGCTCCTCGGTCGGGGTGCCGCCGCACGCTCCGAGCGACTCCCACGGCCCGTACTGCTCCGTGCCCGGGACGTTGTTCTGCGTCCACCACTTCGCCCGGTAGTTCTGGCCGCCGTACGAGACGGTCGCGCCGCCCCCGTAGGCCGGGGTCGCGGACCAGGGGTCCGCGCACGCCGTGGTCGCGGCGGCGACGACGGGGGTCGCGGCCTGCGCGGCCGCGGCACCGGCGAGGCCGGTGGCCAGCACGGCGAGCGTCGTGACGGCCGCGACGACCTGTGGCCGGCGTCCGGGAGCGCGGGGGGCGCGCGTCCGGGGGGTCAGGGACAACCGCATGGGGGTACCTCGATCTGCTGGGTTGGTGCGCACGACGCCGGACGGCGTCGCGTCGGGCGCGGTCGCCCAGGGGGAGGGCGACCGTCAGGCGCTGGGGGGTGCCGAGCGGGGCCCGTCACGACGGTGGTCGGCGACGGGTGCGTCGGTGACGCGGCGAGGGGCGGGTGCACGGGGCGGGTGCACGGGACTCGTCATCGGCCCGCCGTCGACCGCGTCGTGGACGGGCCCCGCCCGGCGGCGCCGGTCGCTCATGGCGACCGGCGCCGTCAGGGGGTCGACGAAGGCCGACGAAGGCCGACGAAGGCCGAGTGTCAGCAGGCGCCCAACGACTCCCAGGGGCCGTACTGCTCCGCGCCCGGGACGTTGTTCTGCGTCCACCACTTCGCGCGGAAGCTCTGGCCCTGGTAGGAGACCGTCGCGCCACCGGTGTAGACCGCGCTCGACGACCAGGCGGGCGCCGTGCACGTGCCCGGGTCCGTGGGGTCGGTCGGGTCCGTCGGGTCGGTCGGGTCCGTCGGGTCGGTCGCACCGCACGTGCCGGTCGCCTCCCACGGGCCGCCCGCGCTCGGGCGGTCACCCTGGGTCCACCACTTCGCGCGGTAGTTCTTCCCCTCGAACGACACCGTCGCGCCGCCCGTGTACACCGCGCTCGCCGACCACGCGGCCAGGCAGTCCGTCGGGTCCGTCGGGTCCGTCGGGTCCGTCGGGTCGGTCGGGTCCGTCGGGTCGGTCGGGTCCGTCGGGTCGGTCGGGTCCGCCACGCCGTCGACCGGACCGGCCGGGAGCGCACGGATCTTGTCCGTGAATCCGCCGAGCAGCGTGCCGTCGTGGTTGCCGGAGAGGTCCCACCACATGCCGCCACCGAGGTTCAGGCGGTCGATGTACTCCGCCTTGGCGGCGACGGACCGCGCGTTGTCGTAGCCCCACCACTGGTCACCGTCGTAGCGCCAGGCCGAGACCGTCGCCGGGTCGTAGTAGTCCTGGCCCCGTGTGCGGAGCTTGTCGTAGTCCTCGTTGCCCGCCTCCCAGGTGCCGGGGGCTGCTCCCGTCGCCGCCGACCACGGGGCCGAGGACGTGACGCCCTTCCAGCCGCGGCCGTACATGGCCATGCCGAGGCCGAGCTGGCTCGGGTCGACGCCGCCGCGCAGGTACTCCTGCACCGCCTTGTCGGCGCTGAACTGGCGGTTGGCCGCCCGCGGGTCGGCAGGGTCGTCGTACAGGTTGGCCTGGGGGCCGGCGAGCGCGGGGTCCCACGCGCCGTGCAGGTCGTAGCCCTGGACGTTGCCGTAGTCGAGAGAGTCGAAGATCGCCGGGTCGTTCCAGCCGCCCGCCGCGATGTCGTCGGGGTTGGCCGGGAGGAACGCCGAGAGCAGGTAGTGCTTGCCGGTCTGCGCGCCGTACGCGTCGAGCTGCTTGCGGAACTCGGCGAGCAGCAGCTTGAAGTTCGCGCGGTCGTTCACGGTGTCGACGTAGTTGCCCACCTCGCCGTTGTTCGAGCCGGGCCACTCCCAGTCGATGTCGATGCCGTCGAACACGCCCGCGGCAGCGCCGGCCCCGCCGCGGCCGTCGATCACGGGGAGGTTGCCCTTGATGTAGATGTCGATGCACGACGACACGAGCTTCTCGCGCGACGCCTGCGTCGCGGCAGCCCGCGAGAAGTTCTTGGACCAGGTCCAGCCACCGATGGAGATGAGGGCGCGGAGCTGCGGGTTCTTCGCCTTGAGCTGCTTGAGCTGGTTGAACGAGCCGGCGAGCGGCTGGTCCCACGTGTCCGCCACGCCGGCCACGGAGTTCGCCGCGGTGTAGCCCATGCCGAAGTCGGCCCACGCGTCACCGGCGCCGTCGGAGCCGTTGGGCCCCGTGCCCTGCGCCTTGTTCGCGATGAAGCACGTGAGGTTCTGGTAGTGGATGTTGCCGAACGAGTAGTTGATGTGCGTGAGGTCCTGGGCGGCGCCGGAGTCCTGGACCTTCTTGAGCTGGAAGTTGCGGCCGTACACGCCCCACTGCGTGAAGTAGCCGACGTTGCGGTAGCCGTTCACGTCGCTGTCGCCCGGGTGGGAGACGGCGGCGGGTGCGACCTCGGCAGCCTGGGCCGGCGCGACTCCCGCGAGGAGCCCGCCGACGAGCGCCGCTGCGGTCGCGAGCGCCGCGAGGCGCGCGCCGCGACGACGCCCCGGTCGGGGTGGTCTGGTGAAGAGGGACACGTCCATGGGTCCTGCCTCGTTGCTGGTGCGGTGGGCCACGTCGCCGTCCTCCGGAGTCTCCGTCGCCCTCGGGTCCCCTCGAACGTAATGACGCGGGCATCGTGTCGTTATCCGCGCTTCCCACATTGTTCATGGTGCGAACTTACCCGTGCCATAAGGGTTACCCCGTAGGACAGACGCCCCCAGAAACGGACGAAACCCATCGAATCGCCCTCGGTCGAGGACCCGCGATACGTACCGCTGCTGCGGGAGTCGTGGATTCCCCTCAGCGCCCGACGCGGTGCGCGAGCACGGTGAGCTCGACGCGCGAGCGCACCCCGAGCTTGCGGAACACGCGGCCGAGATGCACCTCCACCGTGCGGACCGACAGGTAGAGCTGGTCCGCCGCCTCCCGGTTGGACGCGCCCTGGACGACGAGCAGCGCGACGTCGAGCTCGCGCTCCGTGAGCTCGTCGGACCACCGCCCCCGGAGCTCGGCGAGCGCCTCGTCCGACACGTCGCTCTCGCGCACCGCGAGCCGGCACGCGTCCGGCGGCACGGGGCGGGGCACCGACGTCGGGTCGGCGCCCGGCCGCTGCCCACCGAGCACCCCGGGCAGCGGCGCGTGCAGTCCCGCGGCGCGCGCGGCGGCGGCCCACGACCCGGCGGGCGCCCCGCCCACCACCGTCCCGGACGCCCCCGCCGGTATCGGGGACCCGAGCGCGTCGTCGGTCACCGGCCCGCCGAGGAGCCGGACGACGTCGGCGTGCTCGTCCCGCGCGATCGTCGTCCAGGCGTCCGCCCCCGCGTCGTCGAACAGCTCGATCGCGGACAGGAAGAGGCCGTGCGCGCGCTGCAGCTCGCCCGCGCGCACGAGGGCGCGCGCGGCGCAGAGGTCGGTCCGCGCGTGCTCGTACGGCGAGGCCGTGGTCCGGTTCACCCGTGTCGCCCGCTCGAGCGGCACGGTGAGGTCCTCGGGCGCGGCCAGGGACACGTCGGCCCGGACGAGCGTCGCCGACCGCAGCGACGGCGGCAGCTCCTTCGCGTCCACCTTCCGTCGCGCCAGCGCGCGCTGCGCCGCGTCGTGGCGTCCCGCGACGACCCACGCCTCGACGTCGTCCAGCCCCGGCAGCGGGAGCATGCGTGCGCTGTCGGGACGCTCACGCTCCGCCGCGAGCTCCAGCAGCGTGGCCGCCTGGGTGACGTGGTGGGCGAACGCGGCACCCATCGCCCGGTCCACGAGGAGCCCGAGCCGCACCGGGCGGGACGTCGGGCTCGCGCACGTCTCCTCGAGCGCCGTCGCCACCGGGCCCACGACGCCCCGGGTCATCATGTCGAGACGACGGGCCGCCGCCACGCCGAGCCCGGCGAACGGCAGCCCGAGCGGGAGCCGGAACGCTGCCTCCGCGAGCTCGTCCGCGGCCCGGGTCAGGGTGCCACGCCACAGGTGCACGAGCGACTGCGCCAGCCGGACGTGCGCCTCCGCGAGCGGTGTGAGGGCGGCGTCCGGGCCGTCGAACCACCGGCCGCCGTCGCGGACCGGGGCGAGGGACGCGACGACGCTCGCGAGCGTCTGCGCCGCGTCGTCGAGCCGGTCGTCGGCGGCGAGGGCGAGCGCACGGCTCACCTGCAGCGACGCCTCGTGGTCGGGCCCGAGGTCGACGTCGGGGACCACGCCGCGCTCGCCCACGCCGAACACCGCCGCCCAGGACCGTGCGAGCGCGAGCCCCGCCGCCGTCTCGTCGTCGTCGCACCAGGACGCGAGGAACGTCGCCGTGTCGAGGAGCTGTGACGTGCTCACGCCGTCGCCCCGCTCCGCGTGCAGCCGCGCCGCGTTGAGCACGCCCGACACGACCCCCGCCACCGCGTCCGGCGCCAGGTCGTCGGGCTGCCCGCCGCGCAGGTAGGGCGAGAGCACGTCGTCGGGGACCTGGCCCTCGGCGAGCGTCAGCGCGGCGACGAGCGGCCCGAGCGTCCGCGCCCGCAGCGCGTCGTCGCCGCTGCGCGACGCCTTGCGCAACCAGTCCGCCGCGTCCTGCACGTGGCCCGACCGCAGCGCGGCGACACCCGCGATCGCGAACGCCTCGGCGCGGTGCTCGGTCGCGGCCTGGCTCGCCGCCTCCCGGGCGACCTCGTGCGCCCAGACGACGTCCCCGCGGTCCAGGTGCCGCCGCGCGATCCGCAGCAGCCCCGGGACGAGCGCCGGGTCGCCGACGAGCGTCGCGAGCGCCGAGTGCCACACCGAGACGTCGTCCTCACCGGCGCGGCGGTGCGCCTCGGCGAGCGCGACGTGCGCCGTCGTGCGCTCGGCGAGCCGCGCGTCCGCGTGGACCAGGGACCGCAGGCGCGGGTCGACGAACGCGAAGCGGCCACCCACGAGCGCGAGGTGCTCGGCGAGCGGACCGTCGAGCACCTCGTCCATCGCGAGGCCGGTCGCCGACAGCAGCAGCTCGGTCCGGTCGACGACGGCCACGGCCGCGACGAGGAGCGCGTGCCGCTCGCCCTCGCTGAGGGCGGCGAGACGGTCGGCGAAGAGGGAGCGCACGGCGGGGACGGCCGGCAACGGGTCCGGGAGGATCGACCCCCCGGAGAGCTGCTCGGGCGTGAGCAGCGCCGCCGTCTGCGTGAGCGCCGCGGCGTTGCCGCCGAGGAGCCCCGCGAGGCGCGCCGCGACGTGCGGCGCGACGGCGAGCCGACGCTCGACGAGCAGCAGGTGCAGGGCGTCTGCCGCCGCGAGGGGCGGGACGGCGCGGAGCTCGAACGGCCCCGAGGACGGGTCGAGCTCGCCCGCGGTCGCCGTCCCGAGGAGCACGACCGGCGCGTGCCGCTGCGCGACGAGGCTCGCGAGGACCGCCCTGCTGAGCTCGTCCTGGAGGTGCAGGTCGTCGGCCACGAGGACGACCGTCGCGCCGTCGAACGACTCCAGGAGGAGCTCGGCGAGCGCGACCGCCGCGACCTCGGGGAGGTACCCGAAGCCGGGGTCGACGGGCTCGAGGACGCGCGTGAGGCGCTCGGGGACGACGCCGCCTGCGAGCTGCGACACCTGCGACACCAGCGACACGACCGCGGAGCCCGGCGCGGGAGCACCCGCGGGCGGGCGACACCGCAGGGTGAGCGTCGGGCGCGCGAAGGTGGACGTCGCGACGGCCTCGCACACGAGCTCGAGCGTCGCGCTCGCCCCCATGCCGCGCTCCGCCGTCCAGACGAGGCCGCCCTTGCCCTCGCTCACGGCGGCGAGCGCGCGGTCGATCTCCTGCGCGCGGGAGGAGAGCCGCTCGAGCCGTCGCGCGGACCGCGTGTCCGCGCGACGGTGCGGCTCGGGAACCAGGTAGTCGTGCTGTTCTGACATGTCGGGACCCTCCGTCCGGGGGCTTCTTCGCCCGTCGACCGGATGAAATGTTAACAACCCTCCGTAAACAAGGGATCACCACATCGTTTCCCGGTCGTCACACGACCGCCACCTGGGCCGACGGCGCTTGCCCCTCCTGGGTGGGAGGGCTAGCCTGGCCTCGATCCCCGTCGCGGCCACGGTTCTCGTGCGCCCCGACCCGGGTGCGGCGCCCACGGCGCCGCCGCCACGAGAGCGAGGTGAGCCCCATGCCGGACGGCAGCAGTCATAGAACCGCGCACTGCGCGCTCACCCTCCGTGGCCCGCAGCCCGTCGCCTGAGTCCGCGAGCACCCTCGAGGACTCCCTCGACCGGCCGTCGCCCCCGCGCGGGGAGGTCGCCAGTGCGCACCGCGCGCGCCGTCGTGCGCGCCGCAGGACCACCCGCTGACGCACCCGCCGACCCACCCGCACGCGCCACCCACCCGGTGGCGCTCGCCCGTGGTCGTCGGCCCGCCGAGAAGGACGACCACCATGACCCAGCGCTCGCCAGCCACCGAGACCCGGACCCGCCCCGCACGCCTCCCCCTGCGGGACGCGCGCGACGACCGACGCCGCGCCCGCCGACCGAACCTGGAACGCCAGTCGATCTCCTTCACCGTCGGCCTGTACGTGTTCATCTGCGTCGCGCTGCTGCTCGCCCACGTCACCGCCGGGGGTGTCTGATGACGACGACGCTGCCCGAGCCCACGAGCCTCGCCGCCGCGGCGCGCGTCGACCGCGCCCTCCCCGCGCCCGCGCGCGGCGGGCTGGACCTGCACGCCCGCGCGCACGGCACCGGCGCCCCCCGGTTCGACCCCCGCGTCCTGCGCTCCCGCTGGGTCCAGGTCGGCGTGGGCGACCCCGACGCGACGGCCCGCGCTGCCGAGCACGGCGTCGACTTCGCCGCCGCCGGGGGTCGGGTCTGGGAGACGGACGCCCACGTCTACCTCCCCGTGACCGCCACGCGGCGCGACGGCGACCGGGTCGTCTACGAGCGGATCGTGCTCGCCCTCTCCCCCGACGTCGTCGTGACCGCCCAGCCGCAGCGCCACTACGGCGTCTTCGACAAGGCGATCGCACGCATGCGGCGCACCCCGTGGCTCATCGCCTCCTCCTACGGCGTCGCGTACTCGCTGCTGTACGCGCTCAACGAGGCGGCCGACCGGGTCGTGTCGTACGCGAGCGACCTCCTCGAGGACATGTCCGACGAGATCGACGAGGCGACGCGCGGCGTCGACTCCCGCGGCCGGGAGATCGGGGTGAGCGACATGCAGGACACCATCACCCGCATGAACCGCGCGGAGGAGATCGTCTCGCGCGCCCAGGAGTCCCAGCTCTCGCTCGCCCGCGCCGCGCGGCACCTGCGCAGCGAGATCGCCGACTCGGACCCCGTGCTCGCGGGACTGGTCGAGACCCTGGTCGCGGACGTCGACGGGGTGAAGCAGCACGCGAGCTTCGAGCACGACAAGGTGCGGTACCTGCAGCAGGCGATCATGACCTCGCTCGACGTCAAGCAGGCCCAGATCGTCAAGGTCTTCACGATCATCACGGCCGTCTTCCTGCCGCCGACGCTCATCGCGTCGTTCTACGGCATGAACTTCACGCACATGCCCGAGCTCGACCGCCCGTACGGCTTCACGCTCACGGTCCTGCTCACCCTCGTGGCAGCCGTCATCCCGCTCGCCTACATCAAGCGCCGCGGCTGGCTCCGCTGACCTCAGCGGCGCGCGCTCGCGTCTCAAGCCCGCGGGGTCGGGTCCACGGCGCACGCTCGGGCCTCAAGCCCGCGGGGTCGGGTCCACGGCGCACGCTCGGGCCTCAAGCCCGCGGGGTCGGGCCCGCGGCGCGGGCTCGGGCCTCAAGCCCGCAAGTCGGGTCCGCGGCGCGGAGCTGGTGCGACCGTCCCACGCGGCGACCGAATGCGGCAGTGGGAACATGCTCGGTGAACCGACACCGCGTGCAGTCGCCCGAGGTGAGCGCCGACCAGGGCGAGACGACGCCGGGCGGGGTGGGTGGTGGTGCCGCGTCGTGGCGGGCCTGGCGGGAGCCGCGAGGAACGAGCGGCGGATGGTAGACGCGGCACCACCACCCACCCCGACCACCCAACCCGACCACACGCCGTCGACACGGTAACCACGGCTCTACCTCGAACAACCACGGCTCTGTCTCACGCGACGCTCTGCGGGAGGTGCATCAGGCCTCGAGGATCAGCGTGACCGGGCCGTCGTTGACGAGCTCCACGGCCATGTGCGCCCCGAACCGCCCGGTCGCGACCTCGATCCCGCGCTCGCGCAGCCGCGCCACGACCGCCTCGACCAAGGGCTCCGCGACGGGACCGGGCGCCGCGCCGTTCCACGAGGGTCGGCGGCCCTTCTTCGTGTCGGCGTAGAGCGTGAACTGGCTGACGACCAGCACGGGAGCGCCCTCGTCCTGCACCGAGCGCTCCCCCGCGAGGATCCGGAGCTCTGCGATCTTGCGCGCGATCGTCTCGACCTGCGTGTCGCCGTCGTCGTGGGTCACGCCGACGAGCGCGAGCACGCCCGGACGGTCGATCGCTCCCACGACCTCCGTCGTGCCGTCCTCGGACACCACGCTCACGCTCGCGCGCGAGACGCGCTGCAGGACGGCCCTCACGCGTGTCGCTCCGTGTCGAGCACCGCGCGCACCGACCCCACCGGGCGACCCGCGCCGAGCACGGGCACGTCGCCGAGCGCGGTCAGCGCCGCGTCGTCGGCCCCTGCCACGCCGAGCGCGCCGAGGCGCCGGAGCGCGGCGGCGAGCACCGCGGGCCGCGGGCGGGAGCCGCCGTCGAGCACCTTGAAGGCGAGCGCGCTGCCGTCGGGCAGTCCGGCACCGTAGACGCCGTCCGCGCCGTCCTTGGCGACCAGGCCCGGCACCGCGCGCATCGCGAGCGTCGCGTCCCGGCCCGTCCCGCCGACCATCTCCGGGAACGCCGCCATCGCGCGGGCGACGTGCGCCTCCGGCGAGCGCGGGTCGCGCTCCGGGGCGGCCGCGAGCCGCCCGAACGCGCGCGCGAGGCCGCGCACGGTCGTGGAGAAGAGCGGCGCCCCGCACCCGTCGACGGTCACGTGCTCGACCGGCACGCTGGTCGCCTGGGCGACGGTCTCACGGACCGCGACCTGCAGCGGGTGGTCGACGTCCAGGTAGGTGGCGGTGTCCCAGCCGGCGGCGACGCACGTCGCGAGCATCGCCGCGTGCTTGCCGGAGCAGTTCTGCGTGATCGACGACGGCCCGTGGCCCTCGCGCTGCCACGCGAACGCGGCGGGCGGGTGGAGCGGCATGTCGGGCGTGTTCTGCAGCGCCGACTCGTCGAGCCCGACGCCCTCGAGGATCTCCCGGACCCCGGCGAGGTGCTCCGGCTCCCCGTTGTGGCTCGCCGCGGCGAGCGCGAGGAGACGCGGCGGGAGGACGAGCCCGTGCCGCAGCATCGCGACGGCCTGGAACGGCTTGACGCTCGACCGCGGCCAGATCACGGCGTCGGCGTCGCCACGCTCCAGGACCGGCCCGCGGTCATCGCCCAGCAGGACGAGGTGCCCGGCGTGGACCGACTCCACGAGGTCACCCCGGACGACCTCGGCGAGCGGGACGGCGGCGCGCTCGATCCCGCCCCGGACGTGCCCGGTCACCGGCGCGTCACCAGCCGCCGGGGCGGCCGGACGACCCGTTGCCGCGGCCGTTGCCGTACGGCAGGAGCCGGGGACGCACGTCCACGAGGTAGACGATCGCCGCGACCACGCCGATGACCCCGAAGAAGCCCCCGACGCTCATCGGCGGCAGCGAGACGAATCCGAGGGCTGCCGCGACGCCGAGGATCGCGAGCCAGATCGGCTTGGTCAGCTTGCCCTCGGCCGTGAACGCGCTCGCGGGACGTCGGATCGCGTCGACGAGCGCGACGAGCTCCGTCACGAACACGACGAGCATGAGCACGAAGAAGACGATCCACTGGAGCGACCCGATGATTCCCACGGGCACGAGCCTACGGTCTGGCGAGCGGCCACGGCACCACCCGCAGCCCGACCGACCGCGCGGCGGTCACCACGTGCGGGTCCCAGGCCGCCACGATCGTGTCGTCGTGCGCGACGGCGAGAGCGCTCGCCACGTGCACCGCGTCGTTGCTGCGCAGCGCACCGGCCGCGACGAGCGCCGACGCGCGGTCGGCGACCTCGCCGGAGACCTCGACCACGTGCAGCGCGGGGTACAGCTCGTCCCACGCGCCGAGGGCGCGCGCGTGGCCCGGGCCGTCGAGCACGCCGCCGCGGGCGCCCGCGGCGAGGGCCGCCCGCACCTCGACGTCGGCGAGGCGGCTCGTCACGACGACGTCCGCCCGGTTCCACAGGCGGCTCGCCAGCGCGGAGCCCGCCTCGGGGACGCAGAGCTTCACGAGGGCGCTCGCGTCGAAGTAGACCAGGGCCATCGGGGCCTCAGCGCCGGATCCGGCGCACGAGCGCGGCGACGCCGCCCCCGCGACCGCCACGGGCGCCGTCGGACGGTCGCACCCCGTCCGCGCCCTCCGTCCGCGTGCCGGCGTCCGCGGGGACCGCGTGGACCGGGCGCTCGCCCGCCGGCGGGACCAGCACGCCGTCGCGCACGAGCTCGGTGACCAGGTCCGCCGTCGCGACGCCCGTCAGCCGGGCGACGGGGACGCCGCGCTCGGTGATGACGACCTCCTCGCCCTCCCTGGCCCGCTCGATCCACGACTTGAGCTCGGCGCGCAGGGCGCTGACGGGGACCTCCATGCCCCGACGGTACCGGCCCGGGGCGCCGCTGTGCAGGGTGAAGAACGTCCCGTTCGCCCGAGGGGGCCGGGTTCGCCCGCTCAGAGCTCGGGGAGGGCGTCGCGCGCCTGCTGCGGCGTCGCCCCGGCCGCCTCCAGGAGGTCGACGATGGGCGACCGCACGAGCATGACGAGGGACTGCACCTGCCAGTCGCCGTCGCCGAGCGCGTGCGGGTCGGCGCTGTGCGCGACCTCGAGGAGGACCTCGCGCGCCACGGCCGGGTCACGACCGGCGCCGACCGCCTCGGCGAGCACGTGCACCCCGGCGCCGAACCGGGCGACGAGGTCCGCGACGTCGTCGAGAGCACGCTCGTCCGGCCCGCCCGCGACCGGCATCGCGCGCCGCGCCAGGACGCGCACGCTGCGCATCGCCCGGTCCACGAGGACCGCCTGGCGCTCGAGCCCGCCGAGCTCGTCCCGGTGCCGCAGGCCGGCCGCGCTCACGCGCGCGAGCTCGCGCGCCGACGACGCCGACGACTGCCAGTCCTCGAGCGCGCCCTCGGACGCGCGGCCCTTGACGAGCGCCGCCTCGAGGTCGGCGCGGTCGCGCCCGCGCAGCCCGCGCGCGAGGACGTCGAGGACGGCGGCGAGCTCCGTCGTCGCCTCGGCACCCAGCAGCCGGGGACGCCGGCGCGGGTCGCCCGGGGTGAGGGCGGCGACCGCGAGCGCGACGGCGCCGCCCACGAGCGCGTCCGTCCACCGTCCGAGCGGGCCGCCCGCCTGCGCGGCCGGGAGCCCGACGATGACGATCGCCTGCACCCCGGCCTGCGTCGTGAGCATCGCGCCGCGGTCGATGAAGCGGGCCGCGAGCGCGGAGACGGCGAGCACTACGGCGACCTGCCACCACCCGGACCCGATCGCGTGGACCACGAGGTCGCCGAGGCCGACCCCGATCGCGACCCCGACCGCGAGCTCGAGGACGCGGCGGAGCTGGCGGTCCTGGCTGAACCCGAGGCAGATCCACGCGGAGACCGGCGCGAAGAAGGGAGCCGTGTGGCCCAGCCCGTACCGAGCGATGCCGAACGCGAGACCGGCGGCGGCCGACGCCTGGAGGATGGGCCACAGCGCCACGCGGACGCGCGAGGCGCCCTGGCGGATCCGGGCCCGGAGGAGGAGCCGGCGCCACGCGGTGCGGGCGACGTCGACCGCACCGGGGCCCGACGCCGGCCCCGCGGTCACAGCATGCTCGTCGGCGCGCCCTCGCCGCGGGGCGTGATCCCCCGGCCGACGGGGCCGCGCGGGGCGGGGCGGTCGACCGAGACGCCCTCGCCCGGCACCACGACCTCCTGCGCCGCGGAGATCGCGCCGCCGTCGCAGTCGACGAGGAGCTCGGCGTCCTCGGGCACGCTGCGCTTGAGGACGGCGAGCGCGATCGGGCCGAGCTCGTGGTGGCGCGCGACCGACGTCACGGCGCCGACGGACCGCCCGTCGAGCGTGACGTCGGCGCCCGGCACGGGCAGCAGGTGCCCCGAGCCGTCGAGGTGCAGCATCACGACCCGGCGCGGGGGGCGCCCGAGGTTGTGCACGCGCGCGATCGTCTCCTGGCCCCGGTAGCAGCCCTTGTGCATGTGGACGGAGGTGCGCAGCCAGTCGGTCTCGTGCGGGATGGACCGGTGGTCGACCTCGGTCGCGAGCCGCGGCCGCCACGCCTCGACGCGCGCGGCCTCGCTCGCCCACGTACCCACGAGCCGCCAGCCCGCCGCCTCGCGCGCCGCGACGGCGTCGGCCAGCTCCGTCCGCGGCACCAGCACGAGCCGCCACGGCCGCTCCCGCCCCGGGTGCTCGTCCGCGGGCGGGCCGTAGCGCGTGCCGCCGCCGATGACGCGCGGCCACGGGTCGCGCCACGTGACCGGCTCGCCCTCCGCGCCCTCGGCGTCGACGGGCTCGCCGAGCGCCGCCCAGTCGTCGGTCGCGTCGGCGATCTCGACGCGGAGCATGAACTTCATGCGGTCGAGCCACGCGGCGAGGTCCGCGGCGTGCGAGCGCTCGGTGACGAGCCACGTCGTCTCGCCGTCGTCGACGACGGACGCGGCGTGCTCGACGTGGCCCTGCGGCGAGAGCACGAGCAGCTCGGTGGAGGTCCGCGGGGCGAGCGCCGTGAGGTCCTGCGACGTGATGGAGTGCAGCCAGCTCAGGCGGTCCGGGCCCGTGACGGTGACGACGCCCAGGTGCGACTGGTCGACGACGGCGCCGCCCGTGCGCAGGGCACGCTGCTCCCCCGTCGGGTCGCCGTAGTGCCACGCGACGCCCTCGTCGGGGCCGGTCGCGGGCACCGCACCGTGGCGGGACAGGAGCGGGCTGGTGTAGCCGGTGGTCACGGGTGGTCCTCCTTGGTCGGCGCGTCCGGGCCTGCTGGCGTGCTCGCCCGAGGGCCGGGCGGTCAGGCCGACGGGCGCCGGGTCAGCTTCGCGGACGCGTACGACTGCAACGGCTCACCGAAGGCCGCCAATTCCCAGACCCACAGGAGCTGGCCCTCGACGAACCCGTACAGCCGCTTCGAGGCCGTGACCTCCGACGCCGTGGACGTGCGCGCGATGAGGTCGCTCGCCAGGTCCACACGGCCGTTGCCGACCGCGCCGAGGTACACGGACACGCGACCCGCGGGGTCGGCGACCAGCACCTCGAGCGGGTGCCGGTCGTCCTCGAGCCCGTCGGGGCGGTCGGTGGACACGCGCCAGTAGCCCGTCTCGGTGGACCACACGGGCGCGTCGGCCGCCGCGACGTCCAGCGTCGCGGCGTCACGCTCGGGCCACGCCCCCTCGTCGGGGACGGTCTCCGGGACCTCGGCCTCGAGGACGCGCAGCGTCGACTCGTAGCGCAGGTACGGGCCGCCGTCGTGGTCGAACACGACGTCGTGGACGAACGGGGTCTCCTCGATGCCCGGGTACTTGACCACCCCCTCGCCGCGCCAGCTCCCGACGAGCCAGGCGAGCGGGTAGACCTCGGGCGCGAGCCCCTCGGGGAACTCGAACGGCATCAGCGACCACCTCTCGGAGTCGGGCGGGGCGACGTGCCCGCGCCGGGGCTCGCCCCGCGCGGCAGCGTCAGCGCTGGCCCCGGTAGAGCTTGTAGACGACGTACCCCGCGAACCACGTGATGGTGACCGTCGCCGCGATGAGCAGGCCGAGGAAGATCAGCTCGAGAGTGTGCGGACTCATGCGCCCGATCCTACCGGCCGGGCGAGGGCGCCGTGGTGCGACCCGGGAGACGCCGACGGGAGGGGGCTACGCTCGGCCGCGTGACCGACACCGTGCCGCCCCGCGCGGCCCTCCGCCAGCGCTCGCTCGTCGTCAAGGCCACGTCCGGGCTCGACCGGCCCGAGGCCGCCAACCAGGCGTTCACCGTCGCCGCCGCAGCGGTCGCCGCGGGCGTCGAGGTGAGCGTGTGGCTCACGGGCGAGGCCGCGTGGTTCGGTCTGCCCGGGCGGGCGGCCGAGCTCGAGCTGGAGCACGCGGCCCCGCTGCCCGACCTGCTCGACGCCGTGCTCGCCGCCGGCACCCTCACCGTGTGCACGCAGTGCGCCGCGCGCCGCGGCATCACGGCCGACGACGTGCTCCCCGGCGTGCGGATCGCGGGCGCGGCGGTGTTCGTCGAGGAGGCGCTGCGCGAGGGCGCGCAGGCCCTCGTCTACTGACGCGGTCGCCCGCCGTCCGGGTCAGGAGCGCGCCGGCGCGACCCGCCGCAGCAGCAGGTACAGCTCGCAGCCCAGGCACAGGCCGAACGCCGCGTTGAGGACGGCGGCCACGAGCGCGAGCGCCGCCGCGGCCGGGACGGCCGCCTCGACGCCCAGCAGGCCCAGCACGACCCCGGCCCCGGTGATGACGAGGCCGACCACCTGCGCGAACCGCGGCGGTCTCGGGTCCTCGCGCTCCGCCGTCGGACCGATGCGCGGAAGGATGGCCACCCGGTAGACCCAGGCCTGCCACGTGCCCTGCGCACCCCGCAGGGCCCCGAGCAGGAAGCTCGCCGCGACGACCGCGAGCAGCACGAGCGCCGCGGGCGACGTCCACAGGAGGATCACGACGGCGAGCAGCAGCGCCGTGATGCCGGCCCCCGCGCGCGGGCCGCGCGGGTCGATGCCGGCGGGCGCGGGCCCGCGCTCCGTCGTGGCGTCGCCTCGGCCAGCCTGGTCGCTCATGCGGTCTCCTCCGGTCCGGCCGTCGGGGACGGCGTGGGTCAGGCGTCGTGCGCGGTCGCGGAGGCCGCTCCCGCGTCCGCGACGGCGAGCGCCCCGAGCGCCTGGGCGCGGTTCATCCCCCCGCTCGCGCGGGCGACCTCCCGACCCTCCGCGTCGAGCACGAGGACGGTCGGCGTGCGCAGTATGCCGAATGCTCGCACCAGGTCGAGGTGGTCGTCGACGTCCATCTCACGATGCGTCACGTCGTCGTGCGCCGCGCTCACCTCGCCCAGGACGCGCGCGGTCGCCCGGCACGGCGCGCACAGCTCCGCCGAGAACTGGACGAACGTGCCGCGGGCGCCCAGCACGACACCGTGGGCGGGCCAGTCGAAGGGCGCGGCGCCGTGGTCCGCAGAGGCTCGGGCCGACGTCGTGCGCGCCGCCCGCACGACCCCCTGACGCCGCTGCCACCACACGCCGAGCGCGAGCGTCGCGAGCAGCGTCGCCCCGAGGAGGACACCGGGGAGCACCGACGGCGTCATCCCACGATCACCCGGCCGACGACGAAGATCAGCGTCCCGCCGACCGCGACCGGGAGCGCCGTCGCGGAGAACGCACCGAGGCGGCCCCGCAGCTCCGGGAGCTGGTCGAAGAGCGCGTGGAGCGATGCGACGAGCAGGCCCGCGACGACGCCGGACCAGACGCCGCTCAGCAGGTCGAGGTCGGGCATGACGTACCCGACGGCCCCGCCCGCGGCGATCGCGAGACCGAGCGTGAGCGCCGCGTTGGTCCACCCGCCCAGCGGAAGCGCGGAGACCGCCGACGCGACGGCCAGCGCCACCGCGCACGTCACGACCAGGGACTCGCCCGCGTCCGTGCGGCCCGTCGCGATCCAGCCCGCGCACGACGTCGCGACGACGATCCCGCTCACGGTCCCGATGAGCGACTCGACCAGGCGCGGTCGCCCGTCGCGCCGCAGGAGCTCGGCGACGAACGCGAGCACCACGGCGAGCGCGAGCACCACGGGCAGGTGCCGCAGCGCCGGCTCGCCGTGCGTCGCGTAGGTCGCGCCCACGGCGCCGAGCCCGGCGATCGCGATGACGACGCGCGTCCCGCCGTGGACGGGGATGTCGAGCAGGCGCGGCCACCCGATCGCGACGATCAGGGCCAGCGCCCCCGACGCCGCGGCGAGCGGGAGCGGGCCGAAGAACGCGGCCACGGCGATGCCTGCGGCGAGGCACGCCGTGACGACGGCCCGGGTCGAGAGGTCCACGCGGTCAGCGCCCCGTTCGGGGGTCGCGGGAGGGCGTCGGGTCGTGCAGCACGCCTCAGAGTGTCGCAGAGTCTCCCGCCGGACCGCCTACCGGCCCCGGCACGCGCGCCCGTGAGACGTTCGCCGTCTCCGCGCCCGGCACGCGATACGGTAACCATCCACGGACCGAGAACGTGGCCGATGACGTGGCGAGCCCCGCAGAGGTACGTCCCGGCCCGGTCGCCACGCGTCGACGCCCGGGGGCGCCGCCCGCGCCCCGCGACCCGGAAGGAGGTGTCGGATGGCGGACCTGCTCATCCTCACCCCCGCGACAGGCGGTTCCGTCGAGGTCCTGCCCGCGCTCGGCCTGCTCTCGCACCGCATCCGGGTCCTGCCCATGGAGCCGTCGGCGCTGGTCGACGCCCCGGACTCCGACGTCGTGCTGCTCGACGCGCGCCGCGACCTCGTCGCGGCGCGCACCACGTGCCGCCTCCTGCACGCCACCGGGCTCACCGTCCCGCTCGTGCTCGTCCTCACCGAGGGCGGGCTGACCGTCGTCACGGCGGAGTGGGGCGCGGACGACCTCCTCCTCGAGGCGGCCGGGCCGGCGGAGGTGGAGGCACGCCTGCGCCTCGTCATCGAACGGTCCGCACGCGGCCCGGCCGAGGACGGCCCGCAGGAGATCGCGGCCGGCGAGCTCGCGATCGACGCGAGCGGCTACACCGCACGGCTGCGCGGCCGCCCCATCGACCTCACGTACAAGGAGTTCGAGCTCCTCAAGTACCTCGTGCAGCACCCGGGCCGCGTGTTCACGCGCGCCCAGCTGCTCCAAGAGGTCTGGGGCTACGACTACTACGGCGGCACGCGGACCGTCGACGTCCACGTCCGACGCCTGCGCGCCAAGCTCGGCCCCGAGCACGAGCAGCTCATCGGGACGGTGCGCAACGTCGGGTACCGGTTCGACCCGCCGAAGGACCGCCGTCCCGCCGAGGGCGCCGACGACGCCGGGACGGCCGCGGCCGGGTCGTCGGCCGACAGCGGACCCGGGACCCCGGTAGGTTCGTCCGGGTGACGCCCGACCCCTCCGACTTCACGTCCGCCCTGCCCGACGGACCGTGGCGGCACGAGTTCGTCCCGGCCAACGGCGCGCGGTTCCACGTCGCGCTCGCGGGCCCCGAGGACCGCGGCGTGCGCGACCCCGGCCCGCCGCTGGTCGTCCTGCTGCACTCCTTCCCGCAGTTCTGGTGGGCCTGGCGCCACCAGATCGAGCCGCTCGCCGCCGCGGGCTACCGCGTCGCCGCGATGGACATCCGGGGCGTCGGCGCCTCCGACAAGCCGCCGATCGGCTACGACGCGCCGACCCGCACGCGCGACATCGCCGGGGTCGTGCGCTCGCTCGGCTCCGGGCGCGCCGTCGTCGTGGGCCACGGCACGGGCGGCAGCCTCGCCTGGGCGATGGCCGCGCTCCAGCCCGCCGTCACGGCCGGGGTCGCCGCGTTCTCCGCGCCGCACCCCGCGCGGCTGCACACGTCCGCCCGCCGCCTGCTCACGCCCGCCGCGCTGCGGCAGCTCGCGTTCTACCAGGTGCCCACGCTGCCCGAGCGGGCGCTCGTCCGCGGCGACCTCGTGGCCGAGGTGCTCGCGGCCGGGGCCGCGACGCCGTTCGAGCCGGACGTCGTCGACACGTACCGCACCGTCATGCGCATCCCGTTCGCGGCGCACACCGCCATGGAGTCCCTCCGCTGGGCCGTGCGCTCCACCCCTCGCCCCGACGGCCGTCGGTTCCTCGCCGCGCTCCGCCGTCCGGTCGACGTCCCCGCGCTGCAGGTCCACGCCGAGAAGGACGGCCTCGTGCGCCGCGAGCTCGCGGACGCCGACGGCGCCGCGCTCGCCCGCGACTTCCGCTTCGAGGTCGTGGACGGGGCCGGCCACTTCCTCCCCGAGGAGGCGCCCGACGTCGTGACGGACCTCCTGCTGGACTGGCTCCCGCGCGCGGCGTAGCCCCGGGGCTCAGCTCGTCTTGACGAGCTTCGCCGCCTTGACCGGGTCGACCTCGCCGACGCCGAAGGACGGGCACCACCGCGCGATCGTGCACGCGCCGCACGCGGGCTTCCGCGCGAAGCACACCCGGCGGCCGTGGAAGATCAGCCGGTGCGAGAGCATCGTCCACTCCGACTTCTCGACGAGCCCGCCGACGACCTGCTCGACCTTGACCGGGTCCTCCTCGGTCGTCCAGCCGAGGCGGCGCACGAGCCGTCCGAAGTGGGTGTCGACCGTCAGCCCCGGCACGCCGAACGCGTTGCCCAGGACGACGTTCGCCGTCTTGCGGCCCACGCCCGGCAGGGTCACGAGGTCCGCCAGGCGACCGGGCACCTCGCCGTCGTACCGCTCGACGAGCGCCTGGCCGATGCCGATGACGGACTGCGCCTTCGCTCGGAAGAACCCGGTGGGGCGCAGCAGCTCCTCGAGCTCCTCCCGGTCCGCGCCGGCGTACGCGGCGGCGTCCGGGTACCGCGCGAACAGCGCCGGGGTCGTGAGGTTCACGCGCTTGTCCGTCGTCTGCGCCGACAGGACCGTGGCGACGAGCAGCTCGAGCGGCGTCGTGAAGTCCAGCTCGCAGTGCGCGTCCGGATAGGTGACCGCGAGCTCGCGGTTGGTCCGGCGCGCCCGCCGGACGAGGGCGAGGTGCGACTCGGGCTTCGGCGCCCGCGCGCGGGCCGGCTCGGTGGTGGTCACGGACCCACGGTAGCGGCCGCCCCCGACACCCGAGTTGCGGCCGTAGGGCAGACTTGTCCTGGAACATTTCCGAGGACGAGACGATAGGACACCCCGCGTGGACGACGACGTTGTGCTCTCCGCCCCCCTGTTCGCGACGATGGACGCGGACGAGACGCGCACCCTCTTCGAGTCGATGCAGCAGATCGAGCTCTCGCGCGGAGACGTGCTGTTCCGCGAGGGCGAGCCGGGCGACCGCCTCTACGTGATCGCGAGCGGCAAGATCAAGCTGGGGCGCCGCTCCAACGACGGCCGCGAGAACCTCCTGTCGATCCTCGGCCCCGGCGAGATGTTCGGGGAGCTCTCCCTGTTCGACCCGGGCCCCCGCACCGCCACCGCGAGCTCCGTCGCCGACTCCGTCATCTACGAGCTCGGGCACGACCAGCTCGTCGAGTGGATCGAGAAGCACCCGAGCGTCGCCAAGCACCTGCTCAACGCCCTCGCTCGTCGCCTGCGCCGCACCAACGAGACCCTGGCCGACCTCGTCTTCTCGGACGTCCCCGGCCGCGTCGCCAAGGCGCTGCTCGACCTGTCGACCCGCTTCGGCGAGGAGACGGACGAGGGCGTCCGCGTCGCGCACGACCTCACGCAGGAGGAGCTCGCGCAGCTCGTCGGCGCGTCGCGCGAGACCGTGAACAAGGCGCTCGCCGACTTCGCCACGCGTGGCTGGGTGCGCCGCGAGGGCCGGGCCGTCGTCCTGCTCGACCTGGACCGCCTGGAGCGCCGCGCGCGCTGACCGACCGCCACCGACGAGAACGGGGTCGGCGACCGGGTCCGCGAGGACCTGGCCGCCGACCCCGTTCCCGTGCGGGCGGAGCGCTACTCCGCGAGCTCCACGACGATCTCGACCTCGACCGGGGCGTCGAGCGGCAGGACCGCGACGCCGACGGCGCTGCGGGCGTGGACGCCCGCCTCGCCGAAGACCTCCCCGAGCAGGGAGCTCGCACCGTTGACCACGCCGGGCTGGCCCGTGAACGACGGGTCGCTCGCGACGAACCCGACCACCTTCACGACGCGGGCGACCTGGTCGAGGTTCCCGACGACGTCGTGCACGGCCGCGAGCGCGTTGAGCGCGCACCGCCGGGCGAGGGCCGCGGCGTCGGCGGGCGGGACGAGCCCCTCGCCGTCGCCGACCTTGCCCGTCGCGGGCAGCGCACCGTCCACGAACGGGAGCTGGCCCGAGGTGTGGACGTACCGGCCCGAGCGCACGGCGGGCACGTAGGCGGCGACGGGCGCCGCCACCGGGGGCAGGGTGAGGCCGAGCTCCGTCAGGCGCGCGGCGATCGTCCCGGCGGGGAAGCCCGCCACTACTTCTCCCCGGTCGGGCGCTTCAGGTAGGCGACGAGGCCGTTGCCGTCGGGGCCGGTGACGACCTGGACGAGCTCCCAGCCGTCGGAGCCCCACTGGTCGAGGACGGCCTTGGTGTTGTGGATGATGAGGGGGATGGTCGCGTACTCCCACGTGGTTGCCATGGGGCGAGCGTAGTCGGCCCCCGCGGGCACCGCCGAGGACGTCGCCGCGGGATGCTTACACAACCC
This sequence comes from Cellulosimicrobium cellulans, assembly GCF_016907755.1. Lineage (NCBI taxonomy): Bacteria > Bacillati > Actinomycetota > Actinomycetes > Micrococcales > Promicromonosporaceae > Cellulosimicrobium > Cellulosimicrobium cellulans. The sequence goes on from NZ_JAFBCN010000001.1 coordinate 4,402,035, forward strand.
GCACACCCGCGAGCCCCGGGATCCCGGGGCCCTCCCAGGGACGCTCCCGTAGGGTTGTCACCATGGCTTCCCCTGTGCGTCCTCGCGGCCGGCAGATCAACGCGTACCAGCTCGTCGCCCTCTTCCTGGCGTTCGTGCTGGTCTCCGGCGTCGGCGGCGTCCTCGCCGCCGGGCTGCTCGTCCCGCTGGCCGCCGGTGCGAACACGGCGACCGACACCGCGGTCGAGGTCTTCGACGAGCTGCCGGCGGACCTCGAGCCCGGCCCGCTGTCGGAGCAGTCGCGCATCTACGCGAAGGACGGCACGACGCGCCTCGCGACGTTCTACACCGAGAACCGCATCGTCGTCCCGCTGGACCAGGTCTCGGAGCCCATGAAGAACGCGGTCATCGCGATCGAGGACAAGCGCTTCTGGGACCACGGCGGGGTCGACGTCGAGGGTCTCCCGCGCGCGGTCGTCAACAACATCACGGGCGGCGACACCCAGGGCGCCTCGACGCTCACGCAGCAGTACGTGAAGAACGTGCTCATCGAGCAGGCCGTCCGCGAGGACGACACCATGGCGCTCTACGAGGCCAACGAGAAGTCGCTCGGGCGCAAGGCGCGCGAGGCCAAGCTGGCCATCGCGCTCGAGAAGAAGATGACCAAGGAGGAGATCCTCCAGGGCTACCTCAACATCGCGCAGTTCGGACGCTCGGTCTACGGCGTGGAGACGGCGGCGCGGCACTACTTCAACAAGAGCGCGATCGACCTCGACTACGTCGAGGCCGCGACGATCGCGGGGATCACGAAGGCCCCGTCGACGTACGACCCGACCACCGAGCCGGAGAACGCCCAGAGCCGCCGCGACATCGTGCTCAACCAGATGTACCAGCAGGGGTACATCACCCGGGAGGAGTACGACACGGGCCGGGCCCGGCCGATCGCCGAGACGCTCTCCGTCCAGCCGCTCGAGGCGGGCTGCCAGGCGGCGCAGGACGGCGCCGCGTTCTTCTGCGACTACGTCACGAAGATCATCATGTCCGACCCGGTGTTCGGCGAGACCAAGGAGGAGCGCCAGACGCGCCTGTACCGCGGCGGTCTGGACATCTACACGACGCTCGACCCCGGCATGCAGGCGGCGGCGCAGCAGCACGCGTCGGCCGCGGTGCCCGCGGACGACCCGAGCCAGGTCGAGGACGCGATCGTCACCGTCGAGCCGGGGACCGGGAACATCCTCGCGATGGCGCAGAACCGCGCGTTCGACAACACCCAGGAGCCCGCGCCGAACACGACCGCGGTCAACTACAGCGTCGACCAGGCCCACGGGTCGTCCAACGGGTTCTCCCCCGGCTCGACGTGGAAGCCGTTCGTGCTCGCCGAGTGGCTCAACCAGGGGCACTCGCTCTACGAGACGGTGAGCGCCAACAAGCGCACGTGGACGATCAACCGCGACTTCCGCGCGAGCTGCACGCGGCTCGGGAACGAGAAGTGGACCCCCGCCAACTCCGACGGGCCCGGCAGCGGGTCGATGTCGGTCCTCAAGGCGACGTTCAACTCGGTCAACACCGCGTACACGACGATGGCCAGCCAGCTCGACCTGTGCGGCATCGCGACCACCGCGAAGGCCGCCGGGTTCCAGCCGTCGATGCTCCAGGACGAGGGCAACATCAACATCAACGCGTCGATGATCCTCGGCACCCAGAACTCCTCCCCGCTGCAGATGGCCGCGGCGTACGCGACCTTCGCGAGCGGCGGCACGTACTGCTCGCCCGTCGCGATCACCAAGGTCCTCGACTCCGACGGCCAGGAGCTCCCGGTGCCGTCCGCGAACTGCCAGCCCAACGCCATCGACCCGACGGTCGCGAACACGGTGACCTACGCCCTGCAGCAGGTGCTCACCCAGGGCTCCGGGCGCGGCAACGGTCTCGCCGACGGGCGTCCGGCCGCCGGCAAGACCGGTACGGCGAACAACAACACGCACACGTGGTTCATCGGGTACACCCCGCAGGTCGTCACCGCCGTGTGGATCGGCAACGCCGAGAGCGACGTCCCGATGAACGGGCGCTTCACGATCAACGGGAAGACCCGCCCGTACTGGTACGGCTCGAGCCTGGCCGCCCCGACCTGGCGCGACTACATGAACCAGATCCTCGCCGGCCAGCCCGCCCCGGGCTTCGCCGACCCGGACTGGCAGCGGATCAACGCCCCCGCACCGCCCCCCACGGCGCCGACGACCCCCGAGGGTGGCGACGGAGGCGGCGACCAGGGTGGTGGCGGCCCCGGCGGTGGCGACCAGGGTGGCGACCAGCCGGACGCCGACGCCGGTGGCGGACGTGGCGACCGCGGTGACCGCGGGAACGGGGCCGGCCGGGACGACGTCGACCTCGGCGAGTGGTTCGGCAACCTCGGCGGCGGGGGGAACGGCTGAGCGCCGTCGGCCGACGCCGGGCCGTGCGCGGGCTCGGCGCGCTCGCAGCGGTCGGTCTCGCCGGCGTCGCGTACGCGCACGTCGAGACCAAGCTCTTCACGCTCCGCCGGGTGACCGTGCCCGTGCTGCCCGCCGGCACGCCCGACCTGCGGGTGCTCCACGTCTCGGACCTCCACCTGGTCCCCAGCCAGCGGCGCAAGATCGAGTGGGTGCGCTCGCTCGCCGAGCTCGAGCCCGACCTCGTCGTCGACACCGGCGACAACCTCGCGCACGTCGACTCGCTCGACCCGCTGCTGCACGCGCTCGAGCCGCTGCTCTCGACTCCCGGCGCCTTCGTCATGGGGTCGAACGACTACTACGCGCCCGTCCCCAAGAACCCCGCGCGCTACCTCCTGCCGGACGCGCGCCTGCCGTTCGCGTCCGAGGCGCGTCTGCTGCCCGCGGGCGAGCTCGCCGCGGCGATGCGCGACGCGGGCTGGGCGGACCTCACGAACCGTCGCGACGTCCTGGAGGTCGGCGGCGTCCGCCTCGACCTCGTCGGGGTGGACGACCCCCACCTCGACCGGGACGTCTTCCCGGCTCCGTCAGCGCCGGCCGCCCCTCGCCCGGGCTCGGCGGAGTCGTCGAGCGACGGCCCGGTGCTCCGCGTCGGGGTCACGCACGCGCCGTACCGGCGTGTGCTGGACGCCATGCACGACGACGCCGCGGAGCTGATCCTCGCGGGCCACACCCACGGCGGGCAGCTCTGCGTGCCCGGGTTCGGCGCGCTCGTGACGAACTGCGACATCGACCGCCGGCGGGCCAAGGGCCTGCACGGCTGGCCTGGCGCGCGGCCCGACGCACCCGGCGGCGAGGACTCGACGTGGCTCCACGTCTCCGCCGGAGCGGGCACCTCGCCGTACGCGCAGGTGCGCTTCGCGTGCCGCCCCGAGGCGACGCTGCTCACGCTGACGGCACGCTGATCCCGTCGCGCACAGGTGTCCGGAGCGAGCCGCCGCCGGGTGTCGCGGGCGTCACGGGAATCGAGTTTCGTGGCACGGCACTTCGTCGGCTATTCTGAGCAGGCTTCCCGCGCGGAAGACGAGGTCTCCTCGTCGACCACCGTGCGGACGAGCAACCGGGGTGTGGCGCAGCTTGGTAGCGCGCTTCGTTCGGGACGAAGAGGTCGCAGGTTCAAATCCTGTCACCCCGACCAGGCTGAAGGCCCGGAATCTTCATGATTCCGGGCCTTCGTCATGTCCCCCCGGCTGCGTCGCACGGCGGGTCGACCGCCACCCCCGCGACCTCCGCCTCCCCGACCAGGAGTTCGAGGGCGCGCTCCATCGCCGTCGGCTGGAGCTTGCCGACCTGGTGCCCGTGCGGGTGGTCGAAGAAGGCGAGCAGGCACAGCAGGAGCGTGATGACGAGCGTGACGCTGCCCATGAGCAGGCCCTGCGTCGCGGCCCGCTCCGCGGAGTCGGCGAAGAAGAGCAGGAAGACGAAGACGGTCGCGGAGACGACGAAGAGGACGAGCCACAGCGGCAGCGGGATCAGGCCCTCCGCGCCGTGCACGCGGGACTGGCGGGCGTCCTCGCGCGCGGCGGTCTGGTCCATCCACCGGTCGTAGGCGGACTGCTGGGTGTCCGACGCGGGGACGACGTCGCGCACGGTCTGGTAGAGCGCGACCCCCCACGGGTTCACCGCCTCGCCGAGCTCGCCGTCGGCCATCTGCCCCCACTCCTCCGCGACGACGTACCGGGCGTAGCAGACGAGCTCTCCGGACAGCCGCGCCGCGTCGTCGGGGGCGAAGAACTGCGCGGTCTCCAGCTGCTGCACGACGATCCGCGCCTCGGCCTCGGCACCGCTCCTGGCCTCGTCGTACGACTCGAACGCGAGGAAGACGATGAATCCCAGGAGCACGGAGAAGCCCGTGGCGACCACCCCGAAGACGCCGGACGCCCGGTCGCCGTCGCTGAACCGGCTCCCGGCCGGCGCCCGCCGTCGGACGAGCAGCATCGCCGCCACGGCCACGGCGACGACGGCGACGGTCACGATCGCGCCGACGACGATGCTCACGGCACCTCCTCCGCGCGGGTACCGCCGCACGGTGCGCGACGGGCTGTCCCGGACAGCCTGCCCGCGGACTCCGCCAGGGGTCGTCACGCGAAACGCATGAACGCCGCCGCGGCGTGGCGTCGCGACCTGGCGCGCGCCGAGCCTAGGGACGTGCCGGCACCTGCCGCCGCACCTCGCACCGCGCACCGGTTCGCGCGAGACTGGGGCCGTCCGCCCACGTCCCGGGCGCCCGAACCGCGGAGGTCGTCATGAGCGCTGGTCGTCACGTCGTCGTCGGAGGAGGGCTCGCCGCGGCGAAGGCCGTCGAGACGCTGCGCGACGAGGGCTACGACGGCGGGCTGACCGTCGTCGCGCGCGAGCGGCACCGCCCGTACGAGCGGCCGCCGCTCTCCAAGGACTACCTGCGCGGCGAGGCCGAACGCGAGTCGGTGTTCCCCCTCTCCGCGGACTGGTACGCCGAGCACGACGTCGAGCTGCTCACCGAGACCGACGCGACCGCCGTCGACCTCGCGGGCCGGAGCGTGTCCCTCGACGACGGCCGGACCCTGCCGTACGAGAAGCTGCTGCTCGCCACGGGCTCGGCGCCGCGGCGGATCCCGCTGCCCGGCCTCGACCTGGACGGCGTCCACGAGCTGCGCACGCTCGACGACAGCGACGCCCTCGCCGCCGCGCTGCGCACCGCCCACGACGGCGGCGCGGGGCGGCTCGCGATCGTCGGCGACGGGTGGATCGGGCTCGAGGTCGCGGCGTCCGCCCGCACGCTCGGCCTGGACGTCACGGTGATCGGGCTCGGCACCCACCCGCTCGAGCGCGTCCTCGGCCCGGAGATGGGCGAGCTGTACGGGCAGGTCCACACCGACCACGGCGTCCACCTGCACCGCCGCGCCCAGGTCACGGGCATCTCGGGCGCGGGCGGCCGCGCGACGGGCGTCGACCTCGCCGACGGGACGCACGTCGACGCCGACCTCGTGCTCGTCGCCGTCGGCGCGGTCCCGAACGTCGCGCTCGCCCGCGACGCGGGCCTGGCGCTCGACTCCGCGACGGGCGGCGTCGTCGCCTCCGCGACGCTCCAGACCACCGACCCCGACGTCTTCGTCGCGGGCGACATCGCGAGCGTCCCGTCCGCGCGCTACGGGCGGGCGGTGCGCGTCGAGCACTGGGCGACGGCCCTCAACCAGGGCCCGCACGCCGCGCGCGCGATGCTCGGCGCGACGGACCCCTACCCCGAGCTGCCCTACTTCTTCTCCGACCAGTACGACGTCGGCATGGAGTACCTCGGCTTCGTCGCCGGCCCGGACGCGTACGACGAGGTCGTGGTCTCCGGCTCCGTCCCGGACCGCGAGCTCGTGGCGTTCTGGGTCAAGGACGGCCGCGTCGAGGCCGGCATGGCCGTCAACGTCTGGGACCGCATGGACGACGTCAAGACCCTCATCCACCGCGACGCCGTCGACCGCGCCGAGCTGGAGTCCTTCGTCGGCTGACCCCTCGTGCGGCGAGCACGCGGTTGCCGCCGGTCAGGTGCCCGGACCGGGCGGCAACCGCATGTTCGGCGGAGGGTTTCCGGCGTCAGGGGAGGTCGCGCTGCGGCGGGCCGACGTAGTCGCTGAGCGGGCGGATGAGGGCGTTGGCGGCGCGCTGCTCCATGACGTGCGCCGTCCAGCCCACCACGCGGGACGCGACGAACAGCGGCGTGAACATGGGGGTGTCGAAGCCCATGAGGTGGTAGGCGGGACCTGCCGGGTAGTCGAGGTTGGGGAGGATGTTCTTGCGCTCGGTCATCGCGGCCTCGAGCGCGACGTAGAGGTCGAGGAGGTCCTGGCGACCGTAGTGCGCGACGAGGTCGTCGAGGGTCGCGCGCATGGTCGGGACCCGGGAGTCGCCGTGCTTGTAGACGCGGTGCCCGAAGCCCATGATCTTGCGCTTGTGCGCGAGGGCGTCGTCGAGCCACGCCGCGGCGCGGTCGGCGGTCCCGATCTCGGCGAACGTCGCCATGACGGCCTCGTTCGCGCCGCCGTGGAGCGGACCCTTGAGCGCGCCGACGGCGCCGGTCACCGCCGAGTGCAGGTCCGACAACGTCGACGTGATGACGCGCGCGGTGAACGTGGATGCGTTGAACGAGTGCTCGGCGTAGAGGACCATCGACACCTCGAAGGCCCGCACGACGGCGGGCTCGGGCTCCTCGCCGAACGTCATCCACAGGAAGTTCTCGGCGTAGGACAGGTCGTCGCGCGGCTCGACGATCTGCTGGCCCCGACGACGGCGCTGGTCGAGCGCGACGGCGGCGGGCAGCACGGCCCACAGACGGACCGCCTTGGCCTGCTCGGCCTCGGGCGAGGAGTCCTCGGCGTCGGGGTCGTGCGCGCCGAGCTGCGAGATCGCGGTGCGGACGACGTCCATGGGGTGGCACGTCGTCGGGAGCTCGAGGATCGCGTTGCGCACGTTGCCGGGCAGGGCCCGGTGCGCGCGTTCGACGGCAGTCTGCTCGGCGAGCTGCTCGGGCGTCGGGAGATCGCCGTGCCACAGGAGGTAGGCGACCTCCTCGAAGCTGCGGCGCGCGGCGAGGTCCTGCACCGGGTAGCCGCGGTAGAGGAGCGAGTTCGTGTCGGGGTTGACCTTGGAGATCGCGGTGACGTCGACGACGACGCCCGCGAGCCCCTTGCGGATCTCGGGCCCCTCGGTGGTGGTCGGGGAGGTGGTCATGCGGTCACTCCTTCGTGCAGCACGGGTCGCGGGGAGAATGCCGGTGCCGCGGCCGACGGGCCCGCGGCACCGGCGGGTCGTCAGGGCCGGTACGTGAAGATGCCCTCGTCGAACGTGTTGTAGGCGGCGTAGTCGAGGAGCTCGTAGAGGCGCGCGCGCGTCTGCATGCCCGCGACCTGGCCCGCCTGGGTGCCGGTCGCGGCGATCTCGTCGAGCGCGCGCTCGGTCGCGCCCATCGCGACCCGCAGGAGCGTGACGGGGTAGATGATCAGCCGGACGCCGGCGTCGCCGAGCTGGCGGCGCGTGAAGAGCTCGGACTTGCCGAACTCGGTCATGTTGGCGAGCACGGGCACGTCGACGGCGGACGCGACGGCCTCGAACTCCGACAGGTCCTTCATCGCCTCGGGGAAGATCGCGTCGGCCCCCGCGTCGACGAGCGCCTTGGCGCGGTCGATCGCGGCGCGCAGCCCGGCGTCGCCGGGGATCGTGCCGCGGACGTCGGTGCGCGCCATGATCAGGAAGCCGGGGTCACGGCGCGCGTCGGCCGCCGCGCGGACGCGCTTGGCGGCTTCGTCGAGCCCGACGACCTCCTTGCCGTCGAGGTGGCCGCACCGCTTGGGGTTGACCTGGTCCTCGACGTGCGCGCCGGCGACGCCCGCGTCCTCGAGCGCCTGGACCGTGCGCGCGACGTTCATCGGCTCGCCGAACCCGGTGTCGGCGTCGACGAGCGCGGGCAGGTCGGTGACACGTGCGATCTGCTGCGAGCGCCCCGCGACCTCGGTGAGGGTCGTGAGGCCGATGTCGGGCAGGCCGAGGTCGGCCGACAGCACGGCCCCCGACACGTACACGCCCTCGAAGCCCTTGTCCTGGATCAGGCGCGCGGACAGCGGGTTGAACGCGCCCGGGAGCCGCAGCGGCTCCCCCGTGGTCGCCGCGGTGTCGAGCGCCGCGCGGAACGCGCGCCGCTTGTCCGACGGCGTCACCTGGCTGTACAGCATCAGCGGGCCTCTCCCTCGGTCGCAGGCTCGTCCGCCTCGTGCATGGTGAACCCCTCGCCCTCGAACTCCGCAGGCGTCTCGCCGGCGTCGTCGTGCCCCAGCTCGAACAGCCCGGTCGGCACGGGGACGGAGTCGAGCAACCCGGGGCACCCGACGATCGTCAGCTCGCGCACCTCGGCCGGCGTGAGCGACGGGAGGCGCTGCGCGAGGTCGAGGAAGCGCTCGATCTCCGCGTCCTCGAGGACTCCCGCGGCGAGGGTCCGGAACTTCTTCACGTACTGCTCGCGGCCGAACGGCCGCGCCCCGAGCGGGTGCGCGTCGGCGACGGCGATCTCGCGGACGAGGCGGCCGCCGTCGGCCAGCTCGATCTCGACGCGCCCGCCGAACGCCTTCTCGGCCGGGTCGGTCGAGTGGTAGCGGCGCGTCCACTCCGGGTCCTCGGCCGTGGTGACCTTGGCCCACAGCGCGACGGTGTCCTGCCGACCGGCCCGCTCGGGAGCGTACGAGTCGACGTGGTGCCAGCCGCCGTCCTGCAGCGCGACCGCGAAGATGTACGGGATCGAGTGGTCGAGCGTCTCGCGCGACGCGGTCGGGTCGTACTTCTGCGGGTCGTTCGCGCCGGACCCGATGACGTAGTGCGTGTGGTGGCTCGTGTGGATGACGATGCTCGCGACGTTGTCCGGGTCCGCGAGCCACGGGTGCTCGTCGTGGAGCGCGCGGGCGAGGTCGATGAGCGCCTGCGACTGGTACTCCGCGGAGTGCTCCTTGGTGTACGTGTCGAGGATCGCGGTCTTGGGCTCCCCGGGGGCCGGGAGCACGACGTCGTACGCCGCGTCCGGGCCGTCGAGCAGCCACGCGACGACGCCGTCCTCGCCCTCGTAGATCGGCTCGGGCGACGTCTGGCCGCGCATCGCCCGGTCGACGGCCTCGACCGCGACCTTGCCCGCGAACGCCGGGGCGTGCGCCTTCCACGTGGAGATCTGGCCCTTGCGGGACTGGCGGGTGGCCGTCGTCGTGTGCAGGGCCTGCCCGATCGCCTGGAACACGGTCTCGGTGTCGAGGCCCAGCAGCGTGCCGATGCCCGCGGCGGCCGACGGCCCGAGGTGCGCGACGTGGTCGATCTTGTGCCGGTGCAGGCTGATCGCGCGCACGAGGTCGACCTGGATCTCGTACCCGGTCGCGATCGCCCGCACGACCGCGGCGCCGTCGGACCCGGCGTGCTGCGCGACGGCGAGGATCGGCGGGATGTTGTCGCCCGGGTGGGAGTACTCGGCGGCGAGGAACGTGTCGTGGAAGTCGAGCTCGCGCACCGCGACGCCGTTCGCCCACGCCGCCCACTCGGGGCTCGTGCGGGTCGTGAGGTCGCAGCCGAACACCGTCGACCCCGGGGTGTACGGGTGCGCGAGCGCCTGGCCGCGCGCCGCGACCGCGGGGCCGCGCGTGAGGCTGGCCGCGGCGACGGCCGCGTTGTCGATGACCCGGTTGACGACCATGTCGACGACCTCGGGCGTGACCTCGACGGGGTCGGTCGCGAGTTCGGCGAGCTTCCACGCGAGCTGGTCGGTGCGGTCGAGCGGTTCCGCGCTGGGGTAGACGCGCAGGTGGTGGGTGTACGGCATCGGTGTCTCCGTCGTGCGGTGGGCGGTGGTCAGGGGGCGTCGGCCGTGGGCCCGACGGCACGCAGCGACTGCTCGGCGAGGGCCGCGCTGCGCTCGATGTGGGCGCGCATCGCCGCCTCGGCCGCGGCGGGGTCGCGGCTCGCGAGGGCGTCGGCGACGGCGCGGTGCTCGTCGACGTGGTCGGTGGTGCCGACGCGGCGGCGCGCGGCGAGCGCGCGGTACCGGTCGACGTGGCCGCGGATCTGGCGCAGGAGCGCCGACCCCCAGCGGTTGTCGGCGAGCGCCTCGATCTCGCCGTGGAACTGGGCGCCGACGCGCAGCACCTCGTCCTCGTGGTCCCGCACGGCGTCCATGAGGGTCACGAGCCGGACGAGGCGCGCGACGTCGTCGGGCGTGGCGCGCTCGCACGCGTCCCGGGCGAGCAGGCCCTCGAGGCGCGCGCGCACGTCGTAGACGCGCCGCGCGTCCGCGACGTCCAGCGGCGCGACGCGCACGCCCCCGGTCGGCAGCTCGACGACGAGCGCCTCCGCCTGGAGCAGGCGCAGCGCCTCGCGCACGGGGGTCCGGGAGACGCCGAGCTCGGCGGACAGCACGGGCTCGGTGAGGCGTGCGTCGGGCGCGAGCGTGCCGTCGATGATGCGGCCGCGCAGGAGGTCGTAGACCGCGCGGGCGCCGGACTGGCGGCGCGCGAGGCCCGCGTCGCCGGGGGCCGTGGTGGCCTGCCCGACGGCGGCGCGCAGGTCGGGCGTCATCGTCACCCGGCCATCGTGCCACACGCGTTGCGCACTTGTATACAACTAGCGCTCCCCGGCGTCCTCCGCCGAGATGTCACAACCCGGGGCGCTGCGGCGTCGTACGGGCATGAGGATCGCAGTGACAGGTGGGACAGGGACGATCGGCCGGCACGTCGTCGCGGCGCTGACCGCGCGCGGGCACGAGGTGCGGGTGCTGAGCAGGCACGCGGACCGGTACGCCGTCGACCTCCGGACGGGAGCCGGGCTCTCGGCCGCGCTCGCCGAGGTGGACGTCGTCGTGGACGCGAGCAACGCGTCGTCGTCCACGGCGGACGCGCGTGCCACGCTCGTCGACGGGACGCGGCGGCTCCTCGCGGCCGAGCACGACGCCGGGGTGCGCCACCACGTGCTCGTCTCGATCGTGGGATGCCACGATGTGCCGATGGCCTACTACGGCGTGAAGGTCGAGCAGGAGCGGGCGGTCGCCGCCGGCGACGTCCCGTGGACCGTCGTCGCCGTGACGCAGTTCCACGAGTTCGTCGCCGGGACGCTCGCCGGGGCCGCGCGGCGCGGCGTCGTGCCGCTCCTGCGCGCCCCGGTCCAGCCCGTCGCCGCGAGCGACGCGGGCTCCGCGGTCGCCGACGCCGCGGAGCGCGAGCCGCTGCGCGGCACCACGACCGTCGCCGGGCCCGAGGTGCTCGACCTGCGGGCCGCGGCGCGCGCCTGGCGCGCGGCGACCGGCTCGCGGGCGCTCCCGGTCCGCGTCCCGCTGCCCGGGGGGCTCGGGCGGGCGCTGCGCGCGGGCGGCCTCACCGACCCGCACCCCGACGTCCGCGGCACGACGACCTTCCGCGACTGGCTCGTCGCCCAGCACGCCGCGGCGGTCGCGCGGTGAGCACCGACGACCTCGCGCACGCCTTCGAGGCCGAACGTCCGCGCCTCCTTCGTCTCGCCTACGCGACCACCGGGTCGTGGTCGGACGCCGAGGACTGCGTCCAGGACGCGTGGCTGCGCCTGCGCGCCCAGGACCCGGCGTCGATCCGCAACCTCGCGGCGTGGCTCACGACGACGGTCGGCCGCCTCGCGCTCGACGTGCTCGGCAGCGCGCGCGTGCGGCGCGAGCGCTACGTCGGCACGTGGCTGCCCGAGCCCGTCGTCACCGCGCCCGGCGCCCGGTCCCCGGTCGCGTCGTCCGCCGCGACGGCGCGGGACGCCGCCGATCCCGCCGACCGCGCCACGCTCGACGAGGAGGTGAGCATGGCGCTGCTCGTCGTGCTCGAGCGGCTGTCCCCGGCGCAGCGCGTCGCGTTCGTCCTGCACGACGTCTTCGGGCTGCCGTTCGAGGAGGTGGGCGACGTCGTCGGGCGCTCGCCCGCGGCGGTGCGCCAGCTCGCGTCGCGCGCCCGCAAGGACGTGGAGGCGGGACGCCCACGCGGCCGGACGACCCGCGCGGAGCAGGAGCGCGTCGTCGAGGCGTTCGTCGCGGCGTGCGCGGGTGACGACCTGCCGACGCTGCTCGGCCTGCTCGATCCCGACGTGACGCTCCGCGGCGACGGCGGCGGCAAGGTCCGCGCGCTGCGCCACCCGGTCCAGGGCGCGCAGACCGTCGGGGAGGTCCTGCTCTCCTACCTCCGCAACCGGCCGCGCGGCGCCGGGGCCGTCGACGTCAACGGCAGCCCCGGGCTCGCGCTCGTGGACGGCTCGGGCGTGCTCACCGTCCTGGCGTTCACGGTGTCCGACGGGCGCATCGCGGCCCTCGACATCGTGCGGAACCCGGACAAGCTCGCCACGGTGCCGCCGGGGCTGCTCGACGACGCGGCGCCCTGGTGGCCCTGACGCCCTACGGCCGGTAGCCCTCCGCCGGCCAGCCGCCGTAGCCGTCGAGGTGCTCGTCCGCGTCGCGGACGTAGTCGTCGACCGGCGTCATGCGCTCGGCCATCTCGAAGTGCCAGTCGACGAGCTCGCCGAGCGGGACGGGGGTGCGCGACGACCGCGCGACGTCGCGCCCCTCCTCCGACCACAGCGGCGGGTAGAGGCTCAGCCCCTCGTCGAGCCGGACCGCCCCGATCTCGTCGTACCAGCCGGGCCAGCGGACCGACGCGTAGAACTCCGTGGTCCCGCCGCTCACCGCCCACTCGAGGAACGCCGCCTGGCCGAACCCGAGGTCGACCCACGTCAGCGAGTCGGGCGCGAAGTAGTTGACGTTGCCGAGCTGGCCCGGGAGCCCGCCGCCGTTGATCGCGAACGTGCCGCCGAGCACGTCGTACGCGACGACCAGGACCGACGGCGCGACGCTGTGCTCCCCGGGCTCGTCGAGCCCGTTGACGGTCGCGAGGTCGGGCAGCCCCGCGCCGCCCCCACCGATGATCCGCAGCCACCCGCCGTCGACGAGCACCCCGCCCGTGTGCAGCGCGAGCGCGCCCAGCGTCGAGCGGACCGTGACCTGGAGCCGGAAGAGGACCTCGAGCGACCACGCGGGAGGCGGCACGACCTCCACGCCGCCGCGCCCGAGCATGCGGGAGAGCGTCGGCCAGGCGGGGTCGTCGACCGCCGCCAGCTCCGCTGCCGTCCTCACTGTCATGGCCGGATCATGCCAGATGTTGCCGGTATCCAGGAGTCCTGCTATGGAGCGGCGCCCGGCAGGTCCCCCGATGGGCTGAAAGACCGATTCGGAAGGGACCCTGCGCCCGTCCCGCTGCCGCTCGCACCTCGGCGCCGGGGCGGGTGTGAAGACTCGGCGGCGAGCCCGCGCAGACCGCGTCGGCGCCGCCACGTCGGGGCGCCCTCGTGGGTAGCGTCTCGGCCGTGGACGACGAGCGCACCGCACCGACGACGGACGGCACCGACGGGGCTCCGCCCGACCGCGCGTCCCGGGCCCCACGGAGCACGGTCGCCGTCGTCGCGTCGGTCGCCGGCGTGGGCCTCGCGGTCGCCGCCGCGCTCCTCGCCCCCGCGATCCTCGACGCCGCCGTGGCGGACGGCCCGGCCGCGCTCCCGTCGTTACCCCCGGACGGGTCGACGGCGACGTCGTCCGGACCGGGCGATCCTGAGCAGGGGACGGAGGACATGGCCGCGCTCCTGCTCGCCCTGCCGGGCGTCGAGGACGTGCAGACGAACGGGCGGGCGGGCACGTCGGCCGAGATCACGCTCGTGACGCCGCTCCCGTCCCCCGAGGTCGCGCAGCGCACCGCCCGGGACGCGAGCGCGATCGTCGCCGCGGTGCCCGGCGGCGGCGCGTGGTCGCTCCGGGTCGAGGGCACGGGCACGGGCGGCGGGACGCTCGCCGTCGAGCACGGCCCGGGAGCGGCCACCGTCCCCGGCGTCGACCCGGCCACCGGGGAGCCGCGGCCCGACCTCCTCGGGGCCGACGCCGTCGCCGACGCCGTGCGCCTCGTCGCCCACGACTCCGTGCGGCGCGTGCACCTCGCCCCGGGCTCCGCCTCCCTCGACGTCCGCTCGGCCACCGACCTCGTCCCCGTCGCCGCGCTCGTGCGGGCCGAGGGCCGCGGGCTGACGAGCCTCGGGGTCGACGGCTCGGGCGTCGGCACCTACGACGGCGACGGGCTGACCGTCCCCGACGACGCCCTGCTCACGCTCCTGGCCGACGTCGCGGCGGAGCCCGGCGTGACGCAGGTCGTGCACGACGCCGTGCGCGACACGTTCCCCCAGGACCCCCTGCTCACGGTGATCACCTCGGGCGACGCGGCCGTGGTCGCGCGCGTGCTCGACGGCGCGGCCTACCCCGGCCCGGTGCTCGCGTACCAGGTCCACGGCTCGACCGACGGCGGCGCGTCCGCGACGCGCTCCGGGTTCGTCGCGGGGGTCGCGCCGACGGCCGGGCCTCGCCCCGGGGGCGCGTGCGCGCCCACCGACCTCACCCTCGGCGCCCTGGGGTTCGACGCCGCGGCGGGGCGCCGGTTCCTCACCGTCACGGCCCGCAACGACGGCGCCGCGGAGTGCGTCCTCGCCGGCGCGCCCGCGGTCCGCTTCGTCGCCGACGACGGCTCGGAGACGGACGTCCTCCTCGAGCCGGACGACGACGGCCTCGCCCCGCTCACGCTCGCACCCGGCGCCACCGCCTGGGCCGCGCTCTCGTGGCGCGGCGGGTCGACGGCCGACGACCCGCCGCTCGTCACGACGCTGCTCGTGGCCCCGCACCCGGGCGACCCCGAGTCCGTCGTCGGGCTCGCGGGGATCCCCGGCGTCGGGGACGGGCTCGACCTGCTCGGCGGCGGGACGGCGACGATCGGGTCGTGGGCGCCCGCGCGGGAGCTCGCGAGCTGACGCGCCTCACCCGAACGTCGCGGTGAACACCTGGACGCCGGGCGGGACGTCGAGGTCGACGCGGCCCTCGGACGGACCGTCGCCCTCCAGGACCGGGTAGAGCGTCGGGTTCCCGGACACGTCGAGCTCGCGGGTCGTGGTCCGGCCGTCCGTCGAGACGCGGGCCGTCACGGTGCCCTCGCCGCCGAGCACCGCGAACACGTCGGTCGCGCGGTAGGCGAGGCGCACGCGCGCGTCGTCGGACACCGCCGTGGCGCCCTGGAAGTCGACGTCCCACGTGCCGCCGAGCGAGAACGTGTCGCGCGCCTGGTCCTCGGCGAGCGTGAACTCCTGCTCCCCCGCCGCGTAGCGCGGCTCGCCGTCGTAGTTGACCACCCGCTTGATGGAGAAGTACGTCTCCGGCGTCGTCTCGTCCCGCGGCGTGGCGTCGCCGACCGCCGTCGGTTCCGGCAGCGCGACGCCCGGGTTCGCTTCCTCGAGGAGCTCGCGGACGAGGCGCTCGGTGTCCTCGTACCCGCCCTCCCCGAACCGGATGTGGCGCACCGTCCCGTCGGCGTCGACGAGGTACTGCGCGGGCCAGTAGCGGTTCCGGTAGGCGGTCCAGGTCGCGTAGGAGTTGTCCTGGGCCACGGGGTAGGTGACGCCGAGGTCCCGCGCCCCCGCGACGACGTTGCGCGTCTCGCGCTCGAAGGCGAACTCGGGCGTGTGGACCCCGACGACCTCGAAGCCGTCGCCGACGTCGCGGTAGCGGTCGTACCAGGCGTTGACGTGCGGGATCGCCCGCTGGCAGTTGATGCACGAGTAGGTCCAGAAGTCGACGAGCACGACCTTGCCCCGCAGCCCCTCGAGCGTCAGCGCCTCGCCGTCGGGGGTGTTGAGCCACGTGTCGATGCCGCGCAGCTCCGGGGCGGTGCCGCAGTCCTCGAGCACGGGCGCGCCGTTCGAGCAGTTCGAGAGCTCGCGGTTCTCGTCCGTGACGAGCCCGCCGAGGTCGAGCGCCTCCCGCACCGACTCGTTCTCGTCGACCCGCTGCTGGAGCGCCCCCGTGTAGTCGGGCAGCGCCCGCTGGAGTGCGGCCGGGAGGTTCAGCGCCAGCGCCCCGGCGAGCGCGATCATGACGATTCCGCCGGTGACGCGGATGCCGCGCGTGTGCCGCTGGAAACCGCGGACGCGCTCGGCGACGCGCCGCCCTGCGAGGGCGAACACGAGCAGCGGGATCGCGGCGCCGACGGCGAACGAGACGGTGAGCGCGACCGTGCCCGGCCCGATGTTCCCCGTCGCACCGGCCACCGTGATGGCCGCGAGGACCGGACCCGCGCACGGCACGTACAGCACGCCGAGGCCGAGGCCGAGCACGAACGCCCCGCGGTCCTGGCGGGCGGCCCCGCGCCGCGCCCCGAGCGCCGCGATCCGCCGGAACGGCCGCTCCAGGACCTCCTCGACGCGCGGCACGATCATCCCCACGCCGATCGCGACGAGGAGCACGATGCCCGCCCAGCGCAGCAGGTCCTGCGGGAGCCCGAGCGCGGTGAGCACGACGGAGCCGAGCAGCGTGAAGACGCTGAAGCTGAGGACCAGGCCCGCGATGACGAGGTAGGGGCGCCACGAGCGGCCCGCCGGGCGCACGGCGCTCCGGGACGCGCGGCGACCGGTCCCGCTGTCGGCCGCGCCGGCGGGCTCGCCCGCGTCCCCCGTCGACAGGTCGAGGGCGAGCGTCCCGCCGCGCGTCGGCCGCGCGGTGACCTCCCGCGGCCCGGCGGCCTCCTGCGCGCCGCCCGGGCCACCCCGGCCGCGCGGCCCCGCGGCCGGGCGGCCGCCGACGCGGACCGCGTCCGGGACGCCCGCGAACAGCCCCGGGGAGACGCCGCCCGCCCCGGGCTCCGCGGTGGCCGACGGCGCCTCCCCCGTCCGGGCGCCCTGCACGCCGCCCGCGAAGAAGATGACGGGCAGCATGGGCAGGATGCACGGCGAGATGCCGGTGATGAGGCCCCCGAGCAGACCGATGACGATGAGCGTCTCCATGCCCGGGGTTCGGACCGGTCGCCGCCGCGGATGGGTCTCCCCCACGGGGCGCAGGGTCGCCGGCGCACGACGACGGCCCCGACCGTGGGGCGGGGCCGTCGCGCTCCGCACGGGGCTGCGGAGTCCGGTGCGCCTCCTCTCGGCGCGGAACGGGTCACATGGTCGGCATGAGCACGGAGTCGACGAGGTACACGGTCGCGTTCTGCGTCATCACGCCGCCGCAGACGACGGCCGCGTCGTTCACCATGAGCTCGTCGCCCGAGCCGGTGACCTCGACCGTGCCGCCCTCGACGGTCTCGTGCTCGCCGACGACCTGGTCGGGCGTGAGCTGGCCGGGCACCACGTGGTACGTGAGGATCTTCGTCAGCGTGTCGGAGTCCGTCTTCAGCGACTCGAGCGTCGCGGCGTCGATCTTCGCGAACGCGTCGTCGACGGGGGCGAACACGGTGAACTCGCCGCCGTTGAGCGTGTCGACGAGGTTGACGTCCGGGTTGAGCTCACCCGAGACGGCCGCGGTGAGCGTCGTGAGCAGCGGGTTGTTCGACGCCGCCACGGCGACGGGGTCCGTCGACATCCCGGTGATCGACCCGGCGCCGTCGGGGACCTGCTCGGCGTACGCCGCGCAGCCGGGGCCCACGAGGTTCGCGGCGGGGTCGGCCGCCATGTCGTCCGAGCCCTCGGTCGAGTCCTCGGTCATGGCGTCGTCGGACGTCGGGTCGTCCGTCATGGTGTCCTCGGCCTGGGAGCCGGTCGTCGTCGAGTCGGACCCCGCGTCCGAGTCGGAGCTGCACGCGGACAGGCCGAGCACGGCGAGCGTGGCGATGCCGGCGACGGCGTACGACGTGCGGGTGCGAACGTTCATCGGTCTCTCCCTCGGGTCGTCGCCCCGCCGGTGCGGGGCGTCATGCCGAGGGTTCGGAGCGCCGCCCCTGCTGGATGGGTCCGGATCCGCACGGGTTTCTCCCGCGTCGTGACGCCCGCCCGACCGTGGCGCTCAGCCGACGAGCGCGACCACCGGGTCCGCCGTCGGCTGCTCCGAGCCGCCCACCGGCTCGACCGTCACGGCCATGCCGACGCCCGGCTCGTCCTGGACGAGCCGCGAGGTGCGCCCGTCGTGCACGTCGAGCACCCCGGCGGACACGACCGCACCGTCGGCCTCGACCACCCAGAGCTGGTAGTCGCGGTCGTCGCCGGCATCAGGCAGGTCGGACGCTCGGAAGTACATGTCGTCGCCGGCCGCGAGCACGGACGCCTGGCCGCCGCCTGCGACGTCGCCGCGCAGGATCGTCGCGTCGGGGTCGGCGAGCATCTCCGCGATCGCGTCGGACTGCGCCTGCAGGCGCGACTGCTCCTGCGTGGCACGGACCGCGACCGTCGTCGGGACGGCCACCGCGACCACCGCGGCCACCGCCGCCGCGAGCCCGGTCCAGCGCCGTCGGCGCGCGCGGCGCGCGGCCGCGAGGTCGACGACGACGCCGTCCCCCGTGCCCTCTTTGGCGGACGTCTCCGTCGCGGCACGCAGCGCCCCGTCCGGACCGGCGTCCGACCCGGCGGACGCGGCCACGCGGGCCAGCACGGCGTCGCGCAGCCCGGGCGGCGGGGCGCTCTCGACCGCGAACGCCGCCACGACGTCGCGGTACTCGTCGAGCTCGCGGCGCGCGTCGGCGTCGGCCGCGAGCAGGCGCTCGACGGCGCGGCGCTCGGCGTCGTCGAGGGCGTCGAGAGCGTAGGCCGGCAGCAGGTCGCGGACCTCCGGCCGGTCGTCCGCGCCGCCGCCGCGGGGCGTGGTCGGGTCAGCCACGGCGCACCCCCAGGCAGTCGCGCAGCCGCAGGAGCCCGTCGCGGATGCGGGACTTCACGGTCGGGAGGGCGGCGTCGAGCCGCTCCGCGACCTCGCGGTAGGTGAGGCCGCCGTAGTACGCCTGCACGACCGCCTCCCGCTGCGTCGCCGTGAGCGAGTCCAGGCACCGCCGCACGGCCGCACCCTCGAGACGTCGTTCGACGTCCTCGACCACGACGTCCCGCGGCGCCGCGGCCGTCGAGGCGTCCACGTCGCGCTGGTCGCGGTCGCGGCGCGCCTGCTCGGCGCGCACGCGGTCCACGGCCCGCCGTCGCGCCAGGGTCGCGACCCAGGTGCGCGCCGAGCCGCGCGCCGCGTCGTACCGCTCCGCCGTCTGCCACACCTCGACCATCACCTCCTGCACGACCTCCGCCGCGTGGTCCGGGTCCCGGAGGACACCGAGGCAGGTGCCGTACGCGACCGGCGCGAGCGCGTCGTAGACGGGCGCGAACGTCTCGGGGTCGCCGCCCGCGCACGCCGACAGCGCGGCGTCGACCGCCGGGTTCGTCGACACGGGAGGGGGCACCCGGTCAGTCTGCAGCACCTGCGCCGTGCTCACGCGCTGCGGCCCACCGACCGTCGCTCTCCGCACCCGACCTCCCGCCGCCACCGTCCCGGACCGTCCGGGACGACCCTGGTTCGGTGCCGACGCCCCCGCGGATGGGTGCGCGGCTCCGTCCTGTCAGAGCGCGCGGCGCGTGCGCACCGCGCCGGCCAGCTCGCGCAGCAGGTCGGCCGTCGTGTCCCAGTCGATGCACGCGTCGGTGACCGACTGCCCGTACACGAGGCCGCTCGGCGCGGGCTTCTGCGCGCCCGCCACGAGGAAGCTCTCCATCATGAGGCCCGTGATCCCCTGCTCCCCCTCGGCGAGCCGAGCGGAGACCTCGCGCACGACCTCCGCCTGGCGCACGTGGCTCTTGCCCGAGTTGCCGTGCGAGGCGTCCACGACCAGCCCGTGCTCCGTGACCCCGCCCCGGCCGGAGGTGCGCGCGACCGCGAGCGCCGCCGCGACGTCGTCGGCCCCGTAGTTGGGGCCGGAGCGGCCGCCGCGCAGGATGACGTGGCAGTCCGGGTTGCCCGCCGTCTCGACCGCGGCGGCGCGCCCCAGCGAGTCCATGCCGAAGAACGTGTGCTCGCTCGCCGCCGTGATGCAGCCGTCGACCGCGATCTGCACGTCGCCGTCGGTCGCGTTCTTGAACCCGACGGGCATCGACAGGCCCGACGCGAGCTGGCGGTGCACCTGCGACTCCGCGTTGCGCGCGCCGATCGCGCCCCACGACACGGCGTCCGCGATGTACTGCGGGCTCGTCGGCTCGAGGAACTCGCACGCGGCTGGGACGCCGGCGTCGAGGACGCCGAGCAGCACCTGGCGCGCGAGGCGCAGGCCGTGGTGCACGTCGTGCGACCCGTCGAGGTGCGGGTCGTTGATGAGGCCCTTCCAGCCCACCGTGGTCCGCGGCTTCTCGAAGTACACGCGCATGACGACCATGAGGTCGTCGGCGAGCTCGTGCGCGACGGCGGCCAGACGACCCGCGTACTCGAGCGCGGCCTCGGGGTCGTGCACCGAGCACGGGCCGACGATGACGAGGAGCCGGTCGTCGTCGCCCGCGAGGACGTCGCGGACCTCGCGGCGCGACGTCGTCACGAGGTCGCTGCGCGTCGCGCCGAGCGGCAGGTCGGCGAGCATCGTGCGCGGGGCGGGGAGCGCGTCGAGCGCGCGGACCCGCAGGTCGCTCGTGCGGGCCTGGAGCTCGGGGCTGTCCACGGGGTCGACGGTACTCGTCGCGCGGTCGGACGACGCGGTGGACGACGCGGTCTCGGGCTGGGTGGTCGTGCTGGTCACGGGAGGCTCCTGGTCTGTGCGGCGGGGGTCTGGGACCGCCGTGAGTCGGAGTGCCCAGCGGTGCCCAGCGGCGCTTCACCGGCCTGCTGCCGCCCGTGGTCCCGGAACGGCCCGTCTCACGACGAAGGGCCCGGACGCGGTCCGCGTCCAAGGCCCTGTGCTGGCTCCGGGTGGTGATCTGTGGTCAGGCGAACGCCCGCACGGCCCCACCGGGAGCCTGCGTAAAGCGCCAATACCACTGAGAAGTCACGAGGCGACCGTAGCACAGGGACTCCGCGGGTCGGACGGCGCGTCTCACGTGCCGGTCGGACGCTGCCGACGGGCCCGCCTAGGCTCGGGACATGCCGATCCCTGAGTTCGTCGCCGCCCTGCGGTCCCGCGTCGGGACCGACCTCCTGTGGATGCCGGGGGTGTCGGCCGTCGTGGTGGACGACGACGGCCGCCTGCTGCTCGGGCAGCGCGCCGACACCGGCCAGTGGGCCGTGATCAGCGGGATCCTCGAGCCCGGCGAGGACCCCGCGGTCGGGCTCGCGCGCGAGGTGCGCGAGGAGACGGGCGTCGAGGTCGTCGTGGACGCGCTCGTCGCGGTGACGGTCACCGAGCCGGTCGAGTACCCCAACGGCGACCGCTCGCAGTACCTCGACCTCGCGTTCCTGTGCCGGCCCGTGTCCCCCGCGGCCGCGGCGGCGGCCCACGTCGCGGACGACGAGTCGCTCGCCGTCGCGTGGTTCGACCCCGACGACCTGCCCGACGACCTCGCGCGCTCCACGGTCGAGCGCCTCGGCCACGCGCTGGGCCGGCTCGCGGACCCGTCAGCCGGCCCCTTCTTCGTCCGCTGACGCGACGCGCGAGGTCTCCGCGACGGGCTCGCCCGACCCCTCCGGGCCGAGCCAGCGCACCGCGAGGAGGCACGCGTCGTCGTCCTCCGGGGCGCGCGCGACGACCGCCTCCAGCAGCTCCGCACCGGCCAGCCCGGCCCCGAGCGCGTTCGTGACGATCTCCGCGAGCTCGTCGAGCGCGAGCGCGAGCGGCCGGTCGCGGCGCTCGACGACGCCGTCGGTGAAGAGGAGCAGCAGGTCGCCCGGGGCGAGCGTGACCGTGTCGGCGACGCGCGGCGTCGTGCCCCGGACGCCGAGCGGCGTGGACCGGGCCTCCCACAGGTAGCCCGCCGACCCGTCCGCGCGCACCAGGAGCGGCGGCAGGTGGCCGGCGCACGTGTAGCGCAGGACCCCCTCGAGCAGCTCGAGCTCCCCGTACACGAGGCTCGCCATGAATCCCGTCCCGGTCCGGTCGACGAAGCGGTCGAGCCGCTCCACGACCTCCTCCGGCGGCAGGCCGGTGTCCGACGCCGCACGGACCGCCGTCCGGAGCTGCCCCATCGCGGTCGCGGCCTTGAGCCCGCGCCCCACCACGTCCCCGACCGAGAGCGCGACGACGTCCGGGGCGACGCGGAACGTGTCGTACCAGTCGCCCCCGACCTGCAGCTCGTGGACACCGGGGCGGTAGCACGCCGCGATCTCCACGTGCGGGTCGGCGACGATCCCGTCCGAGAGCATCGCGCGCTGGAGCTCGCTCGCGACGGACACGCTCTGCTCGTGGGTCGTCGCCCGGGCCAGCGCGAGCGCCGCGAGCTGCCCGGCCGCGGCGGCCGTGCCGAGGTCGACCGGGTCCGAGCCCGCCGCCCGGCGCGGCTCCAGGGCGAGGACGCCCAGCAGCGCCCCCGCGGTACGCAGGGGGACGACGACGGTCCCGTCCGCGCGCACGCCCGCCTCGGCCAGCTCGTCGATCGTCGGGGCGGTCACCCCGGCGGCACCTCCCCAGCGCCGGAGCGGCCCGCCCTCCTGGGCCGTCCAGAGGGCGGCGTCGCCCGCACCGAGCATCGTCACCGCGGCCCGGAGCAGGACCCACGCGACACCGTCGAGACCGGCGACGCTCGCCAGGTCGGCGGCGATCCCGTGCAGCAGCCGCACGCGCCGCTCCGCGTCCTCCGCCGCGCGCCGCGCCCCCACCAGCTCGTGCTCGAACCGGGACCGCTCGCGCGCGCCGAGCATCGCCACCTCGACGAGCCGCTCGCCCCGAGCCTCCCGCTCGATCGCCGTGAGGAGCACCGGCTCGCGTCCCCGCGGCGTCCGCAGCTCCACCGCGACCTCGTCGACCCGGCCCTCGATGTGCAGGCGCGGGCCCAGGTGCGTCTCCCAGTAGATACGGCCGCCCACCGTGAGCAGGTCGGCGAGCCGACGCCCGGCGACCGCCTCCACGTCGGGCACGTCCAGCAGCCGCAGGAACTCGTCGTTCGCGTCCAGCACCCGCCCCTCCGTGTCGAGGAGCAGGAGCGCCACGGGAGCGAGCACCCACCGCTCCCCGCGCGACATCACCATCAGGGACCACCGAGCCAGTCACGCATCGCCCCGACGAGGAGCGCCGGGTGCGACAGGTTCGGGCAGTGGCCCACCGAGTCGATGACGACCAGCTCGCTCCCCGGCAGGTGCTCGTGCACGTACCGCCCCACCTCGGGCGGGGCGATGACGTCCTCCCGGCTCTGCACGACGAGCGCCGGGGTGCGCACGCGCGCCAGGTCCGCCCGGTTGTCGCCGAGGAACGTCACGCGCGCGAACTGCCGCGCGATCGCCGGGTCGTTGCGCCGGAAGACCTCCGCCAGCTCGTCCCCCAGCGCGGGGCGGTCCGGGTTCCCGACGATCACCGGCGCCATCGCCTGCGTCCAGCCCAGATAGTTCGCGTCCATCGTCTCGAGCAGCTCGTCGATCTCCTCGGCCGAGAAGCCGCCGCGGTACCCCTCCTCGTCGATGTACCGGGGGCTCGGCCCGACGAGCACCAGGCGGTCGACGAGGTCCGGACGGTCCGCCGCCGCGAGGAGCGCGATCACGGCGCTCACCGAGTGGCCCACGAGGATCACCGGCTCGTCCGCGACGTCCTCCACGACCTCGACCATGTCCGCGACGTAGCCCCGCAGCTCGGAGTGCCGCGCGGCGTCGAACGCCGACGGGTGGGACGCCCCGCAGCCCGAGTGGTCGAACAGCACGACACGGTGGTCCGCCGCGAACACGGGCGCGACGAAGCGCCACATCGACTGGTCGCAACCGAAGCCGTGCGCGAAGACCATGGTGGGGCCGCCCTGCGGTCCCATGACCCGCACGTTGTTGCGTTCGCGCACGTCCACGGGTCACAGCGTAGGGGGAACCCGAACCGGTGAGCAGGGCTCACGCGGGTGAGATCGCACGCTGACCGGGCCCGGCACGGCGGTCCGCGACCCCGTGCACGGCACAATGTCCTCATGCGTGTCTCGGCGAAGGCTGACTATGCGGTGCGGGCGTGCGCCGAGCTCGCGGCGTCCCCGCAGGGCGACCCCGTGCGGGCGGAGGACCTCGCGGCGGGCCAGGGCCTGCCCGTGAGCTTCCTCGAACGGATCCTCGGCGACCTGCGCCGCGCCGGCATCGTCGCGAGCGTCCGCGGCCGCTCCGGCGGCCACCGCCTCGCCCGCCCGGCGTCCGAGGTGACCCTCGCCGACGTCTTCCGCGCCGTCGACGGGCCGCTCGTCACCGTGCGCGACGAGCGCCCGCCGAGCCTCGAGTACGAGGGCTCCGCGGCCGCGCTCCTCGAGGTGTGGGTCGCTCTGCGCGCGAGCGTCCGCGACGTCCTCGACCGCGTGACGATCGACGACGTCGTCCGCCGCGACCTCCCCGACGACGTCCACGCCCTCGCCGCTCGCGCCGACGCCTGGGAGAACCCCTGACCTGCTGAGCCCGCGGTGGGATCGGACCGTGTGCTCGGACTGGCCGAGATGCGAGAAGTGGCCCCTCCGAGCCCCGCCCGTGGGGCCGTTTCTCGCATCTCGTCCTCACGTGCACGGCTCTGTGCGAGTTGTGCTCGCGACAGGCCTACCTGTCAGCGGACGAGCCCGTTAACACTGGCCCACGATGTGGTCGACGCTTCACATACTGGACTCGTCGGGTCAACCTTGTCAGGACACGTCGGGGCCGCCCCGGCCACCCGAGCAAGGAGACGCGGTGCGGACCCTCATCCTGCTGGCCCTCGTGGGCCTCGGCGCGCAGCTCGTCGACGGCAGCCTCGGGATGGCGTACGGCGTGACGTCGACGACGCTCCTGCTCGCGATCGGGACGAACCCCGCGGCGGCGTCGGCGACGATCCACCTCGCCGAGATCGGCACGACGCTCGCGTCGGGCGCGGCGCACTGGCGGTTCGGGAACGTGGACTGGAAGGTCGTCGTGCGGATCGGCGTCCCGGGCGCGATCGGCGCCTTCGCGGGTGCCACGTTCCTGTCGAACCTGTCGACCGAGCTCGCCGCGCCGGTCATGTCGCTGCTCCTCCTGGCGCTCGGCGTGTACGTGCTGTCCCGGTTCACGTTCGTCGGGCTGCCGAAGGGCCGGCAGGGCCTCCCGCTGCGCAAGCGGTTCCTCGCCCCGCTCGGGCTGGTCGCGGGCTTCGTCGACGCGACGGGCGGCGGTGGCTGGGGGCCCGTGGGGACGCCGGCACTGCTCGCGTCGGGGCGGATCGAGCCGCGGAAGGTCATCGGGTCGATCGACACGAGCGAGTTCCTCGTCGCGGTCGCCGCGTCGCTCGGCTTCCTGTTCTCGCTCGGCTCGCAGGGGATCGACCTGCTGTGGGTCGGCGCGCTGCTGCTCGGCGGCCTGGTCGCGGCACCGATCGCAGCCTGGCTGGTGCGGCTCCTCCCGCCCCGCATCCTGGGATCGGCGGTGGGCGGCGTCATCGTCCTCACCAACGTCCGGACGCTGCTGCGCTCCGACTGGGTCGACGCGAACGGTGCGGTCCAGGGCGTCGTCCTCGGGCTCGTCGCCGTCGTGTGGGCCGCGGCCGTCGCCTGGTCGGTCCGGGCGCACCGCCGCACCGTGGCGCTCGAGGCCGCGGAGGCCGACGCGACGCCCGCTCCCGAGGCCCAGCCGGCGCCTGCCGCCCGCTGACCCGTCCCACGCCAGGCACGACCGCCTGCTCGTCAGTCGCGCGCGTAGCGGCGCACGAACGCCGCGAGGATCCGGTGCGGAGCCCAGACGTCGCCGCGGCGCACGGCCGCCTCGACCTCACCCGCGGTCTCGGGCGCGAAGTACCCGTAGTCGCCGTACACCCCGATGCGGGTGAGGATCCCGTCCAGGTCCAGCTCGGGGTGGAACTGCGTGGCGTAGAGGTTCTCCTTGACCCGGAACATCTGGACCGGGCACGCCTCCGACGTCGCGAGCAGCACCGCGTGCGACGGCAGCCAGGTCACGGCCTCCTTGTGCCCGACGTACGCCTCGAACGCGTCGGGCAGGTCGGCGAGCAGCGGGTCGGCGCGGCCCTCGGCGGTGAGCCGGATCGTCACGGGCGAGATGGGCTCGGCGTAGGTGTCGTCGAGGACGGCGCCCTCGTGCAGCCCGAGCGTCCCGACGCCGTAGCACGCGCCGAGGAACGGGAGGTCGCGCTCGACGATCTCGTCCAGGAGCGGCGCGAGCTCGCGCTCGACCCGGCGCTGGGTCGGCGACTTGTCCGCCTCGGGCGACGACGAGTCGAACGGGCTGCCGCCGACGATCACCCCCGAGTACGCGTCGAGGTCGATCGCCGGCAGCGGCCCGGACTCCATCCGCACGCGGTGCAGCGCGCCCGCGTCCAGCCCGGAGTACCGGAGCACGGCCGCGTGCTCGCCGTCCGCGGCGGGGTCCTCCGCGCGCGACGCGAGCAGCAGGAACGGCCTCATGCGCGTCAGGCTAGGTGGGTGGGCGCGCCCACGCCCGCGGTGGGCGCGGGTCCGCGTCGGGCCGCGCGCCCAGGTCGTCGAGCCCGCCGACGGGGGCGGTGGCGCCGTCGCCCGCCCCGTGCCGTCGGCGCGCACGACGGCGGCAGTGCGGCCGCAGGAGCCGGACGGTCACGACCGCGCGCGCCGTGAGGATCGACGCGCGGCGCCGGAGCACGCGCGCGGGGACGCGCTCAGGCACGGTCGTAGGTGAGGACGGCGTTGCCGCCCTCGAACGTGGCGACGTCGGTGAGGTCGTAGGTCGTGGGTCGGAACGCGACCGCGCCGAACGCGTTCCGCCCGGCGCCCGCGACGACCGGGTAGAGCTTGACGACGAGCCGGTCGATCTCGTCGAGGAGCGCGCCCGCGAGGACGCCGCCGCCCGCGAGATAGATGTCGAGCGGCGAGTCCTCGGCCTTGAGCGCGCGCACGAGCGCGACCGGGTCGTCGCGCACGATCGTCACGGCCGGGTCGAGCGCGGGCTGCGACGTCGAGACGACGTACTGGCGCAGGTGCGCGTACGGGCTCGTGATCCCGAGCTCGAGCGCGGGCTCGTAGGTCCGCCGGCCCATGACCACGGTGTCGAACGTCCGGTTGGGCTGGTCGTCGACGCCGAGCTGGCGGCGTCCGTGCGTGGGCAGCACGTCCGGGAACGTGTCGATCATGCGCACGCTGTACGCGTCGGAGGACGGGTAGAAGTCGACCTCGTCGTCGGGGCCGGACAGGAAGCCGTCGATGGACAGGGCCACGAAGTAGGTGAGTCGTCTCATGGCTCCAGCCTCGGATTCCACCGATTCGTCATCAATGACGCATGCTGGGTGGATCGTTCACCCGGCGTGAACGGTGCACGGAGACGGAGGCAGACGTAGAGGTGGCCGCATGGAGCTGAGGGACATCGAGATCTTCCTGACGCTCGCCGACGAGCTGCACTTCGGGAGGACCGCGGAACGGCTCCACGTCTCGCCCGCGCGCGTGAGCCAGGCGATCAGCCGGCAGGAGCGGCGGATGGGGACCACCCTGTTCGACCGCACGAGCCGACGCGTCGAGCTGACGCCCGTCGGTGCCCGGCTGCGCGACGACCTGCGGCAGGGCTACGAGCTCATCCAGTCGGGCATCGCGGCGGCCAGCCGTACCGGCGAGCGCCCCGCCGGCGTGCTGCGCGTCGCCGCGATGGGCATCGTCGGCCACGAGCTCCGTCCGGTGGTCGACGAGTTCACGGCACGGCACCCGGGCTGCTCGGTCGAGCGCCGCGAGTTCCACTTCTCGGACCCCTTCGGGGCGCTGCGCGAGGGCGAGGCCGACCTGCAGGTGACGTGGTCCCCCGTCCGGGAGCCCGACGTCGTCGTGGGCCCCCGCGTGCTCACGGAGGGCCGCGTCCTCGCCGTCGCGACGGGGCACCCGCTCGCGGGCGAGGACGCGGTGTCGGTCGAGGTCCTCGGGGACCACGCCGTGCTCGAGCTCGGCGCCGGCGTCCCCACGTACTGGGAGGAGGCGATGGTGCCCCGCCGCACGCCGTCAGGCCGCCCGGTGCTGCGCGGTCCGGTCGCGCGCACGTTCCACGAGGTGCTGACCGTGGTCGCCTCGGGCGGGGCGGTCACCCCGCTCAACGCGCACGTGCGGCGGTACTACACGCACCCCGGCGTCGTGTACGTACCGATCGTCGACGTCCCCGACACCGAGTGGGTGCTCGTCTGGCTGCGGGACCGCGAGACCCCCGAGGTCCGCGGCTTCGCCGAGATCGCCCGCGAGCTGGGCTCGCGGGCGATCTGAGCCTCAGCTCCAGCGGAAGAGCCGGATGCCGAGAGGCAGCAGGACGGCCGTCCACGCGGCCATGACGACCACCTGCACGGTCGGGAACCCGGACTCGAACCAGCCCGCGGTCATCGCCTGCGACGCGGCTCCGAGCGGCGTGAACTTCCCGATCTGGGCCACGGCCTCCGGCATGATCGGGCCGGGCGTCCACAGCCCCGAGAGGAAGAGCAGCGGGAAGTAGACCAGCGTCCCGATCGCCGACGCCGTGCTCGCCTTGGGCACGCGCGCCGCGATGAGCGTGCCGAGCGAGTACATCGACGCGACGCCGAGGACGAACGCGAGCACGACCGTCGCCGCGTTCTGCGGCGCGACGAGCCCGAACACGAGCTGCCCGACGACGAGCGCGACCGCCGACGCGACGACGACCGCGACGAGGTTGGTGACGAGGTGCGCGACGACGATCCCCTGCGGCCGCATGGGCGTCGTGGACAGCCGCCGCAGCAGGCCCTTCTCGCGGAACGTCGCGAAGTAGACCGGCATCGTGGTGAGGGCGGGCGTCGCGATCGCGGCGGCGAGGACCACCGGGACGTAGAGCGCGACGGGCGCGAGCCCGAGCCACGGCGCGGGCGCGTCCTCGATGGGCGTGCGCATCCCCGGGATCGCGAAGCCGACGCCGACCAGCAGGACGGTCGGGAACACGAGCGCGAAGAACACCGTGCCCGTGTCGCGCAGCCAGAGCCGTGACTCCGTCGCGAGCAGGACGCCGAACCCGCGCCACCCGCTGCCCCGGCGGGCGGGCGCGACGGCGGTGGGCAAGGTCGTGGCGGTCATCGGGACTCCCCTCGGGTCGGCCGGGCGACGGGTGCGTCCGGGTCGTAGGTGCGGCCGGTCACGGCCACGAACACGTCCTCGAGGGACCGGGAGACGGTCCGGACGTCGTCGGGCACCACCTCCTGCTCGGCGAGCGCGAGCACGACGGCGAGCAGGACCCGCCGCGTCCCCGTCACCTCGATCTCGCGGCCGGACGTCGGCACCACCTCGACGCGCTCGACGTCCGCGAGGCCCGCGAGCGTGTGGAGCGCGAGGTCGTGGTCGGCCGGGGGCACGCGCAGGCGGACCGTGCGCGACGTGTCGACGGAGTCGACGAGCTCCGCGGGCGTGCCCTGCGCGACGATCCGACCGTGGTCGATGATGACGAGCCGGTCGCACAGCCGCTCGGCCTCGTCCATGAAGTGCGTGACGAGCAGGATCGTCACGCCGCGGTCGCGCACGCGCTCCACGAGCTCCCAGGTGGCGCGGCGCGCGGCGGGGTCGAGGCCCGTCGTCAGCTCGTCGAGGATCGCGACGCGCGGGTTGCCCACGAGCGCGAGCGCGATCGAGAGACGCTGCTTCTGTCCGCCGGAGAGCTTCGCGAACGCGACGCGACGGTGCTCGTCGAGGTCGAGAAGATCGAGCAGCTCCTCCACGTCCGCGGGCGACGCGTAGAACGACGCGAAGAGGCGCATCGCCTCCTCGACGGTGATCTTCTCGTTGAGGGCCGCCTCCTGGAGCTGGACCCCGACGGCGTCGCGCACCGCGGCGGGGTCGGTCTGCGGGTCGACGCCGAGCACGCGGACCGTCCCGCCGTCGGCCTCGCGCAGACCGGCGAGGCACTCGACGGTCGTCGTCTTCCCGGCCCCGTTGGGTCCGAGGATGCCGAAGATCTCGCCCGCCTCGACGCTGAAGCTCACGTCCTCGACGGCGACCTTGCGGGCCTCGGAGCCCGACGGCCCGGGATAGGTCTTGCGCAGGTTGCGGACCTCGACGACGGGCGACGGACCCGTCGGCGGGCCGACGGTCGGGGCGGGCGATGCGACGGTCGCGCCGCGGGTGGGCGGTGGTGCGGGGCTCATGCTGACCTCCACGAGGGTGTGCGAGGCCCACGCACGGCGCGGGCGCCGTCCGGAGGGCTCTCGGTGAACGGTGGGTGCGGTGGGTGTGCGGTGCGCCCGGTCAGCCGCTCGCGCTCGCGGCGAACTCGACCGGCTGGATCGCGACGCCCCGCAGGACGACGCGCAGGAGCAGTGCGGCGAGCGCCACCCCGACGACCCCGCCGAGGACGGCGAGCCAGACAGGGGTGCCGTCGAGACCGACGACGCGCGCGAGCGCGTGGCCGAAGAAGCCGGAGCGGAGGAAGATCTCGGCGACCACCACGGGGACGAGCGACGCGAGGACGAGGAGCACCCCGCGCAGGAACCCGAACCCGTAGAAGCCGGCGGCGACCACCATCCCGGCCAGGTAGTACACGACGCAGAAGATGCCCTCGACGAGGATCACGAGGCCCACCTGCGAGCCGTCGCCGTAGAGCTGCCCGAGCTCGGGCTCGGTCGCCCACCCCGCGCGCCGGAACAGCGTCCACTCCCCCCACTTCACGAGCGCGCTCGCGACGCCGAACGTCATGCCGGACACGGCGGCGCCGATCCACAGCCCGTGCGTGTAGGAGCGGCGCGTGCCGCCCGAGGCGACGTGCACGGCGATCGTCATGAGGGGCAGGATGATGCCCATCACGAAGAGGAAGAACTTCGCCGAGCCGGCGACGCCCCCGACCGCCTCGATGCTCACGTCGTCGTTGCGGTCCATGATCCAGAGGATGAGCGCCCCGACGGCGAGCGCGATCGCCCAGAACCAGACCCCGACGTACCAGGTCCCGACGACGAAGTACCAGGCGACGGCGTTGACGCCGCGCCGGTGGGCGGCGGACTCGAGGGCGCGGCGCTCGGCGGTGCGCTGGGTCGCGGCGGTCATCGTGCCTCCTCGGTCTCGGCGTCGGCGCCGTTCCCGGCCCGCCCGGTGCGGGTGAGGTGGACGAACAGGTCCTGGACGGGGACGGCGCCGACCTCGATCCCGGCCTCCGCCGCGGCGGTCCGCTCGTCGTCGGCGAACGTGCCGAAGAGCGTCACCTGGGCGGTGCCGCCGAGCCGCTGCCGCGCGAGCACCTCGCGACCGGCCGCGTGCTGCTCGACCACCCCGGCGGGGCCGGTGAGGCTGACGCCCCGGGCGCGCACGTCGTCGGCGTTCTCGGCGAGCAGGACGCGACCGCGGTCGATGATCACCACGTCCTCGAAGAGCCGCTCCACCTCGGTGATGAGGTGGCTCGACAGCAGGACCGTGCGCGGGTGCTCGGCGTAGTCGGCGACGAGCGCGTCGTAGAACGCGTACCGGCTCGGTGCGTCCATGCCGAGGTAGACCTCGTCGAAGATCGTCAGCGGCGCGCGTGCCGCCAGGCCGATCACCGCGCCGAGCGCGGAGCGCTTGCCGCGCGACATCTCGGTCGGCTTCTTGCGGACGTCGACCTCGAGCTCGTCCAGCAGCCGCGCGGCGAGGTCTGCGTCCCAGTGCGGGCGCAGGTCGGCGTAGTACTCGAGCGTGTCGCTCGCCTTGTCCGTCTCCCAGACGTCGCCGCTCTCGCGGACGAGCTGCGTGTGCATGGTCGCCCACACGTTCTCGAACGGGTCCTCGAGCTCGCCCGCCGGTCCGACGCGCACCGTCCCGGACGTGGGCCGACGGAACGCCGCGAGCAGGGCGGCGAGCGTCGTCTTGCCCGCGCCGTTGCGGCCGAGCAGGCCGGTGATGACGCCGGGCCGGATCGTGAGCGTCGCGCCGTCGAGCGCGGGGACCTCGTCCCCGCGGGAGTAGCGGACGACGACGTCCCGCACCTCGGCGGCGAACGGCGCCGGAGGTGAGGGCGGGTTCCGGGCGACCGGGGTCTGGTCGGTGGGGTGGCTGGCGGGCCGGGCGGTCACGGGTCTCACCTCGGGGTGGGGTCGGTGGTCGGGCCGGTGCTCTGGTCGCCGGACGTGCCGGCGGGACGCGGCCGGCCGAGGACGTAGTCCACGATCTCGGCCGTCGGGATGTCGAGGAGGTCGGCCTGCGCGAGCGCGGGGGCGAGGATCTCGTCGAAGAACCGGGCGCGGTGGTCGGCGAGCAGCCGCTCACGCGCCCCGGGGGCGACGAACATGCCGAGGCCGCGCCGCTTGTAGAGGACGCCCTCGTCGACGAGGCCGGCGAACGCCTTGGCCGCGGTCGCCGGGTTGATGCGGAACGTCGTCGCGAACTGCGTGGTCGACATGACCTGCTCCTCCTCCGCGAGCTCCCCTGCGAGCACCTGCGCCCGGACCATCTGCGCGATCTGGAGGTAGATGGGTTCCGGTCCGTCGAACATGGGCCCCATCCTCTCCCGCCTCGCGTGTTCTGTGGTTCATTACTCCACTAATGAACCACAGATGCAGACGATCTCGCAACCCCGTGATCACCCGCTCTGGGCGGTACCCACGGCGGGCGCGCGGTGGGACCCTGGGAGGATCCGGCGTCCGCGGCGGGTCACGCCCTCCGGCCGCCGGCGGTCACGAAGGAGTGAGACGACGATGGTCACCATTCGGCGCGGGTTCTCCAGCTTCTCGGCGGACGACCTCGACGCGGCGCGCGATTTCTACGGAGGAACCCTCGGGCTCCCCGTCACGGCACTCGACGACGGGGGTGGTCTGGTGCTGCACCTCGGCGGCGGTTCGGACGTGTTCGTGTACCCGAAGGAGGACCATCGGCCGGCCGCCTTCACGGTCATGCACCTCACCGTCGACGACGTGGACCAGGTCGTCGACGAGCTCACCGCGAAGGGCGTGACGTTCGAGCGCTACGAAGGGTTCGACCAGGACGACAAGGGCATCGTGCGCGGCTTCATGGAGGGCGGCGACGGGGCCTGGTTCACCGACCCGGCCGGCAACATCGTCGGCCTCGCCGACGGCGAGAACATGGCACGCCTGGTCGAGGGCTGATCTCCGGCCGATCGGTACGACGCCGCCGCGGGAAGACCCCCGGCGGCGTCCGCACGTCGTGGCGCAGTTCCGTGCGGACACCTGGGTCCAGGCAGCACCAGGCGATCAGCCTCGACGTCCGGTGCGGTCGCGGTTGAGACCGGCGACCAGGTCGGTGGCGTCGCAGTCGAGCGCCTTGGCGATGTCGAGCAACGTCGACAGACGCGGGTTGGCCGGGGTCCTCTTGGCCCGGTCCGCGCTCCCCTGTTGTCCACAAGGAACATACAGGTGCTCGCAATGTCACTCATCGAGCCCTAGAGTGACATTGTGGATCTCAGCATGTTCGTGAACCGCTCGCCGGGGGAGCTTGTCACGATCCGGGGCAGCGATCCGGTGCTGGGTTCGTGGGAGCACAAGGCGTTCATCCCTGAACCGCTGTCGACGACGATGCCGGATCTCACACCCTCGACGTACCTGGCCGTCGCGGAGGCTCGTGCAGCTCTGGCTGCGCTCGACAACACGGGGCGCCAGCTCCCCAACCCGACGCTGCTCCGGCTGCCGACCCTCCGCCGTGAGGCGCAGAGCACGTCCGCGCTGGAAGGGACGTACGCCCCCCTCGCCGAGGTGTTCACCGCGGATGACGACGATCCCGCTTCCGCCCAGCTCGTCGAGATCCTCAACTACGTCCGCATGGCGAACGCCGGGTTCGCTCGCATCGCTGACGGTTGGCCCGTCT
Organism: Cellulosimicrobium cellulans; assembly: GCF_016907755.1. NCBI lineage: Bacteria > Bacillati > Actinomycetota > Actinomycetes > Micrococcales > Promicromonosporaceae > Cellulosimicrobium > Cellulosimicrobium cellulans. The sequence goes on from NZ_JAFBCN010000001.1 coordinate 4,435,577, forward strand.
CCGTCACCATGCTCAGCGAGCTCCAGGGAATCCTGATGGCCGATACGCCGTTCGAGTCGCAGTCCGGCCGACTCCGCGACGGGCAGGTCGTCATCGGTCGACGAGAGGACGCCGTCGCGGTCCGATTCCCCGTGGAAGCCGCACGATTCGTCCCCGCGCCCGGTGGACACCAGCTCGAGGCCGGCGTGCGCGATCTCGTGGACTGGATGCGCTCGGACCACCGCGGCGCGATCGACCCTGTGGTGGCAGCCGGCATGTCCCACTACCAGTTCGAGACGCTCCACCCCTTCCGTGACGGCAACGGTCGTGTCGGACGGTTTCTGATCGTCCTGCATCTGCAGAGCACGAACGTCCTCGCAGAGCCGACGCTCACCGTCTCCCCGTGGTTCGAGGCGCGTCGTGGCCGGTACTACGACCACCTGCTCGGGGTGAGCACCCGCAACGACTGGGACTCCTACCTCCGGTTCTTCGCCGAAGGGCTACGGCAGGCTGCAGACACCACCCGACACGAGATGGTCGCGCTCGTCGCCGTCCAGGCGGAGCTGAAGGACACGATCCGTGCGTCGCCGCTGCGCGCCGACTCAGCGCACGCGCTCGTCGACCTCGCCGTGGCCAACCCGACCTTCACCGTGCGTAAGGTCGAGGCCGAGCTCGGCGTCTCGTACGGGAGAGCGAACAAGCTCGTCGGCCAGCTGGTCGAGCTGGGCATCCTCGACGTCGTCGACCCGGACGCGTACAAGCGCCGCTTCTTCGCACCCCGCGTGCCCCAGGTGCTGAGCCGCACCACGTAGGTCCCTGAACGAGGTAGAGCCCAGGTCGGGTGACCTGGGCTCTACCTCGGTTGACCAGTGCCCTGGCTCGGGTGATCAGGGTTCCGGCTCAGCGTCAGGCGGAGGCCGGCTCCGGGGCGGGGACCGGGTTCTGTGCCAACTCTCCGGCGAACGCGGCGCGGACGGCGTCGAGGTCCTGCGCGACGAGCTCGGCGAGCTGCACCGCGTTGAGCGCGGCGCCCTTGCGGAGGTTGTCGTTCGAGACGAAGAGGACGAGGCCACGGCCGTCGGGGACGGACTGGTCGGTGCGGACGCGGCCGACGAACGAGGGGTCCTTGCCGGCCGCCTCGAGCGGGTTCGGGACGTCCGCGAGCACCACGCCCGGCGCGGACGCCAGGATCTCGCGCGCGCGGTCGGGCGTGATCGCGGCGCCGAACTCCGCGTGGATCGCGAGCGAGTGACCGGTGAACACCGGGACGCGCACGCAGGTCCCGGCGACCGCCAGCGACGGCAGGCCGAGGATCTTGCGCGACTCGTTGCGGAGCTTCTTCTCCTCGTCCGTCTCCTCCTGCCCGTCGTCGACGATCGACCCGGCGAGCGGGACGACGTTGAACGCGACGTTGCGCGGGAAGACGGCGGGCTCCGGGAAGGCGACCGCGCCGCCGTCGTGCACGAGCCCGACGAGCCCGGCCCCGGTGCCCTCCGCGGCGGCGCCCGCGACGGCCTGGGCGCGCAGCTCCTCCGCGCCGGCGAGGCCGGCGCCGGACACGGCCTGGTACGTCGCGACGATCAGGCGCTCCAGCCCGGCCTCGTCCGCGAGCGGCTTGAGCACGGGCATCGCGGCCATGGTCGTGCAGTTCGGGTTGGCGATGATGCCCTTGCGCGCCTCGCGCAGCGCCGCGGGGTTGACCTCGGAGACGACGAGCGGGACGTCCGGGTCCATGCGCCACGCGGACGAGTTGTCGATGACGACGGCGCCCGCCTCGGCGAAGCGCTCCGCCTGCGCCTTCGAGGTCGCGCCGCCCGCGGAGAACAGGGCGACGTCGATCCCGCGCAGGTCGTCGGTCGAGGTCGCGGCGACGTCCTCCACGACGACGTCGGTCCCGCGCCACGGGAGCGTCGACCCGGCGGAGCGCGCCGACGCGAAGTAGCGGATGCTCGCGACGGGGAGGTCGCGCTCCTCGAGGAGGCGGCGCATGACGGCGCCCACCTGGCCGGTCGCGCCGACGACGGCGACGTTCAGGCCCTGACGGTTCTCGGTGGTCATGTCCAGTCCTCTCAGCGGCCGGTGCCGGCGTAGACGACGGCCTCGCCGTCGGCGGCGTCGAGCTCGAACGCGGTGTGCACGGCGCGCACCGCGTCGTCGAGCGAGTCCTCGCGGGTCACGACGGAGATGCGGATCTCCGAGGTGGAGATCATCTCGATGTTGATGCCCGCGTCGCGCAGCGCGCCGAAGAGCTTCGCGGAGACGCCCGGGTGCGACTTCATGCCCGCGCCGACGAGCGACAGCTTGCCGATCTGGTCGTCGAACTGCAGCGAGTCGAACCCGATCTCGCCCTGGAGCGCGGACAGCGCCGACATCGCGGCCGGGCCGTCGCCCTCGGGCAGCGAGAACGAGATGTCGGTCAGCCCCGTCCGGGCGGCCGAGACGTTCTGCACGATCATGTCGATGTTCACGCCCGAGCCGGCGACGACCTCGAAGATGCGCGCGGCCGTCCCGGGCACGTCGGGCACCCCGACGACGGTGATCTTGGCCTCGCTGCGGTCGTGCGCGACGCCGGAGATGATCGGGTCTTCCATGACGGTCTCCTCGGGAAGGTCTTCGGGGCCGGGAGCGGCGCCGGCGGGCCGGGGCGCGGAGTAGGCGTCCGCGCTGACGAACGTGCCCTCCTTGCCGCTGAACGACGAGCGGACGTGGATCGGCACGCCGTACCGGCGGCCGTACTCGACGCAGCGCAGCGCGAGGACCTTGGCCCCGCTCGCCGCCATCTCGAGCATCTCCTCGTACGTGATGCGGTCGATCTTGCGCGCGCTCGGGACGATGCGCGGGTCGGCCGTGAAGATGCCGTCCACGTCGGTGTAGATCTCGCACACGTCGGCGTCGAGGCCCGCCGCGAGCGCGACGGCGGTCGTGTCCGACCCGCCGCGGCCCAGCGTCGTCACGTCGTTCGTCGACTGCGTGACGCCCTGGAAGCCCGCGACGATCGCGACCTGGCCGCGCTCGATCGTCTCCCGGATGCGGTGCGGGACGACGTCGACGATGCGCGCCTTGCCGTGCACGGCGTCGGTGATCACGCCGGCCTGCTGGCCCGTGAACGACTTCGCCTTGACGCCCAGGCTGTTGATCGCCATCGCGAGCAGCGACATCGAGATGCGCTCGCCCGCGGTGAGGAGGATGTCCATCTCACGCTGCGGCGGGAGGGGGGTGACCTGCTGCGCGAGGTCGATGAGCTCGTCCGTCGTGTCGCCCATCGCCGAGACCACGACGACGACGTCGTGACCGGCCCGCTTGGTCTGCGCGATGCGCTTGGCCACGCGCTTGATGCTCTCGGCGTCCGAGACCGACGAACCGCCGTACTTCTGCACGACAAGTGCCACGTGCTGCTCCATCTGTCGCCGGCCTCCGTCTCTCTCAACGGCCCGCCGGGTGCTTGTGGGTCGATCGATGATACGCACGCGTCCCGCGGTCAGGCCAAGCCCGTCCCGCGATGCGGGCCCGGGCGGCGCGGCGTCAGCCCGCGCGGTGGCTCCGGTCGAGGGGCGAGGCCGCCCGCCGGATCGACGGTACGGGAAGCACGACCGGCCTCGAGGTCGCGGCCGTCGAGGGCGCCCCCCGCCCGGCGTCTCGCGCCGGGCCCGCGACGACGACGTACGCGAGGCCGACGACGAGGGCGCCGCCGACGAGGTTGCCGAGGCCGACCCAGGTGAGGTTGCGGGCGAAGTCGGCCCACGTCGTCGGACCCAGGCCGCCGAGGAGGCCGAGCGAGAAGGTCGTCATGTTGGCGACGACGTGCTCGAACCCGGAGGCGATGAACGCGAGGATCGCCCAGAACAGGACGATCGCCTTGCCCGCTTCGGAGCGCAGGCGACCGCAGGCCCAGATCGCGGCGCACACGAGGAGGTTGCACAGGACGCCGCGGAAGAAGAGCTCGCCGCCGGTCTCGTGGGCCTTCGCGCGCAGCATGGACGCGACCATCTCCCCCGCGGCCGCGTTGGAGTGCAGGACGCCGGCCTTCGTGACCGCGAACGCGAAGAGCATCGAGCCGGCGAGGTTGCCGACGAGGCACAGGCCGAGCGTGACGACGGCGTCGCGCACCCGGACGGCGCGCGTGGCGACGCCCTGGGCGAGGATCATCATCGCGGAGGTCGCGAGCTCGGCCCCGGCGAACACCACGAGGGTCAGGGCCGCGGCGAACACGCCCCCGGCGACCAGCCGCTCCCCCGGCGACCCGGCCGCGAGGAACGGCCCGGCCGTCGCGACCATGAGCACGACGCCGACGCCGATGTACGCGCCGGCGAGCATCGCGGCGACGAGGTAGCGCGCCGGGTGTCTCGCCGAGCCGACCTTCTTCCGGGCCGCCTCCGACTGGGTGGTCAACGCCTGGGCGAGGGTCTGCACGACCTCGATCCTCGCCGTCGTCCCCCGCGCCCGACCAGGGCCCGTGGTCGCGACCCGCCGGGACCGAAGGTCCGAGGCCGCGGGACCAGCCCCGAGGACTCCGGCCTGCGGCCGTCAGGCCGTCGCGGCCTCCACGGGCCGGGCGGCCGCGGCCTTGGCATCGGCATCGGCATCGGCATCGGCGTCGGCGTCGGCGACACTCGCGGCGCCGCCCTCCTCCGCGGCCACCGGGAGAGACCCGAGCGGGGACGGGCGCGGGTCGAGCACCGCGGTGACGATCGCCTCGATGGCGAACTCGCTCGCCTCGCCGAGGTCGACCTGCGTGGGGTCGAGGAGCCACTGGACCTGGAGGCCGTCCATGACGGCGAGGATCGACGCCGACGCGTGCCGGACGGTCGCGGGGACGGCGACGCCCCGCTCCGCGCACAACGCCTCGAACGCCTCGACGGCCTCGCTGCGCAGCGTGCGGTACCGGCCCTGGAAGAAGGCGCGCGCGGGGTGGTCGTCGGTCACGGACTCGGCGGAGAGGACGGCGTACGTCTGCACGATCCCGGCGCGCTGCGCGTTGAGGAACGCCGTGCGGACCAGGTGGCGGAACATGTCGATGCCGCCCGGGATGTGCTGCCCGTCGAGGCCGGCGACGTCGCTCTCGTCGCGGTAGCGCAGCACCTCGAGGAGGAGATGGTCCTTGGACCCGAAGTGGTGCAGGATCCCGGCGTGGGTCATGTCGACCTGCTCCGCGATCTCCGCCAGGGGACCGTTGTGGTAGCCCTTGCTCCCGAAGGTCGCCATGGCGGCCTTGAGGATCTCCTCGCGGCGCCGGAGGGTCTCCTCCCGCACGCGGGGGCGCCGCCTGCTCGTGGTCATCGCCTCGTCACTTCCTCGTCGTGGTGCCCGGTGCGCCACCGTCGGCGCCGACGTCGGCGTTCCGGCACCGAGCACGTCCTCGGTCCGTCGCCGTCCGGGGGTGATCCTACGCACGCGGCGGCGCCTCCGAGCCACACTCCCGGCAAAGGTCACGGTCAGATATCGATCTGACCTGCGGAAACGCAGATTCTTGCCAACTTACTGACTGCACGGTAAGTTCTCCGCTCGACAGACGACTCGACGACGAGGAGCACGTACGTGACATCGCAGTCCCTCGCAGGAGAGCGCGACCCCGCGGAGCTCGACACCCTGCGCACCCGTGCGCAGGAGCTGACCCTCCGCGCGAAGGTCCGCCTCCTCACCGGCCAGTCCATGTGGCGCCTGCACGCCCTGGACGAGCTCGGGCTGCGCCCCGTCGTCATGTCCGACGGGCCCGTCGGGGTCCGCGGCACGAGCGAGGTCGAGGGCGAGACCTCGATCCTCTTCCCGTCCCCCAGCGCGATCGGCGCGACCTGGGACCGGGCCGCCGCGCACGAGACCGGTCAGGCGTTCGCCCGCGAGGCGCGCACGCACGGCGTCGACGTCGTCCTCGCGCCCCAGGTCAACATCCAGCGCACGCCCGTCGGCGGCCGGCACTTCGAGTGCTACTCCGAGGACCCGTACCTCACGGCCCAGATCGGCACCGGCGTCGTGCGCGGCCTCCAGGACCAGGGCGTCGCGGCGTGCGTCAAGCACTACGTCGCCAACGACTCCGAGACCCAGCGCACGTCGTACGTGTCGCACGTCGACCCCCGCGTGCTGCGCGAGGTCTACCTCGCCCCGTTCGAGGACGCGGTCGCGGCGGGCGCGTGGTCCGTCATGGCGGCCTACAACCAGGTGGACGACGGCGTGGAGTCCGGCCCCATGACCGGGCACCGGCACCTGCTCACCGACGTCCTCAAGGACGAGCTCGGGTTCGACGGCGCCGTGGTCTCCGACTGGGTCGCGACGCACACGACCGAGCTCTCCGCGAACGGCGGGCTCGACGTCGTCATGCCCGGCCCGGGCGGCCCGTGGGAGGACGCCCTCGTCCGCGCGGTCGAGGACGGCCGCGTCCCCGAGAGCGAGATCGACGACAAGGTCGCGCGCATCCTCCTGCTCGCACGCCGCGTCGGCGCGCTCGACGAGCCCGCCCGTCCGGTCACGCACGACGGCGACCTGCGCGCCCTGGTGCGCCGCACCGCCGCCGCCGGCACGGTCGTCCTGCGCTCGGACGCCCGGAACCCCGTCTGGGACCGACCCGCCCCGCGCTCGATCGCGCTCGTCGGCCCCAACGCCGTGCGCCCGCACGTGCTCGGCGGCGGCAGCTCGACCGTCAACCCCGCGCACGTCGTCACCCCCGCCGAGGGCCTGGCCGCCCGCTGGCCCGACGCCACGCTCACCGTGGCCCGCGGCGGCGACGCGCGCCGGTTCGCCCCCCGCCTCGACGTGGAAGGACGCAGCGCGGACGGCGCCGCCGTCGCGGTGACCTGGCTCGACGCCGAGGGCGCGACGCTCCGCAAGTCCGTCCTGCCCCGCTGGGACGGGTTCCTGCGCGACCTGCCCGCCGAGGTCGACACCGTCGTGCTCGACGTCGACGTCCTCCTCGACGAGCCCGGCGACCACGTGCTCGAGGTCGGCACGGTCCCGGGCCACACGATCGAGATCGACGGCGTCGTCGTCGCGAAGGACGACCGCCGCTCCGGCGTCGAGGTCATCCTCGACTCGTCGATCAACAACCCGGCGGGCACCCCCGCGACCGTGCACGTCGACGCGCCGCGTCGCGTGCGGATCACCGCGTCGCTCCTCGTCACCCGCGCCCAGGGCTACGGGAACCTCGTCCGCGCGGAGCTGCGCCACCGCGTCCCCGCGCCGAGCGTCGAGCAGGAGATCGCCGACGCCGTCGAGGCCGCCCGCGCGGCCGACCTGACCGTCGTCGTCGTCGGGACGAACGAGGAGGTCGAGTCCGAGGGCTGGGACCGCAGCTCGCTCGCGCTGCCCGGCCGCCAGGACGAGCTCGTCGAGCGGGTCCTCGACGTCGACCCGGACGCGGTCGTCGTCGTGAACGCGGGCGCGCCCGTGCTGCTCCCCTGGCTCGACCGCGCGCGCACGGTGCTGTGGGTCTGGTTCCCCGGCCAGGAGGCCGGGCACTCGATCGCGGACGTGCTCGCGGGCGCCGTCGAGGCGGCCGGCCGCCTGCCCTGGACCCTCCCGGCCGCCGAGGCCGACGTCCCCGTCCCGCACGCGGTGCCCCACCAGGGGGTCGTCGAGTACGCCGACGGCGTCCACGTCGGCTACCGCGCGTGGGAGCGCTCGGGCGCGGTCCCTGCCGCGCCCTTCGGGCACGGGCTGGGCTGGACGACGTGGTCGTACGACGCGTCCTCCGGTCCGGACCACCTGCCCGCCCGCACGCCCGACGGCGACGTGACCCTCACGGTCCGCGTCACCAACACCGGGTCCCGCGACGGCCGCGAGGTCGTCCAGGTCTACGTCGAACCCCCGGTCGCGCCCGCGTCGGCCCCGGTCGCCGAGCGCGACCGCCCGGTCCGCTGGCTCGGCGGGTTCGCCGTCGTCGACGTCGCCGTGGGGGCCACCGCCGACGTCACCGTGACCGTCCCCCGCCGTCAGCTCGAGGTGTGGGACACCGACAGCGGACGCTGGCACCTCCCGGCCGGTACCTACCGGCTCCGGGCGGGGCGTTCCGTCCACGACCTCCGCCTGGACACCGCGGTCCGGGTGCAGGACAGCACCACCGAACAGGAGTAGCCCGGACCGCGGTCCAGCCGGGGCGACCCAGCGCCCCACGCACCTTTCGTTTCACGCACCACGCTCCACCGCCCCGGCACCGCGCCGGGGACGATGTTCCCTCGAAGGAGAGAGATTCATGAGGTTGAAGGCCTCCGCGATCGCCCTCGGCATCGCGACAGCACTCGTGCTGACCGGCTGCTCGTCGACGGGCGGCAACAACGACGACGAGACGACCGGCTCCGGCGCGGGCGCCGCCCTCACCATCGCGAAGCCGGACGGCGCGATCGCGACCGAGTCGAACAACCCGTGGATCGGCGACTCGTCCGCGCTCAAGCTCGGCTACGTCAACGCGATCTACGAGCCCGTCGGCATCGTCAACGTCGTCAACCCGTCGGACGAGGTCCGCCCCTGGCTCGCGTCCGAGATCACGTGGTCGGAGGACTACACCTCGGTCCAGCTCACGGCCCGCGAGGGCGTGAAGTGGAACGACGGCGAGGACCTCACCGCCGACGACATCGCGTACTCGTACCAGATCCTCGTCGACAACCCCGCGCTCGACACCGCCGCGCTCGGCATCAAGAGCGTCGCGACCGAGGGCGACGTCGTCACCGTCACCTTCAACACCCCCATGTACGTGAAGCAGGACAAGGTCCTGCACCGCTTCGTCGTCCCGAAGCACGTCTGGGAGAAGGTCGCCGACCCGACCACGGAGACGAACCCCGAGCCCGTCGGCACCGGCCCGTACACGCTGACCAGCTTCAGCACGGAGAGCGTGCAGCTCGACGCGCGCGACGACTACTGGGGCGGCGAGCTCGCGGTCCCGACGCTGTACTACGTGTCGTACAACGACAACAGCGCCCTGACGACGGCGCTCGCCAACGGCGACGCGGACTGGGCGCAGGCGGCCCTCCCGAACGTGCAGTCGGCGTTCGTGGACAAGGACCCGGAGCACAACGTGTACTGGGCCCCCGCCGGCCTGGGCATCGACGCGATGTTCGTCAACACGACCAAGAAGCCGTTCGACGACGTCGCGTTCCGCCAGGCCGTCAACATGGTCATCGACCGCGAGCAGCACCAGCAGATCGCCCGCGAGGGCGGCGTCCCGCTGCTCACCTCGGTCACCGGCCTGCCCACCCCCGCCGGTGACCCGTTCATCTCGGACGAGTTCGCGGGCGAGGAGTACGAGGTCGACGTCGAGGGCGCCAAGAAGGTGCTCACCGACGCGGGCTACACCTACCAGGGCGACGCCCTGATCGACCCCGACGGCGAGCCCGTCACCTTCCAGCTCAGCGTCCCCCAGGGCTGGAACGACTACGTCACCGGCATCAGCCTGATCTCCGAGTCCGTGAAGGCCATCGGCGTCGAGGCGTCGGTCGACACGCCCGACTCCGACTCGTGGTGGGCCGCCAAGGGCACCGGCGACTTCGACGCGATCCTGCACTGGACCGAGACCGGCGCGACGCCGTACGACATCTACAGCGACACGATGGACGCTCGTTGGCTCAAGCCGATCGGCGAGGCCGCGGACTACAACTTCGGCCGCTTCGACAGCCCGGAGGCCACCGCGGCGCTCAACGCGTACCTCGCCGCCACGTCGGACGAGGAGCGTGCGACGGCGATCGCCGCGGCGCAGAAGATCTTCGTGGACGAGGTCCCCGTCATGCCGATCGGCACGCGTCCGTTCATCTCGCAGTTCAACACCCGCAACTACGTGGGCTGGCCGAGCGACGACGACCCGTACATCAACGCGGACCCGACGCAGCCGACCTCGGTGCTCATCCTCACCCAGCTCAAGCCGGCCGAGTGAGGCCCTAGGCTCGCGCGTCGCCACGGCGCGCGGGCCGGGTGCGGCAGGGTGCGCCGGGAAGGTCCCCACACCTTCCCGGCGCACCCACCGCGGTGCGACGGTATGACCCGCACCCGAGAGCACGACGCACCGCGAACCCCCAGCACAGAAACAGGTAGGACGAGTGAACACCGAACCTCTGCTGACCGTCTCGAACTTCAGCGTGGTCTACGACGTCGACCCGCCCGTCGAGGCCGTCAGCGACGTCTCCCTCACGCTGCACCGCGGGGAGATCCTCGGCCTCGCCGGCGAGTCCGGCTGCGGCAAGACGTCGCTCGCGTACGGCATCCAGCGGCTGCTCAAGCCGCCGGCCGTCATCCCCTCGGGGTCGGCGATCTTCCACGACGAGTCGGGCGAGGACGTCGACCTCAACGCGCTCGACGACGACGCGATGCGCCGGTTCCGGTGGGACAAGGCGTCGATGGTGTTCCAGGGGGCGATGAACGCGCTCAACCCGGTCGCCAACATCGGCAAGCAGCTCGGCGACGTGTTCGAGACGCACCGGCCCCGCATGAGCAAGGCCGAGCGGACCGAGGAGAGCGCCCAGCTCCTCGACCTCGTCGGCGTCGGACGCGACCGGCTGCGCTCCTACCCCCACGAGCTCTCCGGCGGCATGCGCCAGCGCGTCATGATCGCGATGGCCCTCGCGCTCAAGCCGCAGCTCATGATCATGGACGAGCCGACGACGGCGCTCGACGTCCTCGTGCAGCGCGAGATCCTGCAGCAGATCTCGGACCTGCGGAAGCAGTTCGGCTTCTCGGTCATCTTCATCACGCACGACCTCCCGCTGCTCCTCGAGATCTCGGACCGGATCGCCGTCATGCGGCAGGGCCGGATCGTCGAGCTCGACACCGCGTCGAACATCTACCACCACGCCCAGCACGAGTACACCCGCAAGCTCCTCGGCTCGTTCCCGAGCCTCACCGGGGAGCGGGGCGGGTTCGTGCGGGGCCGGTCGGAGGCGGCGGCCACGGCCTCGAGCACAGTCACGACCAGCGCAGGAGGCCAGGCCTGATGACCACCCTCGAGTTCTCCCACGTCAGCAAGAAGTACCGGGTCCGTGGCTCCGGCGACCTGCTCGCGCTCGACGACGTCAGCTTCACGCTCACCTCGGGGCGCACCATCGCGCTCGTCGGGCAGAGCGGCAGCGGCAAGTCGACGATCGCGAAGATCCTCACGCAGCTCGAGCGCGCCACGTCCGGCGAGATCCTGCTCGACGGCGCCCCCATCCCCCGCCGGGGACGGGCCCTGCGCCGCTACCGGCAGCAGGTCCGCATGGTCTTCCAGGACCCGTTCGCGTCGCTCAACCCGTACCACACGATCCGCCACCACCTCGAGCGCCCGTTGCGCCTCGACCACGTGGTCCCGAAGGACGAGGTCGACGCCGAGGTGCACCGCCTCCTCGACCGCGTCCACCTGGACGGCGGGGTCGTGGAACGCCGCCCGCACGAGCTGTCCGGCGGACAGCGCCAGCGGGTCGCGATCGCGCGCGCCCTCGCGTCGCGGCCGTCGCTGCTCATCGCGGACGAGCCGGTCTCGATGCTCGACGTGTCGATCCGCCTCGGCGTCCTCAACCTCCTCGCCGAGCTGCAGCGCGAGGCGAACCTCGGGGTCCTCTACATCACGCACGACCTGGCGACCGCGCGCCACTTCAGCGACGAGATCATGGTCCTGCACCACGGCAAGGTCGTGGAGCACGGCCCGGCCGACGACGTGATCCTCGAGCCCCAGCACCCCTACACCCGCGCGCTACGCGATGCCTCGCCCAACCCGGAGGTCCACTTCTCCGGCACCGGCCCCGCATCGTCGAGGAGCTGATCCCGTTGCGATTCTTCGCCCGACGCACCGCCTTCTACCTGTTCACCGCCTGGGCGGCGATCACGATCAACTTCTTCCTGCCCCGCATGATGAAGGGCGACCCGGTCTCCGCGTACCTCGCGAAGAACCAGGGGAAGATCAGCCCCGAGGCAGCCGAGTCGCTGCGCACCCTCTTCGGGCTCGACGACGGCCGGTCGCTCTTCCAGCAGTACATCGACTACTGGGGCCTCATGCTCAGCGGCGACCTCGGCCGGTCGTTCTCCAAGGGCCTCGCCCCCGTCGGCGACGTGATCGCCGCCGCCCTGCCGTGGACGCTCGGGCTCGTCGGCATCGCCACGATCCTCAGCTTCTTCCTCGGCAGCGGCCTCGGCGCGGTCATCGGCTGGCGCCGCGGGAGCAAGGCCGACGCGATCGTGCCCATCTCGACGTTCTTCTCGACCGTCCCGTACTTCTGGATGGGCCTCATCGCCATCGCGGTCTTCTCGAGCATGCTCGGCTGGTTCCCGGCGTCCCACGCGTACAGCAAGGGCGCGTCGCCCGAGTGGTCGTGGGAGTTCGCCTGGGACGTGATCCAGCACGGGACGCTGCCCGCGCTGACCATCGTCGTCGCGTCGCTCGGCGGCTGGGTCCTCGGGATGCGGAACATGATGATCACCGTCCTCGACGAGGACTACGTGACGGTCGCGCAGGCCAAGGGCCTCCCGCCCCGCAAGGTGCTCACGCGCTACGCGTCGCGCAACGCGGTGCTGCCGCAGCTGTCGAGCTTCGCGCTGTCGCTCGGCTTCATCGTCGGCGGCACGCTCGTCATGGAGCTCGTCTTCTCCTACCCCGGGGTGGGCAAGCTGCTGCTCGACGCCACCAACGCGAAGGACTACCCGCTGATGCAGGGACTCTTCCTCGTCATCACGCTCTCGGTCCTCGTCGCGAACATCCTGGCGGACGTCGCCTACGCCGCCCTCGACCCGCGCACGCGTCAGACGGAGGCCTGAGCCATGACGTCCACCACCACGACCGCGACGAGCGAGGCCACCGCGCCCGCGACCCCGCCGGCCGCCTCGGGCGGCTCCTCCGGCCGCGGCCTCGCGAGCCGCGCCGGGGCGTCGTTCGCGATGTTCCGCAACGGCAAGTCGCTCACCGGTCTGATCATCCTCGGCGTGTTCACGCTCGTCGCGATCTTCGGCGACCTCCTCGCGCCCTACGGCCCGCTCGAGAAGGACTTCACCGCGCTCAAGCAGCCGCCGTCCGCGCAGCACCTGCTCGGCACGACGCACATGGGCGAGGACGTCCTCAGCCAGATCATCTACGGCACGCGGGGCGTGCTGGTCGTCGGCTTCGTCTCCGGCATCATCGCGACGCTGGTCGCGGTGATCATCGGGGTGACCGCCGGGTACATCGCGGGCTGGCGCAGCGAGTCGCTCTCGGCCCTCACGAACGTGTTCCTCGTGCTCCCCGGCCTGCCGCTCATGATCATCGTGGCGTCGCAGCAGGAGAACCCGAGCCTCCTGCTCGTCTCCACGGTGCTCGCGATCACCGGCTGGGCCTGGGGCGCGCGCGTCCTGCGGGCGCAGACCCTGTCGCTCCGGAACCGGGACTTCATCCAGGCGGCGCGGGCGAACGGCGAGCCGATCCGCCGCATCATCGCCGTCGAGATGCTGCCGAACCTCACCGCGATCATCGCCTCGAGCTTCGTCGGCACCGTGACCGCCGCGGTCCTCGGCCTCACGACCCTCGCCTTCATCGGGGTCATCCCCATCACGAACCTCAACTGGGGCACGATCCTCTTCTGGGCCCAGCAGAACGGCGCCTTCCCCGACTACTGGTGGTGGTACGTCCCCGCCGGACTGTGCATCGCGCTGCTCGGCATGGCGCTGTCGCTCATCAACTTCGGCATCGACGAGTACGTGAACCCGCGTCTGCGGTCGGCCGGCGAGCGGGCGCGCGCCATGCGCAAGAAGGGCTACAAGGTCTCGAGCGGGATCACGACGGTCGCCGACCGCCCCGACCTGCTCGCGGGGAGCGTCACCCCGCCCCCGCCCGACTCCCCGCACGTCGAGATCCCGGGTGCGCCGGTGCACGGTGACGACATCGGCGCGGTGACCGAGGCCGACCAGGCGACCGGCGGCCCGGACGTGATCCCGGCCGGCCGGCCGGAGCGCTCCGCGTAGCGTCTCCGCACAGACAGGTGAGGGGCCGTACCACGGCCCCTCACCGGCAGACGGTCCCGGCACGGGACGCCGTCCGCGCCACGCCCCTGGCGCGGACGGCCCACCTCCACCGTGCCGGGACCGTTCGCGTCCCCGGGTCAGCTCAGCTTGCGCCGGTAGATCGCGACGGCCCACGCGTAGGCGACGACCAGGATGCCGACGAGCCACGCGAGCGCGACCCAGATGTCGGAGCCGACCGGCTGCCCACCGAACAGCGCGCGCAGCGTGTTCACGATCGCGGTGACGGGCTGGTTCTCGGCGAACCAGGCGACGGGGGCGGGCATGGTCTCCGTGGGGACGAACGCGGAGCTGATGAACGGCAGGAAGATCAGGGGGTAGCTGAACGCCGAGGCGCCGTCCACCGTCTTCGCCGAGAGACCCGCGACGACCGCGAGCCACGTCAGCGCGAGCGTGAACAGGACGAGGATGCCGAGCACGGCGAGCCACGCACCCACCGACGCCCCGGTACGGAACCCCATGAGGAGCGCGACGCCGACGACGATCGTCACCGAGACGAGGTTCGCGACGAGCGACGTGAGCACGTGCGCCCACAAGACGCTGGACCGCGCGACGGGCATCGACTGGAAGCGCTCGAAGATACCGCCCTGCAGGTCGAGGAACAGCCGGTACGACGTGTACGCGACGCCCGACGCGACGGTGATGAGCAGGATGCCGGGCAGCATGTAGTCGATGTACGACCCGGCGGCGCCGGTGTCGATCGCGCCGCCGAGGACGTAGACGAACAGCAGCATGAGCGCGATCGGGGTGACGGCGGTCGTGATGATCGTGTCCGGGCTGCGCAGGATGTGGCGCAGCGAGCGGCCGGTCAGGACACGGGTGTCGGCCAGGGCGTGCGTGGTCATCGGAGCTCCTCTCCGGCGGGCTGGGTGCCCTCGGCGGTCGTCGGGGTCGCGGGGTGCTCGCCGGTGTCGCCGACGAGGGTGAGGAACACGTCCTCCAGGGACGGCTGCTTCTCGACGTACTCGACCTGCGCGGGCGGCAGGAGCGCCTTGAGCTCGGCCAGGGTGCCGTTCTGGATGATGGTGCCGCGGTGCAGGATCGCGATCCGGTCCGCGAGCTGCTCGGCCTCGTCGAGGTACTGCGTCGTGAGCAGGACGGTCGTGCCGCCCTGGGCGAGCTGGCGCACCGTGGCCCAGACCTCGATGCGGGCCTGGGGGTCCAGGCCGGTCGTCGGCTCGTCGAGGAAGATGACCGGCGGGTCGCCGATCAGGCTCATCGCGATGTCGAGACGACGGCGCATGCCGCCCGAGTACGTCCCCGCCCGGCGCGAGCCCGCGTCGGTCAGGGAGAAGCGGGCGAGGAGGTCGTCCGCGACCTGGGCGGGGTTCTTCAGGTGACGCAGGCGCGCGACGAGCACGAGGTTCTCGCGCCCGGTGAGGACCTCGTCGACCGCGGCGAACTGCCCGGTCAGGGAGATCGACTCCCGGACCTGCCCCGGCTCGTCGACGACGTCGTGCCCGTGGACGCTCGCGCTCCCCGCGTCGGGCTTGAGGAGCGTCGACAGGATCCGCACGAGCGTCGTCTTGCCCGCCCCGTTGGACCCCAGCAGCGCGAAGATGCTCCCGGGGGTCACGTCCAGGTCGACCCCTCGCAGCACGCGCAGGTCGCCGAACGACTTCTCGATGCCTCGTACCCGCACGGCGGGCGCGAGGGACTGGTCGACAGACATGTCCAGGTCTCCGTCTCTCTCAGGTGTGGTTCAGGGCCGGCGGACGACGACGTCGCCGAAGCCGGTGCTGGCGTGGATCTCCGCGGTGGCCTCGTCCTCGACGGGCCCCTCGGTCGGGGTCAGGTGGTTGCGGACGCTGCCGTGCTCGGAGCTCGCGTCGAGGAACGCGGCCGTGCCCTCCGGCACGCCCACGTCGATCGAGCCGAACGACGTGCTGAGGGTGACGCTGCCGGACTCCAGGCGGTCGACCCGGATGCCGCCGTGCGCGGACTTCGCGGTGAGGGTGCCGAGCACCCGGGTCACGGCGATCTCGCCGTGCGCGCCCTGCACGGCGAGCGTGCCCGTGACGGCGCCGACCGTCGTCGTGCCGTTGCTGGCCTTGATCGTGCCGTCGCCGGCGATCTCGCCGATCCGCACGGAGCCCGCGCTGACCTTGACGTCGGCGGTGCCCGCGACGCGACCGACGACGACCGAGCCTGCCGAGGCCTTGAGGTCCAGCCGCTCGACGTCCTCGAGCCGGACGTCGGCGACGGAGAGCGTCATGTCGACGGCCCCGAGCGAGCCCTCGGTGTAGAGGGTGCCCGCCTTGCCGCGCAGGTCGGAGCCGGCGGGGAGCTCGACGGTGATGTCGGCGGTCCCGGCCGCGAACGGCAGGACGAACTGCTTCCACGACCCGGGGTACAAGATCGTGACGGCGTCCCCGTCGCGGTCGACCCGGACGTCCTGGGCGGCGCGGACGCTGCCCGACTTCGTGGGGTCCGTGGGCAGGACCGTGACGACGACGTCGTCACGGTCTCCGGCGACGACGTGCAGGTTGGCGAAGGGCACGTCCACGACGACCGGGACGGGCTGGGAGGCGGGGAAAGTGGGCATGACGGAGCTCCAACGGTGGTGTCGGTGTGGTGTCAGCGGGTGGTGGGAGGGGCGGGCGGGCGGACCGGAGAGGGTCAGCGCACCCAGCCGGTGACGCGGGCGGAGCCGCGCGGCTGCGGACGGGCCTGCGCGGCCGGGCGTCCGGTGGACTGCTCGAGCGCGGCGGCGACCGCGCGGACGAGCCAGGTGTTGACGGAGACGCCGTCGCGGGCGGCGGCGGTCTCGGCCTGCGTCTTGAGGTGGTCGGGCAGGCGCAGGGTCGTGCGGGTCGTGGCGCCGGACTCGACGTCTGTCGACCCGGCGACGAGCGGCGCGGCGGGTGTCGCCGCGGACGCCGGAGCGACGCCGTACGCAGGCTCACCAGGAGCGGTGGGCGGGGCCGCGGCGGCGGGTGCGGCGACGACGAACTCCGGGGCACCGCCCCGCAGCCGTACGTCGACCGACCCGGGGGCGAGCTCTGCGGAGATCTCCCCGGCCGCGGCCGAGAGCGCGTCCAGGAGGACGAGCCGCACGGCCGCGTCGAGGGGCGCGGTCAGTCGCTCGGCGAGCAGACGGCCGTCGTCCCCCGCGGCGTCCGCGGCAGCGGCGAGGCGGGTCTGGAGGTCGTCGACGTACGGGGTGAGGTCCATGACGCCATCATGGCACCACTCGTGGTGTCATCGCAACCCCTGGTGACAACATTTCGACACCACGTGACACCAGATGTGCTTCCGCGCTGGTCAGGGCCCCGTCAGGTGCTCAGGTCGGCGATGACGTCGTAGCCGAGCTTGAGGATGAGCGCCCCGACCACGACGACGAACACGACGCGGACGAACGCGCTGCCCTTGGCCACCGCCATGCGCGCCCCGACGTACGCCCCGAGCAGGTTCGCCGCACCCATGAGCAGGCCCAGCCCCCACAGCACCGCGCCGTAGGGGACGAAGAAGATCAGCGCGCCCGCGTTCGTCGCGAAGTTCGCGATCTTCGCGAGCGCCGACGCCGGCAGGAACGCGTACCCGAGGATGCTCACGAGCGCGATGACGAAGAACGTCCCCGTGCCCGGACCGAGCAGGCCGTCGTACGTGCCGATGACGAGGCCGATCCCGGCCGCGGCCCAGCGGTGGCCGTTGCCCTCCCAGCGCAGGTTCGTCGTGTGCCCCAGCTTCGGCTTCGCGATCGTGTAGGCCGCGACCCCGACGAGCACCACGAGGATGATCGGCTTGAACAGCTCGGCGGGGATGCGCGACGCGAGAGCGGCACCGCCGATCGCGCCCACCAGCGCCGCGAGCGCCATCGGCCCCGCCGTCCGCAGGTCGGGACCGACCCGCCGGTAGTACGTCGCGGCGCTCACCGACGTGCCCATGATGCTCGCGAGCTTGTTCGTCGCGAGCGCCTGGACCGGGCTGATGCCGGGCACGAGGAGCAGCGCGGGCAGCTGGACCAGACCGCCTCCGCCGACGACGGCGTCGATCCACCCCGCCGTGAGGGCGGCGAGCACGAGCAGGAGGACGGTCAGGCCGTCGATCTCGAGCCCGCCGGAGACCGGGAGGGAGAAGGCGGGCAGCACTCCCTAGTGGTACCACAGCGCCTCGGTCGCGGCGGTCCTGCGTCCCGGCTGTGGGTATCCGGTGGAGCGTTCAGGAGGTTCCGCGCAGGTCGTCCCGCGGGCCGCGGCACGGGTCTACGTTTCCGGCCATGACGAGCGACGACGCGCGTACCGGCACCACCCCGGCCACCGGAGAGGGCTCGCCCCCGGCGTTCACCGTCTGGGTCGACCACTACGTCTCGAACCGGGCCACCCAGCTCGCGACGGAGGCCACGATCGACTGGGACGCCCCGTGCACCCTCCCCCCGGACGTCCGCGCGGCGTTCGTCCGGTCGTTCCAGCGCTTCGAGCTCGGCGAGGACGGCGACGGCGCGCGGCTGCTCGCCAAGGCCCGGCGCGCCGGGGACCCGGTGTACGTCGACGCGCTCGAGCGCCTCGTCGTCGAGGAGCAGCGGCACTCGGCGCTGTTCCGCCGCGGGCTGGCGCACCTCGGGGCGCCCAGGCTCGACGCGCACTGGTCGGACGCGGCGTTCACCGCCCTGCGGCGCCTGCTCGGCCTGCGGACCGAGATCGCGCTCTTCCTCGTGGCCGAGTCCGTCGCGATGGGCTACTTCACGGCCCTGGCGAGCGCAGCACCCGACCCGGTGCTCCGTGGTGTCGGCCGTCGGATCGCCTCCGACGAGGTCCACCACCTCCGCTTCCAGATCGACCGGCTCCGGGAGGGCTTCGCGGGCACCCTGCGTCCGGTGCGCGCCCTCGTCGGCGCCGCGTGGGGCGTGGTGGCCCTGGGCGCGGCGACCGTCCTGGTCGTGGACCATGCGGGGGCGCTGCGCGCGTGCGGCCTGCGGCCCGCGCGGGCGTGGGTCGACGCCGTCCGACGGTTCCGGGCGAGCGCCCGGCTCGCCCTGGGCGACGACGGGGCCGGGATGCTCGGACCGGCGTCGGCGGACGACGTCGCGCGGAGCGCACCGGCCTTCCCCGTGGCCGGGGACCTGCCTACGCTGCTGTGATGACCGAGACGACCGAGAACCCCGAGGTGCAGCCGACCGGTTCCGTCGTGCGCGACGACGACGGCCGGTGGATCGTGCTGCGCCGGACCTTCGCCGCACCCGTCGCGGACGTCTGGGCGAGCCTCACCGAGCCGGCAGGGCTCGAGCCCTGGATCGGCACGTGGGACGGTGACCCGACCACGGGCAGCGTCCGCTTCGTCATGACCGCCGAGGGCGCGACGGAGGGCGACGAGTGCCGGGTCCTGCGCTGCGACCCGCCGCACCGGCTCGTGGTCGAGACCGCCGTCGGCGAGACGTCGTGGCACCTGGAGATCGACCTGGCCGACGACGGCGGCACCACCGCCCTCGCGTTCCGGCAGGCGCTGGGCCCGGACGAGGACGCCGGGTCGATCGGGCCCGGGTGGGAGTACTACCTCGACCGCCTGGCCGCCGCGCGCGCCGGGCGCGACCCCGCCGCGGTGGAGTGGGACAGCTACTACCCCGCCCTCGCGGCGCACTACGGCGCGACGAGCGCGACGGACTGACGGACGGCCCGGCCGGCCCGCGGCGCCGGCCCGTGCGCCTCAGGACTGGAGGGCGTCGTACTCCGCCTCGGCCGCGACGTCGTCCTCGACGTCGAGGCGCAGGTGCGCGAGCGCGAGCTGCAGCACGCGCAGCGCGCTCGCGGCGCGCTCCCCCCAGAGCGACACGTAGGAGAACTGCCACCACCACAGGCCCTCGAGCTCGCGGGCGCCGTCGTAGTGCTGGAGTCCCTTCGCGAGGCACTCGGCGACGCACGCGAGGTCTCCCGAGAGGGACGCGGCCCCGACCTCGGCGCCCACGAGCGGGTCGGTGATCTCGGCATAGTCGTCGAACCCGTCGAAGAGCTGGGAGAGCGCGGTCCGCAGCGGGTCCACGTCGGTGTCGCGGCCGGCGTCGGGCTCGAAGCGCTCGACCGGGACGACGTCGCCCATCGCCCCGAGGCGCGCGCCCGCGGCGAGCGCGTCGGACAGCGCGAGCAGCAGCAGGGGCAGCACCGCCCCGGGTGCGGCCCCGGACGCGACCTGCGTCGCCGTCGTGAGGAACGCGCGCGCCTGCGCGGCCATGCCCTCGGCGATCTCCCGCAGGGCGGGGTCGCTCTCGATCTCCCCCATGCTCGTCACCTCTCGTCAGCCGCCGACGAGACGTCGGCCCTCGAACGCCCGGCCGAGCGTCACCTCGTCCGCGTACTCCAAGTCTCCCCCGACCGGCAGCCCGGACGCGAGGCGGGTCACGCGCAGGCCCATCGGGCCCAGCATGCGCGCGAGGTACGTGGCGGTGGCCTCGCCCTCGACGTTCGGGTCGGTCGCGAGGATCACCTCGGTCACCTGACCGTCGGCGAGGCGCGTCATGAGCTCGGCGATCCGCAGGTCGCCCGGCCCGACGTTCTCGATCGGGTTGATGGCGCCGCCGAGCACGTGGTACTTCCCACGGAACTCGCGCGTGCGCTCGATCGCGACGACGTCCTTGGGTTCCTCGACGACGCAGATCACCTCCGGCGACCGGCGCGGGTCCACGCAGATGCGGCACTGCTCGGACTCCGCGACGTTGCCGCACGTCTCGCAGAAGCGCACGCGCGCCTTCACCTCGGTGAGCGCGTCGGCGAGCCGGCGCACGTCCGAGGCGTCCGCGGCGAGCAGGTGGAACGCGATGCGCTGCGCGCTCTTGGGCCCGACGCCGGGAAGTCGGCCGAGCTCGTCGATCAGGTCCTGGACAGCGCCTTCGTACACGCCCCCAGCCTACGGGGCGCGGCCCACACGACCGGCCCGGCCACACGGCCGGGCACCCACCGTGGCGATCAGCCCTGGTCCTGGATCTCCTCGATGATCTTGCCGTCGAGCAGGCTCACGACGAGCGCCGTCCCGACCAGACCGGTCGAGACGATGTCGGGGTCGTCCGCGGAGGGCAGGTCGTCCATCGGGTCGACCGTCGACGGCACGTCCCGCCGGGCGGGCGCCTCGGCGGGTCGGGCGACGCGGGCCGTCGTGGCCGCCGCGATGGCTGCGCGTGCAGCGGAGACCCCGCGCAGCGGGGCTCCCGACGCGTCCACCGGAGCGACCGACGCCGTGCGGCCCGGTGCCTCTTGACGCGGCGGCGCGGGCGTGGCCGGCGCAGGGCTCACGGACGAGACCGGTGCCTGGGCGGCCGGACTCGGCGCACCGGGCGCCGCGCGCGTGCCCGGTGCGCGGTCGAGAACCGGCTCGGGCTCGGGGCCGTCGTCGAGGTCGGCCGGTGGCTCGGCGGGCACCCCCGCGAGCCACGCCTCGTCCGCCGTGTCGATCCGGGGCTCGGGCGACGGCGACGGCGACGAGGCTCCGGCGAGCCAGGCCTCGTCTGCGGCGTCGACCACCGGTCCGTGCTCAGCGTCGCCGTCGGCGACGTCCGTCTCGACCGGTCGCTCCTGCAACGCGACGGCCCCGCGCGGTGCGGACGCGCCCGTCGCGAGCGCGGTCGGGGAGGCAGCCGTGCCGGACGCCACGGTCCCGCCCGGCGCGCCGACCGTCGCGAGGGGCGCGGACGCGCCGCCCCCTCCGGAGCCGGGCTCACGACTGGTCCCGCCGAGGCCGGGCGCTGCCGGGCCCTGACCGGGGCCCGCGGGTGCGGGGGCCGCAGGGTCCTGTGCCGAGGGGCGCCCGGCGCCGGCCGCCCCGCCCTCGTCGAGCCGCGCCTCGACCCGCACCTGGAGCCCGAGGGTCTGATACACGACGTCCTGCACCGCATGGATGTGCCGCGAGGACGAGAAGGTGCGTGCGAGGCCCGGCGACGGGAACGCGAGGAAGAGCACGCCCTGGCCGAGCTCCGCGACCTGCGCGTTCGGGCCGACCAGCGACCACGTGACGGGATTCGCCCGCAGGTTCTCCAGCACCTCGGGCCAGCGCCGCCGGAGCTCCTCGGTCGTGAGGGCCGGGCTCGTCCCTCCGGGCGGAGCGCTCGACACCGGGGGCGCCGCGGGGACGGCTCCGGGCGCCTCGGCGCGCGCTGCGGGCGGTGCCCCTTCGTCGCGCCTCTGCGGTGCCGTGTCGTCCTGCGCTGCCATGTCCTGCGCGGCTGGCTCGACCGGACCGGTCCTCCGGACCGGGCTCGCCGGTGCGGGCTCGGGCTCCTCGACCGTGGCCTCCGGCTGCGACGGCCCGTCCGTGCGCTGCTCGGACGACGGCGCCCTCGGTGGTGCGGCGTCCTCGCGCGCGGGCTCGGACGTGGGCGACGGTGCGGGTACGGACGGGGACCCCTGGTCCGGTGCCGACGTGGCGCCAGGTGCCGCAGCGACCCGGTCGGCCTCGGGGGCCCCGCCCGACGACGGTGCGGCGGGGGCGGGCGGGGTGGAACGGTTGGGCCGCAGCGCGGCACGGACGGCGGCGGCACCCGTGAGACCGGACGCCGGTCCGGTCGAGGCAGGCGCCTGCCCCGCGCCGTCGGGCACCGGGGCGCCGACACCAGCGGGCGTCCCCGCCCCCGACGGGACGGCCGCCGGCGCGACGGCGACCGCGCTCAGCCCGCCGCGCTCGAGCCGGTCGAGGCGCGCCGCGAACCCGGCCGCGCCGTCGTCGGCGCCGGGCAGGAGCAGCCGCGCCATGAGGAGCTCCAGGTGCAGTCGCGGCGAGGTGGCGCCCGTCATCTCGGTGAGCGCCGCGTTGACGAGGTCGGCCGCGCGCGAGAGCTCCGCGACGCCGAGGTTCTGCGCCTGGGCTCGCATGCGCGCGAGCTGGTCGGCGGGCTGGTCGCGCAGCACGGCCTGCGCCTCGTCGCCGGAGACGGCGATGACGATGAGGTCGCGCAGGCGTTCGAGGACGTCCTCGACGAAGCGCCGGGGCTCGTGCCCCGTGGCGATGACGTGGTCCACGACGCGGAAGATGCTCGCACCGTCGCGCGCGGCGAGCGCGTCCACGACGTCGTCGAGCAGCGTCGCGTGCGTGAAGCCCAGGAGCGCGACCGCGCGCTCGTACTCCACGGCGCCGTCCTGGGCGCCCGCGATGAGCTGGTCCATGACGGACAGCGAGTCGCGGACCGAGCCGCCCCCGGCGCGCGTGACGAGCGGGACGACGCCGCCGCCGATCGTCACGCCCTCCGCGGCGCACAGCTCCTCGAGGTAGGGCCCGAGCACGTCCGGCGGGACGAGGCGGAACGGGTAGTGGTGCGTGCGGGAGCGGATGGTGCCGATGACCTTGTCCGGCTCCGTCGTCGCGAAGACGAACTTCACGTGCTCCGGGGGCTCCTCGACGAGCTTGAGCAGCGCGTTGAAGCCCTGCGGCGTCACCATGTGCGCCTCGTCGAGGATGAAGATCTTGTACCGGTCGCGCGCCGGGGCGAACGCGGCGCGCTCGCGCAGCTCGCGGGCGTCGTCGACGCCGTTGTGCGACGCCGCGTCGATCTCGACGACGTCGAGGCTGCCCGGGCCGCCGCGCGCGAGCTCGACGCAGGAGGGGCAGACGCCGCACGGGGTGTCGAGCGGGTTGTCCGGGGTGTTCTGCGCGCAGTTGAGCGTGCGCGCGAGGATGCGCGCGCTCGTCGTCTTGCCGCAGCCGCGCGGGCCGGAGAAGAGGTAGGCGTGGTTCACCCGACCGCTGCGCAGCGCCTGCATGAGCGGCGCGGTCACGTGGTCCTGACCGATCACCTCGGAGAAGGTCTCGGGCCGGTAGCGGCGGTACAGGGCGGTGCTCACCCCGGCAACTGTAGACGTCACGACCCACACGCACGAGGCCGCCTGGTCAGCGGTGCAGCGCCTTGCGGGCGAGCCAGTTGCCGAGGAGCTGCGCGACCTGCACGATCCCGATGATGATGAGCACCGTCACGACCACGACGCCCCAGTTGTAGCGCTGGTAGCCGTAGACGATCGCGAAGTTCCCGAGCCCTCCGCCGCCGATGATCCCCGCGATCGCCGACATGTCGAGGACCGCGATGAAGAGGAACGTGTAGCCCAGGATGAGCGGCGCGAGCGCCTCGGGCACGAGGACGGTGGTGATGATGCGCCACGACGACGCGCCCATGGCCCGCGCCGCCTCGATGACGCCCGGGTCGATGCCCACGAGGTTCTGCTCGACGATGCGGCTCGTGCCGAACGCCGTCATCACGGACAGCGGGAAGATGAACGCCTCGGTGCCGAGCGTCGTCCCGACCACCTGGAGCGTCACCGGTCCGAGCAGCGTGACGAAGATGATGAACGGGATGGGCCGGACGATGTTGACGAGCACGTTGAGCACGCCGAACACCCAGCGGTTGTCGAGCAGGTTGCCGCGGCGCGTCACGTAGAGCGCGATGCCGAGCGCGAGGCCCGCGAGCCCGCCCGTGAGCAGCGCGACGGACACCATCTGGAGGGTCTGGCCGAAGGACTCGACGAGGATCGGCCACAGCCGCGACCAGTCGCTGTTCATCACTGGCCTCCGAGGTTGCCGTGGCGGAAGAGGGTGTCACGGGCGGTGCCGTAGGGGTCGCCCGGGTCGGCGTCGGCGTCGTCGGGCGCGTCCGCGCCGCCCGGGTCGGCGTCGAGGCGCGCGACGCGCGGGTCGTCGAGCGGCTGGGCCGCGGTTCCCAGGTCCACGACGTCGGCGCGCTCGGCGAGCGCGACGAGGAACGGCGCGATGCGGTCCTCGGGCGCGTCGAGCTCGACGGTGAGCGACCCGAACGGGCGCTCACCGACCTCGGAGATGCCGCCGTAGACGACGGACCCGTCGACGTCGTGCTCGCGCAGCAGGCGGAACAGGTCTGACCCGGTGTGCGCGCCCTCCCGCACGCCGACCGTGACGAGCCGGCCGGGGTGCCGCTCGCGCAGCCGGGCGAGCGTGTCGCGCGACGGGCGGTCGTGCAGCGCCGTCCCGACGAACCGCTGGGCGGCGTCCGCGCCGGGTGCGGAGAAGACGTCGTACACGTCGCCCGTCTCCACGACCTTGCCGTGCTCCATCACGGCGACGCGGTGGCACGTCGAGCGCACGACCTCCATCTCGTGGGTGATGACGACGATGGTGATGCCGAGCTCGGCGTTGACGCGCCGCAGGAGCGCGAGCACCTCGCGCGTCGTCTCGGGGTCGAGCGCGGACGTCGCCTCGTCGGCCAGGAGGATCGTCGGCTGCGCGGCGAGCGCGCGGGCGATGCCGACGCGCTGCTTCTGCCCGCCCGAGAGCTGGCGCGGGTACGCCTTCGCCTTGTCCGCGAGGCCGACGAACGCGAGGAGCTCCGCGACGCGCGCGGCGCGCTTCTCGCGCGGCCAGCCCGCCACCTTGAGCGGGTAGGCGACGTTCCCCGCGACGGTCCGCGACGACAGCAGGTTGAACTGCTGGAAGACCATGCCGATGCGCGAGCGCACCTCGCGCACGCGGCGCTCGGGCAGCCCGGTGATCACCTGGCCGTCGACGACGACCTCGCCGCTCGTCACCGTCTCCAGCGCGTTGACCAGCCGCACGAGCGTCGACTTCCCGGCGCCGGAGTAGCCGATGACGCCGAAGATCTCGCCGCGGCGGATGCTCAGCGAGACGTCGTCGACCGCGTGCACGGCACCGTCGCCCTCGCCGAACGTCTTGCTCACGTGGCGCAGCTCGATCGCGGGCTGCTCGTCACCGCCCTCGTCGCGGGGGACGTCGGTCACGTCGGGTTCCTCTCGTCGGAGGCCGTGCCTCCGGGCCGGGGCCGGCGGGGACCGCCTGGGGTCGCCAGGTGCGTCGCCGCGGCCGCGTGTCGGGGTGTGCCGCTCGCCTGCCATCGTCCTCCCCCGGGCACGACGGCGCGCGAGGGCGGACGCGACGTGCGCGCCCGCCCTCGCGGCGACGGCCTCAGGAGTTGCGGATGTCGTCCTCGATGCCGGCGAGGATCTCCTGGAGCTCGGCGGGCGAGTTCTCCTTGATGACGGCGGTGCCGCCCGAGGCCTTCTTCTCGGCCTCGACGACCTCCGGCGAGTGGGAGATCTCGGCGAGCTTGAGCAGCGTCTCGTCGTCCTTGTCCTCGGCCCGCGCGACCCACACGTTGATGTAGGGCTTGGCGGCGTCGGAGTCGGGGTCGTCCTGGAAGAGGGCGTCCTCGGGCTTCAGGCCCGCGTCCTCGACGAAGTCGTTGTTGATGATCGACGCGTCGACGGACTGCAGCTGGATCGGGGTCTGCGCGGCGTCGACCGGCGTGACCGTCACCTTGGAGCTGGGCAGCACGTCGGCCTCGGTGGAGATGGAGCTCCCGCCGTCCTTCAGCTCGACCAGGCCGGCCTCCTGGAGCACGAGGAGCGCACGGGCGAGGTTGGTCGGGTCGTTCGGCACGGCGACCTGGCCGCCGTCGGGGATCTCCTCGAGCGACGTGTGCTTGGACGAGTACAGGCCGAGCGGGTAGACGGCGGTCGCGCCGATGGGCTGCAGGTCGTCGCCCGCGTCCACGTTGTAGCCCGCGAGGAACTGCAGGTGCTGGAACTGGTTCACGTCCAGCTCGCCCTGGGACAGCGCCGGGTTCGCCTGCGTGTAGTCCTGGAGGTCGACGAGCTCGATCTCGATGCCCTCGGCCTCGGCCTGCTCCTGGAACACGGCCCACTTGTCGTCGGACGCCCCGACGACGCCGACGCGGATCGGGTCCGCGGCGTCGCCGCTCGCGGCGCCGCCCGAGGTGTCGTCGCCACCGCCGCAGGCGGTGAGGGTGAGGGCGGCCGTCGCGGCGATCGCGGTCCAGGTCAGACGCTTGCGGGTGGTCGAGAACGACATGGGGGTTCCTTCCGGTGGCGGCGGCGACGGTCACGGGTGGCGACCGGCGGGGCCGGGGTGCAGGGACGGCCCTGCGAGGGGTGGGGTTCGGGGTGCTTCCGGCGGGCCATCAGCCACGCGGCGAGCGGGGGCGGCGTCGTCAGGACGACGCGGCGGGTGCGGCGCAGGTCTCCCTGCGGGTCACGACGGCGTCAGCAGCCGCACATTCGCCCGGTGCGCACGCCACGACAGCACGACGTGCCGGCGCAGGACGCTGCGCGCGGGGTCGTGGTGGCGACGTGGTTCCGGGTCATGCCGACATCATGAGCACGACGGCGCCCCGCGCGCCAATCCCCGGGCCAGATCGTCCATCATGTGGACGTCGAAATGGTCGCATGCCGGGAATCCGAGGTGATAAATCGGTAGAAAACGGGCCTGGGCTGCCGTCGCGGCGCCCGCCTCGCTCTCGATCAGGGAGATCTGCGCCACACCCGCGCGGGCCCGGCGACGGCGAACCCGTCCCGGCCGGAGACATGAAGGACCCCTCGCACACCCACCAGAGCTCACCTACCCTTGCTGCCTTCCGGCCCTGGGGGAGTTCGGCGAGATGATGCCGCACGAGGGGTCTGCGGCCCACCCTAGCCCAGGTCGGCGCCCCACCCGAAACCCGGTCGGGCGCGGGGCGATTCGGCCCGGGCGCCGCGGTCCGGTATCCTCGTTGCGCTGCCGTCGGTGCGTCCCGTACGCGTCGGCCGTCGCACCAGGAGGATTCGCCTAGTGGCCTATGGCGCACGCTTGGAAAGCGTGTTGGGTTAACAGCCCTCGGGGGTTCGAATCCCCCATCCTCCGCAGACCGAAGGGCCCGCCGCACTCGCGGCGGGCCCTTCGTCGTCCCCGGCGCACGGCCCCTGGACGCGGGCACCGAAAAGGCCCGTCGCACGAGTGCGACGGGCCTCTCGACGTCCCGACGGTCCGACGCGCCGGGACGTGGCGCCGGCGGTGCCGCCGACGGCTACCCCCAGCCTACGGGTGTCTGGCCCGGAACGGCAGGGGTCTCTCGTCCCCAGTGCCGGTGATCTCGGCGACCCGGGTCGCTCCGTGCACCGTGGGAGGGCTCAGACGACGCCGCACGGGCGCCCCCCGAGAGTCACGAGCTGCGGGTCGGCACCTGGCGAGCCCGAGGCGACGAAGCCGAACGTCGCGGTCGCCCCCGGCCGCACGGTCGCGTTCCACGACAGGCTGCGCGCGGTGACGGCAGCGCCGTCGCGCCCCGCCTGCGCGCCCCACACGTCCGTGAGCCGCTGGTCGCCGTCGGGGGTCCAGCGCAGCTCCCACCCGTCGAGCGGCGCCGTGCCGGTGTTGCGGAGCTCGACCTGGGCGATGAAGCCGCTGCCCTTCTTGCCCTGCCACGTCCCGTGGACGGTGTACGCGACCTCGCAGGTCGGGCGCTCGACGGGGGGCGCGGCGAGCGCGAGGAGCTCGGCCGCCTGCTCGACGAACCACTGCCCCGCGGCCGGGTCCTCGATGCCGCGGGCGGGGTCGAGCGGGCCGCCGGTGCCGCGGTAGCACTTGCCGTCGGACTCTCCGGGGACCTTGATCCACAGGTACGCGTCGACGAACGGGTCGCCGGTGTCCGTCGTCGGCCGCTCGCCGAGGCCGCGGTCGGGCGGGTTGCACCACACCTCCGGGTCGGGGAACGCGCCGGACGGCGCGGTCCACGGCCCCTGGCCGTTGCGGCTCGTGTCGACGACGACGTGCTTCTGCGCCACCGGGTCGCGCACGACGCCCGTGTCCGCGTAGGCCTGTTCGTACGCGGCGTCGGTGAGCCCCCAGGTCTCGACGTCGTCCGGGTTCGCCGGGTAGTACTGGCTCGCGCACCACGCGGGCTCCCACCAGCTGTTCACCGACAGGTGCACGCAGTCGCTGATCCACGTCCCGTACTTCACGAGGCGCTCGGTCTCGACGTAGTTCGACGCGTTGACGAACACGCCGTCGGCCCGCTCGACGCCCGCCGTGATCAGGCGGTCGGTGATGTCGCCGACCCCGAGCCACCCGCTGTGCGTCCCGTCGAGGTACACGGAGGTCCCGGGCAGCGCGGTGAGCACGTCGACGGCGTGGTTGAGCTGGACGAACCGGTCCGCCGCGGCGGTCTCCGGGTCGAGCTCGGCGGGGCGGCACCACTCCGGGTTCCCGTTGATGTCGGTGTACCAGGGGATGATCCCGAGCCCGTCCGGCTCGAGGATCACGATCGCCGGGTCGTCGCCGATCCCCTCGGCGACGGCGTCCACCCAGGCCGCGTAGGCGACCGTGTCCGCGGCGCCGCCCGCGGAGTACTGCGCGCAGTCGCGGAACGGCAGGTTGTAGACGACGACGGTCGGCACCGCGCCGTCGGCCGCGGCCGCCTGCACGACGGACGCGACGTCGTCGCGCACCTCGTCGGGCGTGCCGCCGGTGAACCACGAGGCCGACGGGAACGACCCGAGGAGCTGGGCGTCGGCACGGGCCTGCCCGGTGAGCGCGGCGGCGGCCTGCAGGGTCGTGGAGAACGGGTCCACGTAGAGGCGGGTCTCCGGCCCGACGGCGTCGTCCGCCGCGGGGGCGACCGTCGCCCGGGGCGCGGCGAGGGTGGGTGCGGGGTCGGCGACGGCGGCACCCGCTCCGAGCAGCGGGGCCGCGAGCGCGAGGGCGGCGACGGTGGACAGGACGGCACGACGTCTCATGCGGATCTCCTTCGATCGACACGGGGGTGCGGGGCGACGGATGGAAGCGCTCCCATCGCGTCGTGACCTCCACTCAACCGGGCCGGGCCATCGGCGTCAAGGGCCACGCGGCGACAGAGCGCTCCCTCGCGGGTGGACACCCGTTGAACAAGTGTTTAGTCTATTGAACGTGCGTTCAGACCAGCATCCGCCGCCCGACCGCGGCCGCCCGGCGCCGTCGGGCACCGACGACCTCACGACCCGTGCCCGCATCCGGGACGCCGCCATCTCCCGCTTCGCGCGCGACGGGTTCGGCGCGCCGCTGCGGACCATCGCGGCGGACGCGGGCGTGAGCGCCGCGCTCGTCGTGCACCACTTCGGCTCCAAGGACGGGCTGCGCCGCGCGTGCGACGACTACGTGTTCGACGCCGTGCGCGCCGCCAAGACCGACGCCATCTCGCCGCAGGACCCCGCGGCCGGCCCGATGGCCCTGTTCGCGCAGCTCGCCGGGATCGAGGACTACGCGCCCGTGTTCGAGTACACGCTGCGCAGCCTCCAGGCCGGCGGGGACCTCGCGCGGTCGTTCGTCGAGCACCTCACGCAGGTGACGCTCGAGTACATGGAGACCGGCGTCGCCTCCGGAGTGATCCGCCCGAGCCGCGACGAGGCGGCCCGCGCGCGCTACCTCGTCTCCCTCTCCCTCGGGTCGCTGCTCGTCGACGGCGCGCTGCGCGAGCGGACCGAGCCGCGCGACCCCGAGGCCGACCTGCGCGAGTACGTCGAGCGCGTGATGCTCCCCGCGCTCGAGGTCTTCACCGAAGGGCTCTTCGTCGAGCCGACCCTGCTCGACGCCTACCTGCAGCACACCACCCACCAGGAGGAGACGCGATGACGAGCACGACCCCCGCCGTCGAGGTGCACGACCTGCGCAAGGCCTTCGGCCACGTGCAGGCGCTCGACGGCCTCGACCTCACCGTCCGCGCGGGCGAGGTCGCCGGGTTCCTCGGCCCGAACGGCGCGGGCAAGTCGACCACCATCCGCGTGCTGCTCGGGCTGCTGCGGCCCGACTCCGGCAGCGCCCGGCTGCTCGGCGGCGACCCCTGGCACGACGCCGTCGACCTCCACCGACGCCTCGCCTACGTGCCGGGCGACGTCAACCTGTGGCCCAACCTCACCGGCGGCGAGGCGATCGACCTGCTCACGCGCCTGCGCGGGAGCGTCGACCCGCAGCGCAAGAAGCTGCTCCTCGACCGCTTCGAGCTCGACCCGTCCAAGAAGGCGCGCACCTACTCCAAGGGGAACCGGCAGAAGGTGGCGCTCGTCGCGGCGTTCGCGTCCGACGTCGAGCTGCTCGTCCTCGACGAGCCGACGTCGGGCCTCGACCCCCTCATGGAGTCCGTGTTCACGCAGTGCGTGCGCGAGGTGACGGCCGAGGGCCGCTCCGTCCTGCTCTCCAGCCACATCCTGGCCGAGGTCGAGAAGCTCTGCGACACCGTGACGATCATCCGCTCCGGGCGCACGGTGCAGTCGGGGACGCTCGCCGAGCTCCGCCACCTCACGCGCTCGTCGGTCACCGCCGTGACCGAGCGCGACCCGTCCGCGCTCGACACCCACGACGGCGTGCACGACCTCGTCGTCGAGCCCGGCGCGGACGGGACGCGGGCACGGTTCGACGTCGACAACGACCACGTCGAGGCCGTCCTGCGCACGCTCACCGACCTCGGGCTGCGGTCCGTGACGGTCAACCCGCCGTCGCTCGAGGAGCTGTTCCTGCGCCACTACGGCGACGAGCTCGCCGTGCTCGACGGGGCGGGCGCGCTGTGAGCGCCCCCGGGACCGCCCGCACGGCGGCACCACCGCGGGGGCGACGCGCCACCGTCGCGCCCGAGCCGCACCGGCGCGGACGCGCGGCCACCGGCTGGGCCACGCTGCTGCGCTTCGTCCTGCGGCGCGACCGCGTCCGCATCCCCGTGTGGACGGCGTCGATCGCGCTCCTCTTCGGGTACGCGGCCGTCGCGCTCGACACGCTCTACCCCACCGCGGCCGACCGCCAGGCGCGCGCCGCGCTCGTGTCCAGCCCCGCGGGGATCATGCTGTCCGGTCCCCAGTACGGGATCGAGGACTACACGCTCGGCGCGATGATCGCGAACGAGATGGCGCTCACCGTCATGGTCGCCGTCGCGATCATGAGCATCTCCCTCGTCGTGCGGCACACGCGCGCCGAGGAGGAGACGGGCCGGGCCGAGCTCGTCCGGGCCGGGGTCGTCGGGCGCCACGCCCCCGCGACCGCCGCGTTCGTCGCCGCGCTCGTCGCGAACGCCGCCATCGCGCTCGCGACGGGGGCCGTCCTCGTCGCGACCGGGCTCGAGGCCGTCGACTCGTTCGCGCTCGGCGCCGCGGTGGGCGTCACGGGGCTCGTGTTCGCCGCCGTCGCGGTCGTGACGAGCCAGGTGACCGAGCACGCGCGCGCCGCGAGCGGTCTCGCGCTCGCCGTGCTCGGCGTCGCGTTCCTGCTGCGCGCGGTCGGCGACGTCCAGGAGGAGCACGGGAGCTGGGTCTCGTGGCTCTCCCCCATCGGCTGGGCGCAGCAGATCCGGGCGTTCGTCGACCTGCGCTGGTGGCCGCTCGGCCTGTCGGCCGTCCTCGTGGTGCTGCTCCTCGCCCTGGGCGCGGCCCTCGCCGCGCGGCGCGACCTCGGTGCCGGCCTGGTCCCGCCCCGCGCGGGGCGGCCCGACGCCGCCGCGTGGCTCGCGAGCCCGCTCGCCCTCGCGTGGCGCCAGCAGCGCGCGTCCGTGCTCGCGTGGGGCGTCGGGGTGGGCGTCACCGCGCTCGCGTGCGGGACGTTCGTCGACTCCGTGGGCGACATGGTCGCCGACAACCCCGAGATCGCACAGATGCTGGGCGACGCCACCGACCTCGTCGGCGGGTTCGTCGCCGTCATGGCGCTGTTCCTCGGGCTCGGCGCGGGCGGGTTCGCCGTCGCGTCGGCCCAGCGGGCCCGCGGCGAGGAGACGGCGGGACGCCTCGAACCCGTGCTCGCGACCGGGGTCGGGCGCGTGCGCTGGCTCGGCGGCCAGCTCGTCGTGACGCTGCTCGGGACGTCGGTGCTGCTCGCCGTCAGCGCGGTCGGGCTGTGGCTCGGCGCGCTGAGCGTCGGCGAGGACGCCTTCGGGTTCGGGGACTACCTCGCCGCGTCGTTCGCGTACCTCCCGGCGATCGCGGTCGTCGCGGGCGTCGCGGTCGCCGCGTTCGGGTGGCGGCCCGGCCTCGCGTCGCTCGCCTGGGCGCTCCTCGCGTACTCGTTCGTCGTGACGATGTTCGGCGCCCTGCTCGACCTGCCGTCCTGGGCCAGCGGCGTCTCGCCGTTCTGGCACGTCCCCCAGCTCCCGGGGGCCGACGTCGAGCCGTGGCCGTTCGTCTGGCTCACGCTCCTCGCCGTCGCGCTCGTCGCGCTGGGCCTGGTGGGCTTCCGCCGCCGCGACGTCCCCCGCCCCTGACGCCGCGGGAGAACCCCGGTACCGCGAGGGAGAGGTCTGGTCGACTCGTGCCCCTGACCACTCCTCTGCCTCGGCGGACCAGGGCTCTACCTCGCGTCAGCGTCGGGGCGTCCGGCTAGGCTCGGTCCACTGTGCCCGACCACGGAGGTGACGGACATGTCCACGCCCGACCAGAGCGCGACGCGCTCGGCCAGGGCCACCCTGCACGAGTGGGTCGCCGCGATCCCCACCCAGGAGCGGGGCCGAGGGCCGGACGGCGCCCCGGGCGTCCCCGATCCGCGCACGTGGGTCGCGGCGCTCGCGCTCGAGGGGACGTGGCTCGGCCTCTACCAGGACGCGTACGCGCTCACGGAGGCCGAGTGGGAGGCGCTGGTCGGCGACGTCTCCCGGTACGCGGACGTGCGGCCGCCGGCGAGCGCCGTCGTCTTCCACGACGTGGACCTCGACGAGGACCCGTTCCGCGACGACGAGCGTCCGCTCGTGGACGCCGTCCTGCGGGTCGCGCTCGAGGAGGGCGTCGAGAACGTCACGCTCGCCGCGGTCGCGCGCCGCTGCGACCGCAGCGAGTCGACGCTGCTGGCGATGTTCGGCGACGCGGAGACGCTGGTCGACGACGTCGCGCTCGAGGTCCTGCAGTCCGGGTTCGACGACCTGTCGCCGCTGCGCCTCGACCCGTCGCGCGCGGCGGTCGCGGCGTCGGTCGCGGCGCTGGACGACTCGCGCAAGGCCGCCGCGCTCCTGCGCCTGTACGCGCTGGGCGGGGTCGCGCGCGACGACGTCCCGGAGGGGCAGCACGAGGTGCACGCGCTCGTGCTGCGCGCGTGGCGCGAGGAGGGCGCGCCGTCGTCGCTCGTGCTCGCCGCGCTCGCGTGCGACGGCTGGCGCGCGGGCGAGCTGCAGCGGGCGCTGCTGTTCCCGCCCGCGCTCCCGGGCGCCGTCGTCCGCGAGCTCGCGCGCCTCGTGGACGACGCGGGTCACTCCTCGAACCGGTAGCCGATGCCCGGGCTCGTGATGAGGTGGCGCGGCGCCGCCGGGTCGTCCTCGAGCTTGCGCCGCAGCTGCGCGAGGTAGACCCGCAGGTAGTGGGTGTCGCGGGTCGCGGTCGGGCCCCACACCTCGCGCAGCAGGTGCTCGCGCTCGACGACGCGGCCCCGCTGCGCGACGAGGATCTCGAGGAGCGCCCACTCGGTGGGGCTGAGCCGCACCTCGGCGCCGCGGCGCAGGAGGCGGCGGCGGGCGAGGTCGATGTGCAGGTCGCCCGCCTCGACCACGGCGGCCCCGTCCCGGGCGGTGCCCGCCGAGCGCCGCACGGCCGCGCGCAGCCGCGCCATGAGCTCGGGCATCGCGAAGGGCTTGGTGACGTAGTCGTCGGCGCCGGCGTCGAGCGCGTCGACCTTGTCGTCGCCGAGGTGGCGGGCGGAGAGCACGACGATCGGCACGGTGCTCCACGCCCGGACGGCGCGGATGACGTCGAACCCGCTGAGGTCCGGCAGGCCGAGGTCGAGCAGGATGACGTCGGGCGCGTCCGTCGCAGCGAGGTCGATGCCGGCCCCGCCCGACGTGGCGGTGCTGACCTTCCAGCCGTGCGTGCGCAGCGTGATGGCGATCGCGCGCAGCAGGCCGGGGTCGTCGTCGACGACGAGCACGTGGTGGGTCGCCGGCTTCTCGCTCACGCGCGCTCCTCCCGCTCGGTGTCCGCCGCCCGCTCGCGGGGCGGCGCGACGGGGACGGTCAGGACCATGGTGAGGCCTCCGCCCGGGGTGTCCTCCGGGACGAGGGTCGCCCCGACGGCGCGCGAGAACCCGCGCGCGACGGCGAGCCCGAGCCCGACGCCGTGCCCGCCGGCGTCCCCGAGCCGCTGGAAGGACTCGAACATCCGCTCCTTGGCCTCGTCGGGCACGCCCGGCCCGAGGTCGACGACCCGCACCTCGACGATGCCGCCCGAGGCGGACGCCCGGACGCGGACCGGCTCGTCCGGGGGCGCGAACCGGACGGCGTTGGCGACGACGTTCGCGACGACGCGCTCGAGGAGGCCGGGGTCCGTGCGGACGAGCGGCAGGTCCTCGGGCACGTCGAGCACGACGCGCGGGCCGTGCGGCTCGACGGCGACCGGCACGATCTCCTCGAGCGACACGTCCCGCAGGACCGGGGCGACGGAGCCCGTCTGCAGGCGCGAGAGGTCGAGCAGGTTGTCGATGAGCTGCTCCAGCCGCTCGGTCTCGGAGGCCGCGGTCTCGACGAGCGCGGTCCGGTCCTGCGGCTCCAGGACGGCCTCGGGCGAGCGCAGCCCGTCGACCGCGGCCCGGATCGCGGCGAGCGGCGTGCGCAGGTCGTGCGAGACGGCGGCGAGCAGGGCCGTGCGGGTCGCGTCCGCCTCGGCCAGGACCGCGGCGCGGGCCGCCTCCTCGCGCAGCCGGCGGTACTCCAGCACGATGCCCGCCTGCGCGCCGAACGCCTCGAGCACCTGGCGGTCGCCGGCGGGCAGCGGACGGCCGTCGAGCACGAGCCGGAGGTCGTCGTCGACGCTCACCACGGTCCGGGTCTCGTC
Organism: Cellulosimicrobium cellulans; assembly: GCF_016907755.1. NCBI lineage: Bacteria > Bacillati > Actinomycetota > Actinomycetes > Micrococcales > Promicromonosporaceae > Cellulosimicrobium > Cellulosimicrobium cellulans. Next base: position 4,470,973 of record NZ_JAFBCN010000001.1, read on the forward strand.
ACCGGCCCCGGGGCGGCGCCGGGCACTGCCCGCCGGGCTCCCGGTGCCCGGTCCCGCGGCATCGACGGCACGGTCCGCGACCGCGACGGTCGACCACTCCCCCGCCCGCCCGTCCGTGCGCGCCCGCTCCTCGAGCGCGACGCGGCGGAGCTGGAAGGTCTGGGCCAGGCGACCGACGACGGCCTCGGCCGTGTCCTCGCCGGACAGCACGGAGCGGGAGAGCGCCGCGAGCGTCGACGCCTCGGCCCGCGCCCGGTAGGCCTGCACGGTGCGCCGCGCGGAGAGGTCGACCACCGACGCGACGGCGGCCGCGACGAGCACGAACACGAGGAGCGCGAGCAGGTTCTCCGGGTCCGCGACGGTGAGCAGGCCGGTGGGCGGCGTGAAGAACCAGTTGAGGCAGACGAAGGACACGACGGCGCAGGCCAGCGCCGGCCACATGCCGCCGACGAGCGCCACACCGACCGACAGCGCGAGGAAGAGCATGACCTGCGTCGACAGCCCGACCGCGTCCCGGGCGACGTCGAGCAGGGCCGTGAGACCGACGGGGCCGGCGACCGCGAGCGCGAACCCCACGACGCGCCGCCGCGTCGACAGCGGGCTCCACCCGCGCCGCGCGACCCGCCCCGAGCGGGCCCGCTCGTGGGTGACGAGGTGCACGTCGAGCGAGCCCGAGAGCCGGGCGATCTCCGCGCTCGTCGAGCCGAGGAAGGCCTCGCGCCACCGCGAGCGCCGCGAGACGCCGACGACCACCATCGTCGCGTTGGCGCCGTGCGCGAAGTCGACGACGGCCGAGGCGACGTCCTCCCCGACGACCGTGTGGAACGTTCCGCCGAGGGACTCGACGAGCACGCGGTCGGCCGCGATCGCCGCGGGCGAGGCCGTGGGCAGCCCGTCGGTCGCGAGCACGTGCACGGCGAGCAGCTCCGACCCCGCCGCCCGCTCGGCGATGCGGGCGCCGCGGCGCAGCAGCGTCGCGCTCTCGGGCCCGCCGGTCACGGCCACGACGACGCGCTCGCGCGCCGGCCACGTGCCGGAGATCGCGTGGTCCGCGCGGTACCGGGTGAGGGCGTCGTCCACGCGGTCCGCGAGCCACAGGAGCGCGAGCTCGCGCAGCGCCGTGAGGTTGCCCTCGCGGAAGTAGGAGGACAGGGACGCGTCGATCTGCTCGGCCCGGTACACGTTCCCGTGCGCGAGCCGCCGCCGCAGCGCCTGGGGCGAGAGGTCGACGAGCTGGATCTGGTCGGCCTCGCGCACCACGTGGTCGGGGACGGTCTCGCGCTGGCGGACGCCCGTGATCGCCTCGACGTCCTCGGTGAGCGACTCCAGGTGCTGCACGTTCACCGTCGTCACGACGTCGATCCCGGCCGCCAGCAGGTCGTGCACGTCCTGCCACCGCTTGGCGTGGCGCGAGCCGGGCGCGTTCGTGTGCGCGAGCTCGTCCACGAGCGCGACGTCCGGGTCGCGCGCGACCACGGCGTCGACGTCGAGCTCGGTGAGCTCGACGCCCCGGTGCCCGACGGCGCGGCGCGGCACCACCTCGAGGTCGCCGATCTTCGCCGCCGTGGCCGGGCGCCCGTGCGTCTCGACGAGGCCCACCACGACGTCGGTCCCGCGGGACCGGCGGCGCACCGCCTCGTCGAGCATGGCGAACGTCTTGCCGACGCCCGGCGCGGCGCCGAGGTAGACCGTCAGCCTCCCCCGGCGCCGCCCGTCAGGCGTGTCGGCACTCATGTGCGCAGTCCATCACGTCGCACGTCAGGACGCGTCCGTGCCGCCGGCCCCGGCCGGCGCCAGGCCCTCGAGCGCGAGGTTGAGGGCGAGCACGTTCACGCGCGGGTCGCCCAGCACGCCGGCCACGCGCCCGGCCGCGGCGTCGTCGACCAGCGCGCGCACCGCCGCGGGGTCGACCCCGCGCGCCGCCGCGACGCGGTCGACCTGCTGGTACGCGTACGCGGGCGACACGTGCGGGTCGAGGCCCGAGGCCGACGCCGTCACGGCGTCGGGCGGGACGCTCGCCGGGTCGACGCCGTCCTCCGCGGCGACGGCCGCCCGGCGCGCCTCGATCGCGGCGACCAGGTCGGGGTTGTTCGGCCCCAGGTTCGACCCCGCAGAGGCGAGGGTGTCGTAGCCGTCGCCGGCCGCCGACGGGCGACCGTGGAACCACTCGGGCGCCGTCCCCGGCTCGCCGAACGCCTGTCCGACGAGGACGGACCCGACGACCGGGGCTCCGTCGGCCCCCGTGTCGTCGACCGACGAGGCCCGGGTGCCGTCCGCGCGGACGAGCGAGCCGTTCGCCTGCCACCCGAAGGCGGCCTGGCCGACGCCCGTCACCGCGAGGGGATACAGCCCGCCGAGCAGGACGGTCATCAGGAGCAGGACGCGCAAACCCGCCCACGACTGCCGGACGAAGGAGACGGTGCCGCCGGCGGTCGACGGGCGGACGTCGGACGGGACCTGCGAGGAGCTGGGCACGGGAGTTCCTTTCGGCACCGGGATCAGAAGCCCGGGAGGAGGGAGACGAGGAGGTCGACGAGCTTGATCCCGACGAACGGCGCCACGAGGCCGCCGAGCCCGTAGACCAGCAGGTTGCGCCGGAGCAGCGCCGACGCCGACGCCGGGCGGTACCGCACCCCGCGCAGCGCCAGCGGGACGAGGACCACGATGATCAGCGCGTTGAAGATCACCGCGGAGAGGATCGCGGACTGGGGGCTGGACAGGTGCATGACGTTGAGCACCTCGAGCGCGGGGAACGCGCCCAGGAACATCGCGGGCAGGATCGCGAAGTACTTGGCGACGTCGTTCGCGACGGAGAACGTGGTCAGCGCACCGCGCGTGATGAGGAGCTGCTTGCCGATCTCGACGATCTCCAGGAGCTTCGTCGGGTTCGAGTCGAGGTCGACCATGTTCCCCGCCTCCTTCGCGGCGGTCGTCCCCGTGTTCATCGCGACGCCGACGTCGGACTGGGCGAGCGCGGGCGCGTCGTTCGTGCCGTCGCCGGCCATCGCGACGAGGCGTCCGCCCTCCTGCTCGCGCCGGATGAGCGCCAGCTTGTCCTCGGGCGTGGCCTCGGCGAGCACGTCGTCCACGCCCGCCTCGGCCGCGATGGCCCGCGCCGTGATCGCGTTGTCGCCCGTGACCATGACGCTGCGGATCCCCATCGCGCGGAGCTGGTCGAACCGCTCGCGCAGCCCGTCCTTGACGACGTCCTTGAGCCGGACGACGCCGAGCACGCGCGCCGGGCCGTCGCCCACCTGCTCGGCGACCACGAGCGGCGTGCCGCCCTGCCCGCTGACCGTCTCCACGTGGGCCGCGAGCTCGTCCGTGTCCGGACCCGTCACGCTCCCGCCCGTGGAGTGCACCCAGCGCTGGACCGCGGAGCCCGCGCCCTTGCGCACGCGCCGCACGCCGCCGTCGGGCGACGGCAGGTCCACGCCCGACATCCGGGTCTGGGCGGTGAACGGGATGAACTCCGCGCCCGTGGTCTCCCGGACCAGGTCCGCCGCGGGACGCCCGTCCATCGACGTCACGAGGTCGACGATGCTGCGACCCTCCGGCGTCTCGTCGGACAGGGACGCCAGGCGCGCGGCGTCGGCGAGCTCGGCCGCGCTCACGTGGCCGACGGGCAGCACCTCGGTCGCGAACCGGTTGCCGTGCGTGATCGTGCCCGTCTTGTCGAGGAGCAGCACGTCGACGTCGCCGGCCGCCTCGACCGCGCGCCCGGACATCGCGAGCACGTTGCGCCGGACCAGGCGGTCCATGCCCGCGATGCCGATCGCGGACAGCAGCGCGCCGATCGTCGTCGGGATGAGGCACACGAGGAGCGCGACCAGCACCACGAGCGACTGCCGCGCCCCCGAGTACACGGCGAACGGCTGGAGCGTCGCGACGGCGAGGACGAACACGATCGTCAGCGACGTGAGCAGCACGTTCAGCGCGATCTCGTTGGGGGTGCGCTGGCGCTCGCTGCCCTCGACGAGCGCGATCATCCGGTCGACGAACGTCTGCCCGGCCGGCGCCGTGATCCGCACGACGATGCGGTCGGACAGGACGACCGTCCCGCCCGTCACGGCCGAGCGGTCGCCGCCCGACTCGCGGATCACCGGGGCGGACTCGCCCGTGATCGCCGACTCGTCGACCGACGCGACGCCCTCGATCACGTCACCGTCGCCCGGGATGGTCTCCCCCGCGACGACCACGACGACGTCGCCCACCCGCAGGCTCGACGACGGCACGTCGACCGTCGGCAGCAGGTGCAGGCTCGACCCCGCCGTGAGCGTGTCGGTCGGGGCGTCCACGCGGCGCGCCGTCGTGCTGCGCTGCGTCGCGCGCAGGCTCGACGCCTGCGCCTTGCCCCGCGACTCCGCGACCGACTCGGCGAGCGTGGCGAACAGGACCGTGGCCCACAGCCACGCCGCGACCAGGATCGAGAAGAGGTCCGGCTCCAGGGCGGCGAGCACCGTCGTCGCGACGGCGCCGACCTCCACGACGAACAGCACCGGCGAGCGGTACAGCACCCGTGGGTCGAGCTTGCGCACCGCGGCGGGCAGCGCCGCGCCGACCTGCGCGAGAGACAGCGCGCGCGGGGCACGACGCCCGCCGTCCGGACGGTCGTCGTGGTGCGGGCCGCCGTCGGCCGCGCCCACGGGGGACGTCGGCGTGCCGGGCAGCTGAGGGACGGAAGCGAGCGGCGTGCTCATGACAGGGACTCCACGACAGGACCGAGGGACAGGACGGGGACGAAGGTGAGGCCGACGACGACCAGCGCGACCGTGCCGAGCAGGCCGACGAACAGCGGCTGGTGGGTCGGCAGCGTGCCGGCGGACGGCGGGACGGACCGCTGGGAGGCGAGGCGCCCCGCGAGGGCGAGGACGAGCGCGATGGGGACGAAGCGGCCGACGAGCATCGCGAGCCCGAGCAGCGTGTTGTAGTACGGCGTCCCCGCCGACAGCCCGGCGAACGCCGAGCCGTTGTTGTTCCCGGCGGACGCGAAGGCGTACAGCACCTCGGTCAGCCCGTGCGGGCCGCCCTCCTGCTGGCCCGCGAGCCCGTCCGGCAGGACCACCGACAGCGCCGTGCCGACGAGCACGACCGCCGGGGTCGTCAGGACGTACAGCGCGACGAGAGTGATCTCCTGGCGACCGATCTTCTTGCCCAGGTACTCGGGCGTGCGGCCCACCATGAGGCCCGCGACGAACACCGCGACGACGGCGAGGACGAGCATCCCGTACAGCCCCGCACCGACGCCGCCCGGGGCGATCTCGCCCAGGAGCATGTTGAAGAGCACCACGCCGCCCCCCGGTGCGGTGAGCGAGTCGTGCATCGCGTTGACCGCACCGGTCGAGGTGCCGGTCGTCGCCGTCGCGAACAGGGCGCTCGCAGCGAGGCCGAACCGGGTCTCCTTGCCCTCCAGCGCGGCACCGGCCGCCTGCGGCGCGGCCCCCGGGCCCGCCAGCTCGGCCCACGTCGTCAGCGTCAGCGCGACGGCGAACAGCCCGGCCATCGCACCGAGGACCGCCCAGCCCTGGCGCCGGTCGCCGACCATGAGGCCGAACGTGCGCGGGAGCGTGAACGGGATCAGCAGGATGAGAAAGATCTCGAAGACGTTCGTGAACGGGTTCGGGTTCTCCAGGGGGTGCGCCGAGTTCGCGTTGAAGAACCCGCCGCCGTTGGTCCCGAGCTCCTTGATGGCCTCCTGGGAGGCGACCGGCCCCCCGAGGACGTGCTGCGTGCCGCCCGCTAGCGTCTCGACCGCGGTGTGCGGGCTCAGGTTCTGGATGACGCCGTTCGCCACGAGCACGACCGCCGCGACGAACGCGATCGGCAGCAGGATCCGGACCACGGACCGGGTGAGGTCGGTCCAGAAGTTGCCGATCCGCGCGTCGGTCCCCGAGCGGGCGAACCCGCGCACGAGCGCGATCGCCACGGACATCCCGACGGCCGCCGAGACGAAGTTCTGCACAGCCAGACCGGCCATCTGGAGGAGGTGCCCCGCGGCGGCCTCGCCCGAGTACCACTGCCAGTTCGTGTTCGTCACGAACGAGACCGCCGTGTTCCACGCGCCCGCCGGGTCCAGCCCGGTGAACCCGAGGTTCATCGGCAGGTGGTCCTGGAGGCGGCCCAGGGCGTAGAGGAGCAGGACCGAGGCGAGCGAGAAGCCCAGCAGCGAGAAGAGGTACGTGCTCCACCGCTGCTCCGCCTCGGGGTCCACGCGTGCCAGCCGGTAGCCCGCGCGCTCCACGCGCAGGTGGCGCGGCGAGGTGTAGACGCGCGCCATGTAGGCGCCGAGCGGCGCGTGCACCGCCGCGAGCGCCCCGACGAGGAGCGCGACCTGGCCGACGGCCGTCCACACGACCGCGGCGTCGACCGTCGTCGGCACGGCGCTCACCGGGCCCGGTCGCTGCGGAGCAGCGCGACGAAGAGGTAGCCCAGCACGGCGACGACGGCGCCGAGCGCGATCCAGTCGAGGACCATCACCGGGTACCTCCCGAGGAGCCGTGACGACGCGCGACGAGCGCGACCGTCGCGAAGAACGCGACGGTGAGGAGGAGGAAGGCCAGGTCGGCCATGGTGGGAACGCCTTCTCGACGAGGGTCGGCGAGCGCCCGCGGCGGGGCGTCGTGCCGGCGTCCGGAACCCGGGCGCACTGCCGTTCTACGCCCGGCGGGAGGCCCCCGGACGGTGCTCTGACGGAACCTTGACGCCCTCTGCCGGAACCTTGACGGGGCGTCGTCCCGACGGGTCGCGCCCGGCTGGCACGATGGCGCCATGCTGACTGTGCGGGTCACCGCGGGGCACGACCTCGCCGAGCGTCTGCGTCCCGTCCTCGACGCCGACCCGACCGTGTGCGACCTCGCGGTCGTGCCCGGCGCGGCGCTCGACGGCCGGGGCGACGTCCTCTGGTTCGAGATGGCGCGGGAGAACGCGAACAACGTCATGCGGACGCTCCGGCACGCGGGCGTCCCGGCCGACGGGGCCATCGTCGTCACGGAACCGGTGACGGTCGTGTCGGACGCGGCGGTCGCAGCCGAGAAGGCGGCCCCGGGCCACCCCGCCGACGGCGTCCTGTGGGCGCAGCTCGCGGACACGTCGCGCGAGGACTCCCGCCCCTCCGCCACGTTCTTCGTGTTCCTGCTGCTCGCGACCCTCATCGCGGGGATCGGGCGGCTGCTGGACCAGCCCATCCTCATCATCGGGGCCATGGTCGTCGGCCCGGAGTTCGCCCCCATCGCGGCGATCTGCTACGCGGTCGTCCGGCGGCGGCGCGGGATCGCCGGGTCGGCGCTGGCGACGCTCCTCGGCGGGTTCGCGGGCTGCGCCGCGGTCGCGTGGGTCGTGTGGAGCCTCGCCTACGCGGCCGGCCTCATCACCTTCGAGCAGGCGACGACCGGGCCGCAGACCGAGTTCATCGTGTCGCCCGACGCGTGGTCCTTCGTCATCGCCCTTCTCGCGGGCGTCGCGGGTGTGCTCTCGCTCACCACCGCCAAGTCGGCGGCCCTCGTCGGCGTCTTCATCTCCATCACGACCGTGCCCGCCGTCGGGGCGATCGGCCTGACGCTCGCCGTCGGGGCCTGGGACGAGGCTCTCGGCGCAGGCGTCCAGCTCCTCGTGAACGTCGCCGGGCTGCTCGTCGCCGGGATCGTGACGCTGTTCGTCCAGCTCCACCTGGGACGCCGGCTGGGACGCCGGCGGCCGGTCCGGGCCGGGCAGCACCCCCGCTGACGCGAAGGACGCGGGTGCTCCTCGTGGGGAGATCGTGACGACCGCGTGACCGACACCCCGACGACCTGGGCGAGGACCGCCGTCGGGCCTCTAGGATGTGCCGCATGATCTTCAAGGCCGTCGGCGACGGGCGCCCCTACCCGGACCACGGCCGGGTGACCGCCCGGGACTGGGCCGAGGTGCCCCCGCGTCAGGTGCGCCTCGACGAGCTCGTCACCACCAAGCGCACGCTCGACCTCGACGCGCTCCTCGCCGAGGACTCCACCTTCTTCGGCGACCTCTTCGCGCACGTCGTCGAGTACGAGGGCGTCCTCTACCTCGAGGACGGACTGCACCGCGCGGTGCGCGCCGCGCTCCAGCAGCGCGCCATCCTGCACGCCCGCGTCCTGACCGTGCGATGAGCGCGAGGTCCGGTAGGTTTCTGGCGTGACCACCCGCCCCGACACCGCGCGCACCGAGCGTCGCCGACGCATGCACGAGCGCCAGGCCGTCGTGTTCGGGCTCCTCATCGCCGCGCTCGCCGTCGTCGGGCTCGGTGCGCTGGCCGTCTACACGGGGGCGATCGACGCCCCGTTCGACCGGCCGCTGTCGTCGCCCGAGGCGGTCGACGACCTCGCTGACGTCAAGGTCCCCTGCCTTCCTGACGGCACCCTCCCGGTCGCGACCGGCGACATCCAGGTCAACGTCTACAACGCGTCCGGCAAGGACGCCCCCCTCGGGCGGCTGAACCAGGACCTCCTCACGTCGCGCGGCTTCGCCGTGATCTCCACGGGCAACGCGCCGGACCTCGACGGCGACGGGAAGTCGGACGTGGTGGCGCAGACGCAGATCCACTTCGGGGCCGCCGGCCTCGCGCAGGCCTACACGCTCGCCGCGCACTACGACAACCCCGGCCTCGTGCTCGACGCGCGCGAGGACGCCACCGTCGACCTCTACGTGGGCGCCGACTTCGAGGACGTCGTGGACCCCGAGCTCGTCGGCCTGTCCGGCGACGTGCCGCTCGAGAGCCGCGCCGGGTGCGTCGCGATCGAGGAGATCACCCCGCAGCCGCTGCCCGTGCCGCCCGCGGAGGGCTGAGCACGTCCCTCGCCCGGCGCCCGCCGAGCCCTCACGACCGCCGAACGGTACCCATGAGCACCCTGCCCCTCCGGCCCGCCCGGACCACCGACCCCGACGAGGTCGACCGCCTCTACGAGATCTGCCTGCGGACCGGCGCGTCCGGCGCGGACGCGACCGCGCTGTACACCGACCCGCGGCTGCTCGGCGAGGTCTACCTCGGGGCGTACCTCGCCCTCGAGCCGTCGCTCGCGTTCGTCGTCGAGGTCGACGGCGTGGCCGCGGGCTACGTGCTCGGCGCGCGCGACACCGTCGCGTTCGAGGCCCGGTCCGAGCGGGAGTGGTGGCCGCCGCTGCGCGAGCGGTACCCGCTCGGCAGCTTCCCGCAGGGCTCGCGCGACGAGGCGCTCGTCCGCCAGATCCACCGCCCGCACCTCACCGACCCCGCTGTGCTCCCCGACTACCCGGCGCACCTCCACGTCGACCTGCTGCCCGCCGCGCAGGGCGGCGGCAACGGCCGCCGGCTGATGGAGGCCCTGTTCGACGCGCTCCGCGCCGCCGGGGCCCCGGGCGTCCACCTCGGCGTCGCGGAGGACAACGTCTCCGCGATCGGCTTCTACGAGCACCTCGGCTTCACCCGCCTCGACGTCACGGAGGGCCTGGTCCTGGGCCTCCGCCTCTGACCCGGTCCTGGACCCCGCCGCCCCCATCGGCGCCGAACCCGGGGTTCGGCGGCACCGTCCCCGCCGAACCCTGGGTTGCGGGCTACGTTCGCCGCCGAGTACCCGGAAACCCCGGACTCGCCGCGTCTCACAGTCCCTCTCAGCAGAGGGAGTCCCTCCTGGCGACGTGGCGCAGGCATCCTGCGCGTCCACAGGAGCGCATCCTTGGTGGCCCGTCCACAGGACGCCGGTGATCGAAGCGCGGCGGGGCTGGTTCCCGGTGTGATCTCGACATGCCAGCGCGAACTCTCGTCCCGGACGAGGCCCTCCGCGTCGCGTCCCGTCAGGAGAGCCTGATCACGACGGGACAGTGCCGCGACGCCGGCGTGAGCCCCGACGTGCTGCGTCGTCTCCGGCGGACCGGGAGCTGGCGGCACGTCACGCGGGGCGTCCACGACACCGAGCCCGCGCCGGTCGCGTCCAGGCCGGTCGATCACCGCCGACGGCGTGCTGCCTGGGCCGCGCTGCTCGCGTTCGGGCCCGAGTCGATCGCGGTCGGACCGTGCGCGCTCGCGCTGCTCGGAGTCGCGGGGCTGCCCGCGCGCGTCGTACCCCAGGCCACGTTGCCGGGTGCCCGCTCCTTCGAGTCGCGGGACGGCATCCGGCTGCGCATGTTCGACGACGGCATGACCGTCACGCGCGTCGGCGATCGGTACGTGGCCGCACCGGAGTGGGCGCTGGACCAGGCCGTGCCCGAGCTCGACCGCCCGTGGGCCGTGGCGGTCATGGACTCGGCGTTGCACCTCGGTCTGCTCTCTTCCGACGGGCTCGCTCGCGCGCACGACCATGCCCGCGGGCGGCGAGGCGTGGCCCGGACCCACTCGTGGTGGGAGCTCGCGGACGGTCGGTCCGAGTCGCCGCTCGAGACCGGGGTGCGGCTCGACTGCGTCGACGGTGGCGTCCCGCCGGACATGCTCCAGGCCCCCTTGGTCGGGTCGAGCGGGCGGGAACGGCGCGGCGACCTCGGCTGGCGCCTCGACGACGGCCGCCGGGTCGTCGCCGAGGTCGACGGCGCGGAGTTCCACGACACGCCGAGCGCCGCGTTCGCCGACCGAGAACGTCACAACGACCTGTGACCGCCGACGTCGCGGCGCTGCTCCGACTCACGTCTTCGGATGCACGCGTGCCCGGGCGCTCGGCGACCATCGTGCGACGGGCACTCCTCGCGGCTGGCCGTCGTCGCGCAGCGTGACGAGGACGGCGCCTGTCGCGCACTCCGCGGCAACCACCCTCGAACCTCGGGTTCGGGGGCACCGTCGACCCGCGAAACCGTCCTTGCGCGTCACGGTGACGTCTCCATGACGCGCAACCCCGGGTTCGGCGACGTGAGTCGCCGAAACCGGGGTTGGCGGTCAGCGGGCGTCCTCGGTCGCGTCGTGGACGATCGGCTCGTCGCCTCCGGGGGCCGACGCCGGGCTGGCGGGCTCCTGGGTCGTGCCGCGCCACCGCGCGATGGTCCGCATCAGGTGATAGATCACGAGGGCCGCGGCGGTGCCGAGCGCGATGCCCTCGAACGTCAGGTCACCGACGGCCCACGTGAAGTTGGCGATGCCGATGACGAGCGGCACGGCGGCCGTCGTGAGGTTGACCGGGTTGGAGAAGTCGACCTTGTTCTGCACCCAGATGCGCGCGCCGAGGATGCCGATCATGCCGTAGAGCATCGTCGCCGCGCCGCCCAGGACGCCGGCGGGGATGGTCGCGATGAGCGCGCCGAACTTCGGCGAGAGCGAGAGCACCAGCGCGGTCGCCGCCGCGACCCAGTACGCCGCGGTCGAGTAGACGCGCGTCGCGGCCATGACGCCGATGTTCTCGGCGTACGTCGTGGTGCCCGACCCGCCGCCGACGCCCGCGAGCGTCGTCGCGACGCCGTCCGCGAGGAGCGCGCGGCCGGTGAGGTCGTCGAGGTTCTTGCCGGTCATCGCCGCGACCGACTTCACGTGCCCGACGTTCTCCGCGATGAGCACGAGCACGACCGGGACGAACAGGCCGAGCACGGCGACGTCGAACGTGGGCGTGACGAACTCGGGGAGCCCGATCCAGTCGGCCTGGCGCACCGCGTCGAACGACACCTCCCCCTGGAGCACGGCCACGACGTACCCGACGATCACGCCGACGAGGATCGAGAGGCGCCCGATGATCCCCTTGAACAGGACGCTGACGAGGATGATCGCGGCCAGCGTGACGACGGCCGTGACCGGCGCCTGCTGGAAGTTCCCCCACGCCGCGGGGGCGAGGTTGAGGCCGATGAGCGCGACGATCGTGCCGGTGACGATCGGCGGCATGACGATGTCGATCCACCGCGCGCCCGCGACGTGCACGAGCAGGCCGACAGCGGCGAGCACGAGGCCGGTGACGAGGATGCCGCCGACGGCCACCGACTGGCCCTGCGACGCGGTCGCGGCGCCGATCGGGGCGATGAACGCGAAGCTCGACCCGAGGTAGCTCGGCAGGCGGTTGCCCGTGATGAGCAGGAACCCGACGGTACCGATCGCGGAGAAGAACAGCGTCGTCGCGGGCGAGAACCCGGTGAGCAGCGGCACGAGGAACGTCGCGCCGAACATGGCGACGACGTGCTGCATGCCGATCCCGATGGTCCGCGGCCAGGTCAGCCGCTCGTCGGGGTCGACGACGTCCCCCGGCGCGACCGTCTTCCCGTTCCCGTGCAACCGCCACCCGATGGCGCTCATGTCTCTCCCGTCCGTGAAGTTCGTGTGAAGACCCCCGGAGCAGGGTAGTGCCAGTGTCGAACCCGGGGTCGCTCCTCACGCGAGCGGTCCGGTGAGGAACGACCCCGGGTTCGACGGTCGACGGACTACGCGGCCGCGTGCACCAGGAGCCACGCGAGGAGGTAGCTGCGGGTGTTGCCGTCGTCGATGCGTCCCACCGGGAGGGTGCGCGCGACGTCCAGGGCGGCCGCGGCGTCGTCCGGGCCCGCGAGCGCCGCGTACATGAGGAGCTGGTCGCCGAACAGCACGTCCCACGTCGCGGGGTCGTCGCGCGAGCCGGCGAGCGCCTCGTCGAGGTTGGCCCGGATGCGCTGCCCGTCGCCCGCGAGGTACCCCGCCACGGGCTGCATCGGCAGCACGACGATGCCGAGCATCGCGCTCGGCTCGGCGCTGAACCACGTGGCCCAGTCGCGCTTGCCGCCCCACACGAGCGAGGTCACGGCGTGCCCGAACCCGTCGATCGCCGGGTCGTCGCGGTCGAAATCCGTCCAGTACGCGCGCGCCGACGACGCCTCGGCGGACAACAACCAGCGCGCCTGCGTCTCGAGCGTCGCGTCCCCCGACGCCCGCGCCCACAGCGCCAGCCCGTTCCACGCCGACACCGCCTCGGACGCGGACTCCTGGTTGTTCCCGTCCGCGAAGGGCGCGTACCCCGACGCCCACGAGTGGCCCGCGTACGCGTCGAACACGCGCAGCGCCGGGAGGTCCTCGTCGCCCGCACCGGACGCGACGTCCGCCGCGAGCAGGTCGAGCACGGGCGCGAGGTCGGCGGCGAGCGCCGGGTCGTCGGCCGCCACCACGCCCGCGGCGTAGAGGAGGTACCCGTAGTGGAAGTGGTGGTCGTTGAGCTCGTCCGACCCGAAGGACGGGGTCTTCCCGACCACGCTGCGCACCTCGGGGTCGTACACGAAGCAGCGTGCGTCGCGCTCCTCGCAGCCGTCCGGCTGCGTCCACTCCCGGAGCGCGGCGGAGAGGTCGTCGCGCAGCGGTGCCGCGACGTCGTCGAGCCCGAGCTGCTCGGCGAGCGACAGGAGGTTCGCGTCGCGCGCGAGCGCCTTGCCGCCGAAGTAGGTGTCGGACGGCCGCGGTGGGAGGGCCGCGGCGTCGGCGCGCACCTGGTCGGCGAGCTCGGTCTTCTCGTCCTCGCCCAGCGCGGTCACGTCGAGCGTCCCGGCGGGTTCGACGGCGGGGCTCGTCCACGCGAGGGTGCTCGCCGTGCACACGTCGACCGTCCCGCGCACGGTCGCGTAGGTGCCGAGGCCGCACGTCGCGCCCTCGCTCTCGCGCTGGTGCGGCAGCCGCACGACGACGGTCGCCGAGCCGGGCGCGTCGCCGCCGGTCTCGTACGTGATCGCCGTGGTGACGGCGTCGCCCGCCACGCCGTAGGCGAGCGTCGTGCCCGTCACGGGGTGCGCCGCCGCCTCGGCGAGCGTCGCGACCGCGCCGTCCGGGGCGCCGTCGGGCACGGGGAACCAGGCCACGGAGTCTCCCTCCGCCAGGTCGAGCGACCGACCGCCGCCCGACAGCGCGTCGTCCGCCCCGACGAGCACGTACTCACGCCCGCCGGCCTCGGCGCTGACCGCTCCGCCCACCTCCGCGAACGCGACCGTGAGCGCCGCCGTCTGGTCCGTCGCCGCGGTGTACCGCAGCACGGGCGACCCCTCGACGAGAGTCACGGTCCCGACGGCGGAACCTGCGCCGTCGAGCAGGTCGAGCGTGACGGACGCGGTGTCGTAGGCGGTGACCTCGACCGACGACGCCCCGACGTCGACCCCGACCTGCGGCACGTACGGGCCGAGGATCGACTGCTCGGTGACCTCGACGTCGGGCAGGCCGAACGCGAACCCGCCGTCGGTCACGCCGAACCCGAGCGGCACGGGGAACACGGGCAGCGGCTCGTCGCCGAACACCAGCCCGGAGAACCACCGGTTGGTCGGCGGGACCAGCCCGTCGGCGAGCCGGGCGGCGGGCATCGGCGCGAGGGACTCCTGCGGCAGGATCGACGGGTCCACGTCCGGCACGGTGCCCGTCAGGTCCGCAGCGGGGTACCCGACGGCGGAGCCCGCACCGGGCGGCCCCGTCGCCCCGGGCGACGCGTCCGGCTCGAACAGCCCGCACCCCGCGGCAAGGGCTACCGACGCGAGCACCGCCCCGACCACCCGGCCGCGAGATCGGCCCGAGCGTCCGAGGCCGACCCTCGGGAGGTCGACCTCGCGACGCACGGGTCGACCTCGGCGGGGCGTCACAGCCCCACCTTGCGGAGGAACGCGCCGAACGACTCGTCGACCCCGGCGAGCGGGCCGTCGTCGTGCAGCTCGATGCTCGCCGTGACCGGCGTGCCCGATGCGACGAGGCCGTGCTCGGCACCGCGCACGAGCGCGTCGCTCGTGACCTCGATCGTGGCCTCCGCCTGGTTGGCGGTGTTCTGCACCGCGACCGCCGCGACCTCGCCCGCGACCTCCGCCTGGTTCGGCAGGACGACCGTGACCTCCGCGCCCTGGCGCACGCGCGCGAAGTCGCTCGGGTCGAGCGTCAGGCGGGCGTCCACGAACAGCGACCCCTCTCGCTCGAGCGAGGCGACGACCTCGCCCGCCTGGACGAACCCGCCCTCCCGGGCCGCGACGTGGGTGACCACGGCGTCGTAGGGCGCGACGAGCGTGATGGTGCCGTCGGGCGCCACCTGGTACGCGGACGTGTCCGCGCTGACGAGCCCGAGCGCGATGTCGTGCTGGAGCGTCAGGCTGCTCACGGTGAACAGCGGGTCGCCCGCGGCGACCTCGTCCCCCTCGGCGACCTCGGCCGCGGTGACGGTCCCCGCGTAGTCGCTGCCGACGTCGAGCACCTCCGCCCGGATGGTCGCCGTCGTGCTCGTCGCCTGCCCCAGGCGACGGTTCATGACGAGCGTGAGCGCCGCGCACACGAGCAGCACCACGAGCAGTCCCGCCCCGAGGCGGATCCGGTTCGACCAGGTCATGCGACACCTCCGACAGGTCCGGACGACGTGTTCCCGCCACGGCGCGCCCGCCGCCTCCCGGCCCGCGTCCCGACGCCGACCGTCACCTCGACGCCGAGGCGCTCCGACAACGCCTCGTCGACGACGGCCGCGACCGTCCCTTCTCGCCGCCGCACGGCGCGCGCCGCGCGCTGGGCAGACCGCGACTCCCGGAGGGCCGTCACGACGAACGCCCCGAGGATGAGCGTGTTGGTGACGTTCCACGCGAGCGCGAGGCTCGGCATCGGGTCGCCCCACTCCTTCCAGACCCCCACCACCGACGTCACGAGCAGGAACGCGAAGAACAGCACCTGCGGGATCATGTAGTTGAACGGCGACGTGACCTTCCCCTTGCTCCCGGTCACGTGCCACGCCTGCTCCTTGCCGGTCAGCGCGTTCCACAGGGCCTTGGTGTAGATGGGGAAGGACACGGACGCGAGCATGAGCACCTCCCACCGGAACGACCCGAGCGTGAAGAACGCGATGGCGATCTGCAGGACGTAGAACCCCGCGTAGTAGAGCAGCCACGTGCCCCACGAGATGGTGAGGTTCATGGGCGTGAGGTCGAGGTAGATCTGCAGCGGCGGCACGAGCAGCAGCACGAGCGGCGCGATGCCGGCGAGGTAGTGCGTCGCGGTGACGGTGTACTGGAGCCGCTGGTCGAGCGTGAGGGTGCGGCGCGGGCTGAGCGGGTTGTGCTGGAGCAGGATCTCGAACCCGCCGGTCGCCCAGCGCAGCTGCTGCTTGGTGTACGCCTCGACGGTCTCCGGGGTGTCGCCGACGGCGAGCGTCGTGGGGATGTAGATCGTGCGCCACCCGCGCTCGTGGAGCATGAGCGACGTCCACACGTCCTCGGACTTCGAGTCGGTGTGCATGCCGCCGATGTCGTCGATCGCGGCGCGGCGGAAGATCACGTTGGTCCCCACGCAGAACGCGGCGTTGAAGCGGTTCCGGCCGGGCTGGACGAACCGGTAGAACACGGCCTGCATGTACCCGGCGCCGCGCGAGATGAGGTTGTCGAGGTTCCCGTAGGTCTGCGGCGTCTGGACGAACGCGACGTCGTCCTTGACGAAGAACGGCACGGTCTCCACCAGGAGCTCGGGCCGCGCGACGAAGTCGGCGTCGAGGATGACGAAGTAGTCGCCCTTGGCGATGGCGAGGGCGTGGTTCACGTTGCCGGCCTTGGCGCCGTTGCTCGACAGCCGTCGCACGTAGCGCGCACCGAGCTGGGCGGCGAGGTCGCGGACGTCGTCGGAGCGGCCGTCGTCGAGCACCCACGTGCGGTGCGTGCCCCGGACCGCGACCGCGGCACGCACCGTGCGCGCGACGGTGTCGAGGTCCTCGCCGTAGGTCGTGATGAGGACGTCGACGGTGACGGGGCGGTCGTGCAGGTAGAGGTTCCAGCGCGTCGGGTCGTCCTCGGCGCCGTCGCGGAGGATCTCCGGGACGTCGAACAGACGGTCCTTCGCGTGGTGGAACGAGAACCCGCGGGGGTCGTGGCCGCTGGACAGGACGGTCCACATCGCCAGCAGCGCCTGGGCGACGAGCACGGACTCGGCGGTGATGACCATGACGTACGGCAGCGCGTCGCCGCGGTTCGCCGGGTTGAGGAGGAACACCGCGTACGCGACGACGCCGAGCGTCGCGAGCAGCATGATCATGACGAGCGACGGCGAGCGCGCGGCGGAGTTCTCGTCGCGCGGCGGTCCGGCAGGTCGGTCGGGGTCGGCCCGCGGGCCGGACGGGACGGGCCGCACGTGCTGCGTGCGGCGCGGGGTGACGACCAGGCGGTCGAACTCGGAGACGGCCATCGCGGGTCCTCGGCTCTCGACAGGTCCCGTGCGGGGACCTCGCGGGTCGGGAATCGGGCGGGAGGTCGGCGAGCGGATGCCCGCCGGCTTCCTGAGCCCGGGTGCGGCGACGTCGTCGGCGTCGTGAGTGCGTGCGCGGCGGTGCTGTCGAGCCCCCTGCCGGTGCCCTCGTGCGGAGAGACCCGGAGACGGGTCGAGGTGGCCCGCTGTGAGCGGGCCACCTCGTCGTCTGCGCCGAAGGTAGCGGTACGAGGCGGTCGTGTCACGGGTCGCGCGAGCGGTGGCCGCCACCGTCTCGGCGCACGGCGGCGAATGTGAACGGACCGGTCGGGACCCGGTGCTGCACCGTCCTCGCGGCCCGGATCGTTGGCGCGGCGCCGCTCCCGTCCCCGCCCGGCGCCGTCCCGCCCCACGCGGTGAGCGCTCACCCGAACGGCGGTCCGCACGACCCGGAAACGCGCCGTTCACGGGCGGAAACGGAGAATTCACGGCGCCGACGCGCCGCACGTCCGACGGGTGGACGCCTCGGAGGGCGAGCCGGTCGTCCACCGGGATCGCGCCGTCGCGCACCGCGGGACGGTCACCGCCGCCGCACCGGGAGGGTGTAACGCACCGGCGAGCACCGGACATGAGACGGTCGTCCACGTCACCCGGTCGAGAGGACCCCGGATGCCCGCCCCTGACCGCCCACCCGAGCGGATCCCGTCGGCCCCACCGCCGGACGACGACCGCGCGGCCCGGTTCACCGCCCTGTTCGAGGCCACGCACCGTCCCCTGCTCGCCTACGCGGTGCGGCGCGTGGCCGACCCGTCCGACGCCGCCGACGTCGTCGCCGAGGCGTTCCTCGTCGCCTGGCGACGCCTCGACGACGTCCCGGTCGGGGACGACGCGCGACCGTGGATGTTCGGCGTCGCACGCCGCGTCCTGGCGAACCTCCACCGGGGTGCGCGGCGCCGGCTCGCCCTCGCCGACAGGCTCCGCGCCGAGGTCGCGGAGGCCACCCCACCGCCGACCGGCGAGGTGAGCGACGTCGAGCGCGCGCTCGCACGGCTCGGCCCTGATGACCAGGAGCTGCTGCGCCTGGTCGCGTGGGAGGAGCTCGCGCGCGACGAGATCGCCCTGGTGCTCGGCATCTCGCGGGCTGCGGTCCGGGTGCGCCTGCACCGGGCGCGCCGACGGCTGTCCGAGCAGCTCGACGGCCTCGTGGCGCCCGGCGCACCGGCGTCGGCACCGCTGAGGAAACGGGACGACGCGACCGGACACGTGGTCGGCGGGTGGGGACGGCCCCGCCCCGGAACCGAGGAGGCACGATGACGGACCCGATCATGCGGCTGCGCAGCGCGGACCCGGCCCGACGCGCGGATCTCGGTGCCGTGGACGAGGCGGCGTTCGCCGCCCTGCGGGAGGAGATCCTCATGACCACCACGCTCGACCCCACGAACGCGGCCCCCGTCGCTCCGCCGTCGCGTCGGCGACGGCTCGGGCGCCGTGGCGCGGTCGCGGTCGGCCTGGCCACGGTGCTCGCGGGCGGCGGCGTCGCGTATGCGGCGATCCAGGCCTTCCGCGGCTCGTCGGGCGAGGGCGTCACCTGCGTGAGCGCGTGGAGCCCGGACGCCGCGGAGGGGCTCGACGTCGACGCGGCCGGGCCCTGGCTCACCGGCGACCCGTACGCAGACTGCACCACGCTCCTCGCGGAGCGGGGCCTGCCCCCGATCGAGGACGCCGTGGCCTTCGCCTGGGACGGCCAGACGTACGTCGCCCCGGCCGACCAGGTACCCGACGGCGTCGAGCGGCTCGAGGGCCGCTCGGCGCTGGATCCCGCCGTGGTCGAGCTGCAGCAGAGCGTGACCGACCGGGTCGACGGCGGGGCGAGCGCGTGCCGGACCGTCGCCGAGGGCGTCACCTGGGCCGAGGAGGAGCTCGACCGGCTCGGGCTGGAGGACTGGTCAGTCGGCGAGCGGGACGCGCTGCCCGAGCCCGTGGACGGGGCGCAGGTGTGCGCTGGCGTGACGGTCGACGTCGGCGGCCGAGCGGTCGTGGTCGGCGGCACGGCCGACTCGGACGGGATCCTGGAGGACCCGCTGGTCGCCGGGATCGTGGCAGCGCTGAAGGGCGGGATCACCGACCGGTGCGTCCCGCTCGACGAGGCCCGGGCCGTCGCCGACGAGGCCCTGTCGGCGATCGACGGCACGTTCCCGACGACGAGCGTGCCTGACGACAGCGTCACCTGTGCGCGCGTCGACCTGTTCGTCGGCGGCAGCTTCCAGGTCACCGTCTACGGGCCGACCACCGCCGGCTGAGCGACCACCGCCGGCTGACGGCCCGCCTTCCGAGGGCGAGCCGACGTCGGCCGTGCGGGTGCGGCTGCATCCTCCCCCTTGACCCCTCCCCCGCGTCGCGACGGACCGCTCGTCGCGACGCGGGCGTGGGGCGTCAGGGCAGCTGCGGCACGACCTGGCTCGCGATGAGGTCGAGGTGGTCGAGGTCGTGCAGGTCGAGCACCTGGAGGTAGAAGCGTGTCGCGCCCTGCTCCGCCGCGGCGGCGATCTTGTCCGCGACCTCGCTCACCGTGCCCGCGAGGCCGTTGCGACGCACCTCGTCGGGCTCGCGACCGATCGCGTCGGCACGACGGCGGAACTCGGCCTCGTCCTTGCCGACCGCCACGACGAACGCCGCCGAGTAGACGAGCGAGTCGGGGTCGCGGTCGGCGTCGAGGCACGCGGCGCGCACGTTCTCGAAGCGCTCGGGCAGCACGCCCGGGTCCGGGAACGCGGCGTTGAACTCGCTCGCGTAGCGGGCCGCGAGCGCCGGGGTGCGGCGGGGACCGTGGCCGCCGACGATCACCGGGACGCGCTCCTGCGCGGGCTTCGGCAGGGCCGGGGAGTCCGTGAGCGTGTAGTGCTCGCCGCTGAAGGAGAACGTCTCGCCGACCGGCGTCTCCCACAGCCCGGTGATCACCGCGAGCTGCTCCTCGAGGATCCCGAACCGCTTCTCCGGGAACGGGATGCCGTAGGCCTCGTGCTCGCGCGCGAACCAGCCCGCACCGAGCCCGAGCTCGACGCGCCCGCCCGACATCTGGTCGACCTGCGCGACCTGGATCGCCAGCACGCCGGGGTGGCGGAACGTCGCCGACGACACGAGCGTGCCGAGCCGGATACGGCTCGTCTCCCGGGCCAGGCCCGCGAGCGTCGTCCACGCGTCGGTCGGGCCGGGCAGGCCGTCGCCGTCGCCCATGACGAGGTAGTGGTCGGAGCGGAAGAAGGCGTCGAACCCGAGGTCCTCGGTCGCCTTCGCGACCGCGAGGAGGTCGTCGTAGGAGGCGCCCTGCTGGGGCTCGGTGAAGATGCGCAGGTCGATCTGGGTCATGCCGTCACCCTGCCACACCGGGCGACTGCCCCCACCCGCAGGAACCCCCTTCCCGCGAGGTAGAACGTCACGTCACGAGGTAGAACGCGCAGAGCTCTACCTCGCGACGTGACGTTCTACCTCGGCGACGTCACGGGCGACAGTACCGTCAGTCGGCGAGCGGGACGAGGTCGAGCTCCTGGAACTCCGCGACCTCGGGCACCCAGCGGTCCGCGACGAACCCGCGGTGGTCCGGGTGGGCGTCGTACGCGGCGTACGCGGCGTCGTCGTCGAACACCATGGAGAACTGGAACGTCAACGGGCTCTTGCCGCTCACCTGGCGCGAGACCGTGAAGTCCCGCACCCCCGGGATCGCGGTGAGCGTGCGGCGCGCGGTGCCGAGGAACTCGGCCTCCTCGGCGCTGCCGGCGGGGTGGACGAGGCGGAAGGCGACGGTGTGCTGGATCACACCGACACCGTAGACGGGGCCCAGGATCAGTGCCCGCTAGTCTCGCGGCGTGCGGATCCCCTGGCGCGACGTCTCCAGACACTTCGACGAGAGCGTCGACGGATGCCTTCCGGACGGAGTAGTGCACGGGACGACCGGAGCCGACCATGCTCTCCTCCTCCCGCGGTACCGGGCGCTCGGTTGGAGGGTGGAACAGGACGGTCGACCGATGGGTACCGACGGTCTTCGTCCGACCGAGGACGGGGCGCTCCCGACGATCTTCGTCCGCCCCGACGCGACGGTGTCGGTGAACCTGTTCCTGTGGTCCGGAGACGCGATCTCCTTCGACGTCGACGCCCGCGAGATCCAGGACCAGGCCACGTTCGACGTCGTCTGCCGCTTCCTCGTCGAGACGGGCCGCGCGCTCGCCACGGACGTCGACCTCTGCCCCGAGGGAACCACGTCACCGTTCCTCCGCTACAGCGCACGGACGGACAGCGTCGGTCTGTGTCCCTAGGCTGGCGACCATGCGCGTGAGCACCGTGATCCTGCCGATCTACCCGTGGCGCGAGGGCCGCGACGTGTGGCGCGAGGCCGACGACCTCGGGTTCCATGCCGCCTACACGTACGACCACCTGTCGTGGCGGACGTTCCGCGACGGGCCGTGGTTCGGCGCCGTCCCGACGCTCGCCGCCGCGGCGGGCGTGACGGAGCGAGTGCGGCTGGGCACGCTCGTGTCGTCGCCGAACTTCCGGGAGCCGGTGACGTTCGCGAAGGACGTGATGACCCTCGACGACCTCTCGGGCGGGCGCGTGACGGTCGGTCTCGGTGCGGGAACGACGGGCTTCGACGCGACGGTCCTCGGCGGCGAGCCGTGGTCCGCCCGCGAGCGCGCCGACCGCCTGCGTGACTTCACGGTCCTGCTGGACCGGCTGCTCACCGAGCCCGCGGTGACGCACGACGAGGGCCACTACCGCGCGCACGAGGCGCGGACCATCCCCGGCCCGGTCCAGTCCCCGCGCGTGCCGTTCGCGATCGCCGCGACGGGTCCGCGCGGGCTGCGGCTCGCCGCGCGCTACGGGCAGGCGTGGGTGACGACGGGCGACGGCCGCCTGGGAGACGACGCCACCCCGGCTCAGTCCCGCGCGGCGGTCCGTGAGCAGGTCGAGCGGCTCGAGGTTGCGTGCGCCGACGCCGGGCGCGACCCGGCGTCCGTCGAGCGGATCCTGCTCACCGGGTTCACGCCGGACCCCGCGCTGGAGTCGGTCGACGCGTTCGTCGAGACCGCGCACGGCTACGCGGAGGTCGGCATCACGGAGATCGTCCTCCACCGGCCCATCCCCGACACGCAGTTCGCCGCCGACGCGCGCGTCTTCGAGCGGATCGCGACCGACGGCGCCGCCGAGGTGGCCGGCCTCTGACAGTTCACTTCCCGCCCCGGCGACGAACCCACGGCCGTCGGGCCACGGCGCCGCGGACGCGGTGATTCGCGACCGGAAGGAACCTCGCGAGGCCCTGCTGCGTGAAAGAGGTGGGAGCTCGGTGACACAGGCCAGTAGAAGAGTGGCTCACCGGTTCGTGGCGCGAGGAGGCGACGTGCGCAAGGCAGCGGCGGGGTGGTACGCGGACGCGCCGGGCTCCGGGAGCGAGCGCTGGTACGACGGCGCGGCGTGGACCGACCGCACCCGCGCGCGCCGCCCGTCGGAGGACACGGGGCTGTGGCGGCGGGTCCTCGTCGTCGGGTCGGTCGTCGTGCTCGTCGTCGCCGCCCCGCTCCTGCTCGCCGTGCTCGGCTGAGGCCCCGCCGACGACGACGCGGCCCGTCAGCCGAGCGGGCCCCGCACCCAGTAGGTGACGTGCGTGACGAGCGACGCCGCGCGCACGGCGACGGTCTCGAGCGCGAGGGGCGGGACGCCGTCGAGCACGCGGTCCCCGTGCCCGAGGACCTGCGGCACGACGTGCAGGCGGAGCTCGTCGAGGAGGCCGGCCGCGATCGTCTGGTTGATGGTCGCGGCGCCGCCCGCGATGGAGACGTCCCGGTCGCCCGCCGCCTCTCGCGCCTGCGCGACGGCGGACTCGATGCCGTCGGTGACGAAGAAGAACGTGGTCCCGCCCTCCATGACGAGCGGCTCCCGCGGGTGGTGGGTGAGGACGAACACCGGCCCGTGGTACGGCGGCTCCGGCCCCCACCAGCCACGCCAGTCGAGGTCCCACTCACCGCGGCCCGCCGTGAACATGTTCCGCCCCATGACGAACGCCCCCGCCGCGACGATCGCCTCCATCTCGGCGGCGTTCTCGTCGGCCGTCTCGGTCATCCACCGGTGCAGGTCCACGCCCTCGCCGAAGGGGTGCTCCAGCGTCTGGTCGGGCCGGGACGAGAACCCGTCCACCGACACCGCCACGTCGCACGTCACGTTCCCCATGCCACCCTCACCCTCCGCGGTCCGCGCGAGCCGCGACCGCCGTCGTCCAGCCTGACGCCACCTCCGACCGCCCGCGCACCCGGAACTCATCGCGCTACCGAGCACGAGTGCTGCGTCCGCGCTCGAACGATGCGTTCCTGGACGCATCGCTCGTGCGGGAGCGCATCCCACGGCGGGCGCCGCGGCTACCTCGGGGTCGCGACCTCCTCGGTCGCGATGCGGAGGGCGGCGACGAGCTCGCGGTAGAGCTCGTCGGTCGCGAGGAGCTCGGCGTGGGTGCCGCGCGCCCGGACGCGACCGTCCTCCATGACGAGGATGAGGTCGGCGTCGATCACGGTGGACAGCCGGTGCGCGATGGTCACGACGGCGCGGTCGCGGGCGAGGTCCTCGATGACGGCGTGCACGGCGGCCTCGGTGAGCCCGTCGACCTGGGCCGTCGCCTCGTCGAGGAGCAAGACGTCGGGCGCGTGCAGGACGGCGCGCGCGAGGGCGACGCGCTGGCGCTCGCCACCCGAGACGGTCGTCCCGACGAGGGAGGTGTCGAGCCCGTCGGCGAGCGAGCGCACCTTGGCCTCCAGCCGGACCTTCGCGAGCGCGGCCCACATGGCCTCGTCGGTGGCGCCGGGGTCGGAGAGGTGCAGGTTCTCGCGGATCGTCCCCGGCACGACAGGTGTCTCCTGCTCGACGTACGCGAAACGGCGCCGGACGTCGTCGAACGTGAGGTCGTCGTACGGCACGCCGTCGAGGAGGATCTGCCCGGACTCGGGCTGGAGGAACCGCAGCAGCAGCGAGAACGTCGTGGTCTTGCCCGCGCCCGACGGCCCGACGATCGCGACCTGCCCGCGGTGCGGCACGTCGAGGTCGAGGTCACGGACCACGGGCTCGCCGCCGGGCAGGTAGCGCGCCGTGACGCCCCGCAGGGACAGCCGCGGCGTCCCGGTCGCGTTCCCGTCGGTGCTCGACGCCGCACCCGCCTCGGCCGGTCGGCCCGCCTCCGCGCGGGCCGGGTCGAGCGACGTCGAGCCCGCCTGGACCGGCCGGGCCGCGTCGTCGTCCTCCTCCGGCTCGATCGCCTGGACCTCGCTGATCCGGCCCGCGGCGGCGATGCCGGCCTGGAGCTGGGTGACGTTCATGGTCAGCCCGGTGACGGGCTCGACGATCTGGAACGCGTAGAGGAGGAACGCGACGAGGCTCGACACGGCGAGCAGCCCCTCGTCGACGCGCCACGCGCCGAGCGCGAGGATGACGATGATCGCGAGCTGGATCCCGCCGCCCGCGATGGTCCACGCGACCGCCTCCGTGCGCACGGCCCGGACGCTGTGCCGTGCGGACGCCTGCGCGTCGTCGAGCACGCGGTCGATCTGGCGGCCCTCGGCCCGGCTGGCCTTGATCGTGCGGATCGCGCGGAGGCCGCCCTCGAGCGTCCCGCCGAGGCTGCCGAGCGACTCCTGCGCCTTCTCCTGCGCCTTGGCGATCCGCGGCATGAGCGCCCCCACGAGCACGGCGATGACGACGATCGCGCCGAGCGTCGTGCCGAGCAGCACGATGTCGAGCACGCCCATGAGGATGACCGTCCCGACGAGCGACACGGCGAAGTTGACGAGGTTGACGATGCTCGACGACGCCGCCTCGCGCAGCAGCACGGTGTCGGACGTGACACGCGTGACGAGCTCGCCCGTCGGGCGCCCGGTGAGCGCGCCGATCCGCGCGCGGAAGTAGCGCCGGACCATGGACGACCGCGCGTCGAGCACGACCCGCTCGGCGAGCGTGCCGAGCAGGATCCACTGCCACAGGCCGAGCACGAGGCCGACGACGAGCAGCCCGACGAGCGTGAGGACCGCCGGGGTCAGCGACTCCCCCGTCCCGAGGGTGTCGAGGACCCACTTGGTGACCATCGGGGTCGCCAGAGCAGCGGCGGTGGTGCCCAGCCCCAGGACGAGCCCGAGCAGGAGCGTGCGACGGTGCGGCCGGACGAACTCCCAGAGCACCTTGAGGCGCGGGAGGAACGGACTTTTCGGAGCGGCGGTCGTGGCGGGCGTCGTGGTCGGCGGGTCGGGGGCGTCGGTCGTGGACATGGCGTCAACCATGGTTGACATCCTCTCTCCGTGTCAACTGTGGTTGACGCAGGCGGGGTGGGTCCGGAGTGATGGAACAGGAGTTTCCACTAGTGGAACATGCTTGTTCCACTAGTGGCAAGAGGTGTTCCAGGGTCAGGAGGGCTATCGTGGGCCGCGTGACGGCACGAACCAGCGCGCGGGAGGCCACCACCGCGGCAGTCCCCACCGAGGCGGCCGACGGCGGCCCCCCGGAGAGCGGCACGCGCGCCCGCACGCGGCGCGCGATCCTCGACGCCGCGGTCGCGGTGCTCAGCACGGACAAGTCCGCGTCGCTCGGCGACGTCGCCCAGGCCGCGCAGGTGGGACGCACGACGCTGCACCGCTACTTCCCCGAGCGCGCCGACCTCGTCGAGGCGATCGGCGCCGAGGCCGTCGAGCGCACGCGCGCCGCGATCGTCGCGGCCCGGCTCGACGACGGCCGCCCCGCCGCGGCCCTGCGTCGCCTCGCCTTCGAGTACTTCGACCTGGGCCCCTGGTACATGGTCCTGTTCAACGAGATGTCGGACGGCGAGGCAGAGTTCTGGGCGGAGGCCGAGGACGCCGAGGAGCCCGTCCGGGAGCTGTTGCGCCGCGGGCAGGAGAGCGGCGTCGTCGACGACCAGCTCAGCGTCTCGTGGATCGTCCGCACCCTGTGGTGGACGTTGTTCAACGCCTGGTCCATGGCCGGCGACGGGGAGATCTCCCGCGCGGACGCGCTGCGCATGGCCGTCCGCAGCATCGAGGGCGTCACGCTCGCCCGTGAGGCCCGCCCGTGACCTCCGCACCGGGCCCGGCCCCGCGGCCCGGTATCGGCGAGCGCCTGCGGCGCTGGTGGCAGCGGGCCGACGACGTGCGCACGGGCGTGCGGTGGGCGAGCGTCGGGACGGTCTTCGGCGGGATCGCCGTCGCGCTCGTGTGCCTCGTGCTCGTGCTGCGCGGCCGCGTCTGGGCGTGGTTCCCGCTCCTGGTCGCCGCCGCCGTCGCGCTCCGCGAGGTCCGCTACCTCCAGCGCGCCGCACGCGGCGGCCGGCCCCGCTACCAGGAGAACGCGCCCCGCTGAGTCCCCGGGGGACGTGACCCGCGCGGCCCACGGGGAGGCACCCCTCGTCATCCGGAGGTCGCACCCCGGTGGACCGCAGGATCCACCGGACGGGCGACGCGCCGCGGGCGGGTCGCCGGGAAGACTGGAGGCACGGCGTCGGGCAGCGGCGCCGAGACCTCCGGAGGCGCTCCCGTGACGACCCCGACCCACGCCCGGGACGCTGCGTCCCCCGAGCAGCTCCCCGAGCCGTCCCCCGAGCAGTCGTCTGCGCGCGCGGCCGCACGCGGCCTGCGCTTCACCGCGCGTCGCGCTGCGCGACGCCGTGACGCCGACCCCGAGCAGCGCCCGGCCGTGCCGCCGGTCGAGCGGGCGAACGGCTGGCTCGTCGCGGTGGCGGTGCTCGGTGCCGCGGTCCTCTTCTCCGTCCTCGCGATGAACGCCTTCATGGGCGGCTGACGCCCCGCACGCCACCCGTCACAGTCGAGGGTCGACAGGCTCCGACTCCAGCGCCAGCACCGCGAACACCGGCTCGTGGACGCGCCAGGTCGGCTCGCCGCGCGCCACCCGGTCGAGCGCCTCGAGGCCGAGCGCGTACTCGCGCAGCGCGAGCGAGCGCTTGCGCCCGAGCGACCGTTCGCGCAGCCGTTCGAGGTTGCGCTCCTCCGTGTACTCGGGGCCGTAGATGATGCGCAGGTACTCGCGGCCACGGACCTTGAGCCCGGGCTGCACGAGCCCACCACCCTTCCCGGGCGCGCCCCGGCGCCGCACGAGGTTGGCGAGCGGCTTGACCACCATGCCCTCACCTCCGGCCGCCGTGAGCGCCTCCCACCAGGCCGTCCCCTCGGCACGCGACGTGTCGTCGGCGAGGTCGACGACGACGCGCCGCGTCGTGCGGAACAGTGCCGGGTCGGCCGCGACGAGCTCGTCCGCGACGTCGAGGTGCCACAGGTGGTCGCGCTCGGCGTACGTCGTCCCGGACGCCTCCGCGGGCCCGGGCCGCGCGGACGTCCCGCTCGCGAGCACCTGGAACGGCGCGACCTGCACGCCGCGCAGCGGGTCGAGGTCGTCCGACCCGGTGGCCCCCGTGTCCCACCGGTACCGCCGGTACGACTCGACGAACAGCTCGGCGCCGGTCGACCGCCGCGCGGTCCGACGCCGGAGCTCACCGACGTCGACACCCCGCGCCTCCGCCGCGGCGAGGGCCGCGAGCGCCGACGGCATGACGGCCCGCGCGGCGGCCCCGACGCTCGCGTACTGGTCGCGCAGGAGCTGGTCGGCCTTGAGCGACCACGGCAGGACCTCGGCGTCGAGCAGCACCCAGTCGGCGCCGAGCGCGTCCCACGTCCCGGCCGCGTCGAGGGCCGCGGCGACGCGCCCGAGCAGCAGCGCCGTCGTCGGCTCGTCGAGGAACGACCGTCCCGTCCGCGTGTGCACCGCGCCGGGCGCGTCGATCCCGAACCGCTCGGCGACGACGCGCGACCCGTCCGCCGACCCCGAGTCGCGCGCGACCAGCAGGACCGCGCGCGACCCCATGTGCTTCTCCTCGCACACGACCCGGTCGACGCCGTCGCGGGCGAACGCGGCGAACGCGCCGTCGGGGTGCTCGAGCAGGCCGGGCCGCGTCGAGGTCGCGACGGGGCTCATGGTCGGCGGCAGGTACAGCAGCAGTCGCGGGTCGACGGCGAACCGGCTCATCACCTCCAGCGCGCCGGCCGCCTGCTCCTCGCCGACGGTCACGCGCCCGTGCGTCGCGGTCTCGACGGCGCGGCGCCCGAGCACGTCGGCCACGGAGAGCAGGTCGGGCTCGCGCGCCGGCGCTCCCCCGTCCACCGCGTCGTCGGGCAGGAACGGGCGCGCGGGCGCGTAGTACTCGCGCGCCGCGGGGACCTGCACCAGCTCCTTCTCCGGGTAGCGCAGCGCGGACAGCCTCCCGCCGAACACGCACCCGGTGTCGAGGCACATCGTGTTGTTGACCCACTCGGCGTCGGGCGTCGGCGTGTGCCCGTAGAGGACCATGGCGCGACCGCGGTAGTCGTCCGCCCACGGGTAGCGCACGGGCAGGCCGAACTCGTCGGTCTCGCCGGTCGTGTCCCCGTAGAGCGCGAAGCTCCGCACCCGGCCCGACGCGCGCCCCTGGTAGGACTCCTTGAGCCCGGCGTGCGCGACGACGAGCCGGCCGTCGTCGAGCACGAGGTGGGAGACGAGGTCGCGGCAGAACTCCGCGACCTCGCGCCGGAACTCCTCGGGCTCCTCGGCGAGCTGGGCGAGCGTCGTCTCCAGGCCGTGGGAGACCTTGACGTCACGACCGCCGAGCGCGCGGACGAGCTTGTGCTCGTGGTTGCCCGGCACCGCGAGCGCGTGACCCGCCCGGACCATGCCCATGGCGAGCCGCAGCACTCCCGGGGAGTCCGGGCCGCGGTCGACCAGGTCGCCGAGGAAGATCGCGCGACGGGCCTCGGGGTGCGCGGCATCGACGGGCCGGCCCGCGTCGTCGCGCACGACGGCGTAGCCCAGCTTCCCGAGGAGCGTCACCAGCTCGTCGAGGCAGCCGTGCACGTCACCGATCGCGTCGAACGGGCCGTGCTCGTCGCGACGGTCGGTGAGCAGCGGCGTGCGCACGATGCGCGCCGCCGCGACGTCGTCCT